>NZ_JBYIRM010000057.1:0-33101 GCF_057708105.1 Actinacidiphila sp. bgisy144 | reverse complement strand
GGGAGGGGCCCCCCCCCCCCCCCCCCCCGCCCGCCGCCCCCGGCTTCCGCTGCCGCTCCCGCCCTGCCCCCGCGTGCCTACTGCGCGGCCAGCTCCCGCAGCACCGCCGCCAGCCGTGTCGTGCGCTCCTTCGCCACCGGCCCGGCCACCGCGGCCGCCAGCGCCTGCTCCGCGCCCTGCACGACCGACAGGTGCCGCTCGCCGCGGCTGAAGGCGGTGTAGACCCAGCCGCGGGTGAGCAGCGGCCCCGCGTCACCCGGCACCACCACGACCGCCGCCGGCCAGCGGATGCCCGCCGCCTGGTGGCCGGTGACGGCCCAGCCGTGCCGGACCGTGGCCCCGACCTCCGCGCGCGGCACCAGCACCGGCCCGTCCGCGCCCGCCAGCCGCAGCCCCTCCTGGTCGGCGCCCACGACGGTGGCCGGATACGTACGGCCCGGCGCCGGCACATGGACCACCCGGTCGCCCGGGTCGAAGCCGCCGAACCGGCCGGGGCCGGGGTTCAGCCGCTCCTTCAGCGCCGCGTTCAGCGCGCGGGTGCCGACCGGGCCGCCGTGCGCGAGGGTGATCACCTGCGTGTCACCCGGCGGCACCCCGAACGCGCGCGGCACCGAGTCCGCGACGAGCTGCACCGCGCGGTGCACCGCCTCGCCCGGCGCCCGCACCGGGACCACCACGACCTCCTTGCCCGGCGCCTCCACCGCGGCCAGCTCCCCGACCGCCACGTACGAGGTGAGCTCGCCGATCGGCCCCGGGTCCGGCGTGCGCGAGGTGACCCGCGGGAACGCCTTGGAAGCGAGCAGGTCGGCGAACGCGCGGCCCGGACCGGCCGACCACAGCGTGTGCGGGTCCCCGCTGAGCACCAGCCGGGCACCGTCCGGGACCGCCTCGACCAGCGTGGCGGCCTCCTCGACGGACAGCTGCGGGGCGTCCAGCACCGCGAGCAGGTCCAGCGGCAGGCTGCCGTCGGCGGCCCGGCCCCCCGCGAGCAGCTCTACGACCGTCCGCGCGCCCTCCGCGCCGATCCCGGGGACCTCGGCCAGCCGCCGCCGCCCGCTGTCGGTGTACGCGGCGGCGTACGCCCGCAGGCCCGCCGCCCGGGCGGCCGCCACCAGCGCGGCGGGCTCCGCGCGGGCCGCCTCGCCGCCGGTGTGCAGGACCAGGCCGCTCGCGCCCGCCGCCCGGATCAGCTCGGCCGCGGACGGCGACGGGGCGGCGGCCGCGGCGGCCTCCCACCCGGGCGCCTCGTCCTCCCGCGGGCCCTCGAAGGACCGCAGCAGCCGCACGCAGCCGTCGGCGAGGCTCTCCTCCGCCAGGGCGTACCGGTCCAGGCCGAACAGCAGCCGTACGGGCGCCGGTTCGCCGTCCTCGCCGTCCGCGCCGTCCTCGCCGCCCTCGGCATCGCCGGCGTGCTGTGCGGCGCCCTCCGCGCCCTCGGGCGCCTCGCGGAAGGCCAGCACCCGGCCCTCCTCCACGGCCGCCGCGAGCCCGGCGTCCGGGTCCGGCACGGAGTAGCGCGCGAGCGCCGTACGCAGCGTGTCCGCGCCCAGCGCGGTGTGGCCCTGCTCGGCGGCCCGGTCCAGCACATGGCTCACCAGCGCCCGCACCCGCCGCTCGTCACCCGGGCCGGCCGCCTCGCCCAGCACCGCCCGCGCGAACGCGTCCACCTGCTCCACGCCGACCCGTACCCCCGGCAGGCCGAGCACGCTCCACGGGTCGGCCCGCACCAGCTCCGCCGCGCCCTCCCCGAGCGCCCGCACCACCGGCTCCGCCAGCTCCCCGGGCGCCCCGCCCCCGGCCAGGACCTCCCGCGCGGCCGCCACCGCCACCGCGTCCAAGGGGCCCCGGACCGCCGCACCCGCGGCAGCGGAGCGCGGCTCCGGGCGCTCCCGGACTGCCCCCGCGGCCTCCTTGCCGAGCGGACCGGACGACGACGGCTCCCTGCCCCGGGCGTCCACCTCGGCGCTGTCCGTGCCTTCGGGCGCGGCCGGGTCGCTGTGCGGGCTCTCCCCGTCGTCGTCGCCCGTGCCGCCCGCGTCGGTGGCGGTGGCGGGGGCGGGTTCGGGGTCACCGTCAACGGCGTCCGGCGCGCTCGGGCCCGCGTCTGCGTCCGCGTCCGGCGCCGCGGAACCACCCGCCGGGACGGCCTCCGCCGCCTCCAGGGCCTGGAGGCGGGCGGTCTCCTCCGCCATCGCCTCGCGCCGCTTGCGCCGGGCCTCGGCCGCGTCGCCGCGCGGGGCGGGGGCCGCCGGGCTCTCACCGCGCTCGATGGAGCGCATCGCCGCCGCCAGGCTCGCCAGGTCCGGCTTCCCGGCCGGGCCGGGGCGCGCGGCGGGCACGGCGGGGCCGTCCGCGGTGGCGGCGCTGCCGGTGGCCGGGGGCGCGGTGGAGTCGTCGGACGGGGTCGGGGTGGTCACGCGGAAAGCCTCCGTGGAGCGGGACGACCGCGCCGTACAGCACTCAAGGAGCGGTACGGCGCTCAGAGAGTGGTCCAGTCGTGGTCCGGGTAGCGGTGCAGCGGCGCCGAGACGTCGTCCAGGGCCGAGCAGATCTCTTCCGGCAGCGTAAGGCCCTCCACCGACAGCGCGGTGCTCAGCTGCGCGGCGTTGCGCGCGCCGAGGATGGGCGCGCTGACCCCGGGCCGGTCCCGTACCCAGGCGAGCGCGACGTGCAGCGGGGACACCGCCAGCCCGTCGGCCGCTATGGCCAGCGCGTCCACGATCAGCCCGGCGGTCTCGTCGAGGTAGGGCGCGACGAACGCGGCCATCTCGGAGGAGCCGCGCGAGCCCTCGGGGGTGCCGTTGCGGTACTTGCCGGTGAGCACCCCGCGCCCGAGCGGCGACGACGGGAGCAGCCCCACCCCGAGGTCGACCGCGGCGGGCAGCACCTCGCGCTCGACCCCGCGCTGGAGCAGCGAATACTCCATCTGCGTACTGGCCAGCGGGGTGCGCCCGGGCGACGCGAGCTGCCAGGACGCGGCCTTGGCGAGCTGCCAGCCGCAGAAGTTGGAGACGCCGACGTAGCGGGCCCGGCCGCTGCTGACCGCGATGTCGAGCGCCTGGAGGGTCTCCTCCAGCGGCGTGTCCGGGTCGTAGGCGTGCACTTGCCACAGGTCGACGTGGTCGGTGCCGAGCCGCTGGAGCGAGGCGTCGAGCGCGGCCAGCAGGTGCCCCCGGGAGGTGTCGAACCGCCGGTCCGGGTCGGGCACGCTGCCCGCCTTCGTGGCGATCACCAGATCCGAGCGGGGCACCAGGTCCTCGATCAGCCGGCCGAGGAGGTATTCCGCGCCTCCGTCCGCGTACACGTCAGCGGTGTCGACCAGTGACCCGCCCGCCTCCCAGAAGGACTTGAGCTGGTCGGCGGCGTCCCGTTCGCCCGTGTCGCGCCCCCAGGTGAGCGTGCCGAGCCCGAGCCGGGACACGCGGAGGCCGGTGCGGCCGAGTTGCCTGTGCTCCATGACCGCTGAGGCTAGCGAACGGCCCCGCAAATGGGGAGCAGTGACGTACCCGACAGGCGCGTTCGCCGGGCCGAGGCGCTAAAGTCCGGGGGGACAACGACGTTACTGGCCAGTACGCAGTTAGGGGAGCGCTATGCGGCTCGGGATCAACCTCGGCTACTGGGGTGCCGGGATGGACGCGGACAACCTCGCCGTCGCGCAGGAGGCCGACCGTCTCGGGTACTCCGTGTGCTGGGCCGCCGAGGCGTACGGGTCCGACGCGCCGACGGTGCTGTCCTGGGTGGCCGCGCAGACCGAGCGGATCGACGTCGGCTCGGCGATCCTCCAGATCCCCGCGCGCACCCCCGCGATGACCGCGATGACCGCGGCCACCCTGGACAGCCTGACCGGCGGCCGGTTCCGGCTGGGCCTGGGCGTGTCCGGGCCGCAGGTCTCCGAGGGCTGGTACGGCGTCAGGTTCGACAAGCCGCTGGCCCGCACCCGCGAGTACGTCGACATCGTCCGCAAGGCGATGACCCGCGAGCGGCTGTCGTACGAGGGCGAGCACTGGACGCTGCCGCTGCCGGGCGGCCCCGGCAAGGCGCTGCGCCTGACCGTGCACCCGCAGCGCGAGCACATCCCGCTGTACATCGCGGCGATCGGCCCGAAGAACCTGGAGCAGACCGGTGAGATCGCCGACGGCGCCCTGCTGATCTTCCCGTCCGCCGCGCACCTGGCCGAGACCGCGATCCGCCCGCTGCGGGCCGGCCGGGAGAAGGCCGGGCTGACGATGGACGGGTTCGACGTCTGCCCCACGCTGCCGCTGTCGCTCGGCTCCCTCGCGGACCTGCCGAAGCTCGCGGACACCTTCCGCCCGTACACCGCGCTGTACGTCGGCGGCATGGGCAGCCGCAAGCAGAACTTCTACAACCAGCTCGCGCGGCGCATGGGGTACGAGCGGGAGGCCGCCGACATCCAGGAGAAGTACCTTGCCGGCGAGAAGGAGGCCGCCGCGGCCGCGGTGCCGCAGGAACTCATCGACTCCACCTGCCTGTTGGGGCCGGTGGAGCGGATCGCGGACCGCATGAAGGAGTACGCCGCCGCGGGCGTGACCACGCTCTCGCTCGCCCCGTCCGGGTTCACGCTGGAGGAGCGCCTCGCCGGCCTGCGCGCGGGCGTCGAGGCGCTGACCCTGGCGGGGCTGGCCTAGGACCTCCCGGGCTGCCCCGCCCTTCCCAACTGCTCGGGTCCTAGCCGCTCGGGACGAGGCGGGACAGCAGGCGGCCGAAGTCGATGAGGCGGGCGATCTGGCCGGGGCCGCCGTCCTCCAGGGACTTGCTGAACCGGAAGGACTCCGGGCGCAGGCGCGCAGTGACGTGCGGCGGCGGGGCGTCCGGGTCGGGCTGGATGGTGGTGACCTCGTGGGGCATGGCGGTGGCCAGCACCAGGTAGACCCCGCGGTCCACGCGGTGCCCGCGCTCGTCGTGCCCGACGAGCGTGCGCATGCCGATGTGGCCGATCGCGTCGAGGGGCAGCACCTGCACCGAGGAGTCCAGCACGGTCCCGCCCGGGGCGCTCTCGTCGGCGGACTCCTCGCTGTGCCACAGGATGAGCCGCCGCCCGTCGCAGACCGCCGCCTCCTGCCAGATCGAGGTGCCGGCCTCCGTCAGGTCCACCACCCGCTCCAGGGTGAAGCCGCGCACGCGGCGCCGGCCGAGCACCCCGCCGATCGCCTCCAACGCGATGTCCGGGTGCAGGAAGTAGGCCTGCACGGCGTCCCTCAGCCGGGGGTGGGCGGACCAGTCCGCGCCTGCGGTACCCACGCCCAGATCCGTCATCGGGCGGCTCCTCGTCGCCTTGCTGAACATCTCCACACCTGCTTCGCGGTCCCGACTCATCAGGCCGACTCGACCCGTCCCCCGTTGCACCTTACCCACGGGGAGTGACAAGCCGGAGCCTGCGGGCGAGGACCGGCAAACCCCGACCGGCCGCCGGGCGCACGGCTCCTGACGGGCATGCAAAGCACAGGCAACGGGGCGTCAGGCGGGAGCAAAACACGGTCAGCGGCGAGCAAAGACGCTCGGAAAACGGGCCGGGCGGCGGGCGGCCCCTCGGCGGCCGTGGTGGGGGCTCGGGGGGATCTTCCCCGCCACGGCCGTCACCCAGCACAACGCGCCTGCCCGGAAGGGGTTACGGTGGCGGACATGCCCACCGTGATCCTCGTCCGGCACGGCCGTTCGACCGCCAACACCGACGGCGTACTGGCCGGCTGGACCCCCGGCGTCGCCCTCGACCACACCGGGCGCGCCCAGGCCACCGCGCTCGCCGCCCGCCTCGCCGCGCTCCCGCTGGCCGCGGTCGTCGCCAGCCCCCTGGAGCGCTGCCAGGAGACCGTCGGCCCGCTGCTGGCGACCCGGTCCGAACTGCCGCTGCACACCGACGACCGGTTCGGCGAGTGCCACTACGGCGACTGGACCGGCCGGAAGATCGGCGAGCTGGTCGCGGAGCCGCTGTGGGAGACCGTGCAGCGCCACCCCTCCGCCGCGGTCTTCCCCGGCGCCGAGGGCGAGTCGATGCGGGCGATGCAGGCCCGCGCGGTCGACGCCGTACGGGACTGGAACGCCCGGATCGAGGCCGCGCACGGCCCGGACGCGCTGTACCTGGTCTGCTCGCACGGCGACGTCATCAAGGCGCTGGTCGCCGACGCGCTCGGCATGCACCTCGACCTCTTCCAGCGGATCAACGCCGACCCCTGCTCGGTTACGGTGGTCCGCTACACCCCGCACCGGCCGTTCCTGCTGCGGCTGGGCGACACCGGCGACCTCACCGGGCTGATCCCGGTGCCGCCGGCCGAGGGCGCCGCGGACGCGCGCGCGGCGGGCCGGATCGACCCCGGGGACGCGGTGGTGGGCGGCTCGACCGGCACCTCGTGATCTCCTTCCGCAGTAGGGTGGATGACCGGCGGCCCGCGCCCCGGTGTGCCGCCCGCCACCAGCACAGTCGATCCATCCGATCGCGTCGAGTAAACGGAGCAGGGCGTGCCCCGTCAGGTCTTCTTCTACGAACACCCGGAGCGTTTCGTCGCCGGGACCGTCGGTCAGCCGGGACAGCGGACGTTCTTCCTCCAGGCCACCGCGCTGGGCCGGACCACCAGCGTGGCGCTGGAGAAGACGCAGGTGGCCGCGCTCGCCGAGCGCATCGACGAACTCCTGGACGAGGTGGTGCGCAGGACCGGCGGCAATGCCGCGGTGCCCGCCGTCGCCCCCAGCGAGATGCTGGACGCCGCCCCGCTGGAGGTGCCGGTCGAGGAGGAGTTCCGGGTCGGCACCATGGCGCTGGCGTGGGACGGCACCCATGAGCGGATGGTCATCGAGGCACAGGCCCTGGTGGAGCTGGTCGGCGGGGACGAGGAGGAGCTGGAGGCGGCCGAGGAGCAGCTGCTCCAGGACGACGAGAACGGCCCGCCGCTGCTGCGGGTGCTGCTCACCGGCGCGCAGGCCCGGTCGTTCGCCAAGCGCGCGCTCGACGTGGTCTCCGCCGGCCGCCCGCCCTGCCCGCTGTGCAGCCTGCCCCTGGACCCGGAAGGACATGTATGCCCGCGCCAGAACGGGTACCGGAGGTCGGCCTGAGCACCGGGACGGACCCGGGGACCGGCACCGCGGCACCGGCCGTCACTCCGGCCGTCACTCCGGCCGTCGCTCCGGCCGCGTTCGACCCGCGGGACATCGAGGCGCTGCGCCACGGCGAGCTGACGGTGCGGGGGCAGATCCGCGACGCGTCCAACGCCGTGCTGCTGTGCGAGAGCACCCACGAGGGCCACACCGTCGTCTGCGTGTACAAACCGGTACGCGGCGAGCGTCCGCTGTGGGACTTCCCCGACGGCACCCTCGCCGAGCGCGAGGTCGCCGCCTACCTCGTCTCCGAGGCCACCGGCTGGGGCCTGGTGCCGCCCACCGTCCTGCGCGACGGACCTTACGGCGAGGGCATGGTCCAGCTGTGGATCGACTCCGCGGACGAGGACGACCCGGACGACGACGACCCGGCCGAGGACGCCGGTGAGGACGCGGGCGCGGACGAGGAGGCCGGCGGCGCGGGGGGCGCCGGTGCGCTGCTGGCGCTGACGGAGGACCTGGAGCCGGCGCCGGGCTGGAAGGCGGTCGTCCGCGCCGAACTCGACGGCGGCGGCACCGCGCTGCTCGTCCACGCCGACGACCCGAGGCTGCGCCGGCTGGCCGTCCTGGACGCCGTGGTGAACAACGCCGACCGCAAGGGCGGCCACCTGCTGGTCGCCGCCGACGGCCGGCTCTACGGCATCGACCACGGCGTGACCTTCCACACCGACGACAAGCTGCGCACCCTGCTGTGGGGGTGGGCGGGCGAGCCGCTGCCGCCCGAGGCCGCCGACATGCTCCGACAGCTCGGAGCCGACCTCTCCGGCCCGCTCGGCGACCGGCTGGCCGAACTCCTCACCCCCGCCGAGACCGCCGCCCTGCGCGCCCGGGTGGACCGGCTCCTGGCCACCGGCGTCCATCCCTCGCCCTCCGGCGAGTGGCCTGCCATCCCCTGGCCGCCGGTCTGATCGGGCTGGAGGGCCTGGTCACGGGCGGGTTTCCGCCGGGCCCGCGAGGAGTGGGCGCGAGGCCGCCCGGTTACCCTCATCTCATGCATGCCTGGCCAGCCTCCGACGTCCCCGCCCTTCCGGGCACCGGACGCCCCCTCCGTCTGCACGACACGTCGACCGGGGGACTCGTGTCCGTCGAGCCCGGTCCGGTCGCCCGCCTGTACGTCTGCGGGATCACCCCGTACGACGCCACCCACATGGGGCACGCGGCGACCTACAACGCGTTCGACCTGGTGCAGCGGGTGTGGCTCGACACGAAGCGCCAGGTCGAGTACGTGCAGAACGTCACGGACGTGGACGACCCGCTGCTGGAGCGGGCCGCGGACACCGGGGACGACTGGACCGCGCTCGCCGAGCGCGAGACAGCGCTGTTCCGCGAGGACATGACGGCGCTGCGGCTGCTGCCCCCGGCCCACTACATCGGCGCCGTCGAGGCCATACCCGGCATTGTGCCGCTGATCGAGCGCCTGCGGGAGGCGGGCGCCGCCTACGACGTGGACGGCGACGTGTACTTCTCGGTCGAGTGCGACCCGCACTTCGGCTCGGTCTCCCGCCTGGACGCGGCGGCGATGCGGGTGCTCTCCGCGGAGCGCGGCGGCGACCCGGAGCGCCCGGGCAAGAAGAACCCGCTCGACCCGATGCTGTGGCGCGCCGAGCGGCCGGGCGAGCCGAGCTGGGACGGCGCGTCCCTCGGGCCCGGGCGGCCCGGCTGGCACATCGAGTGCGTGGCGATCGCGCTGGACCATCTCGGGATGGGCTTCGACGTTCAGGGCGGCGGCTCCGACCTCGCCTTCCCGCACCACGAGATGGGCGCCTCGCACGCGCAGGTGCTCACCGGCGGGTACCCGTTCGCGAAGGCGTACGTCCACGCCGGGATGGTCGGCCTCGACGGCGAGAAGATGTCCAAGTCCCGCGGCAACCTCGTCTTCGTCTCCGCGCTGCGCAAGGACGGGGTCGATCCGGCCGCGATCCGGCTGGCGCTGCTCGCGCACCACTACCGGGCCGACTGGGAGTGGACCGACGCCGTCCTCGCCGACGCCGTCGCCCGCCTCGGCCGCTGGCGCGCCGCCGTCTCCCGCCCGGACGGGCCCTCCGCCGACGCGCTGCTCGAAGAGGTGCGGGCCGCCCTCGCGGACGACCTGGACGCGCCTCGCGCCCTCGCCGCCGTCGACGCCTGGGCGGCCTCGCAGGCGGCGGGTGGGGGTACGGACACAGGTGCCCCCGGGCTGGTCTCCCGCACGGTCGACGCCCTCCTGGGCGTGGCCCTGTAATACGGCGCGCCGCTACTCGTCGCCGTCTTCCCCGGAGGAGCCGGAGCCGCTCTCGCCGTCGCCCTCGGCCTCGTCAGGAGCGGACTCCGGCTCCTGACGGGGCTCGGGTTTGGCGCGGAAGTTGGGCACCCCGTCCGTACCCTCGCTCGTCGCGTAGTCCCCGGGGTCGCGGCGCCGCAGGTACCGCTCGAACTCCTTGGCGATGGCCTCGCCGGAGGCCTCCGGCAGCTCCGCGGTGTCCCGCGCCTCCTCCAGCGTCTGGACGTACTCCGCGACCTCGCTGTCCTCCGCGGCCAGTTGGTCGACGCCGACCTGCCAGGCGCGGGCGTCCTCGGGCAGCTCGCCCTGCGGGACGCGCAGGTCGAGCAGGTCCTCCAGCCGGTTCAGGAGTGCCAACGTGGCCTTGGGGTTGGGCGGTTGGGAGACGTAGTGCGGCACCGCGGCCCACAGGCTCACCGCGGGGATGCCCGCGTGCGTGCACGCCTCCTGGAGGATGCCGACGATGCCGGTGGGGCCCTCGTAGCGGGACTCCTCCAGGTTCATGGTGGCGGCCAGGTCCGCGTCGGAGGTGACCCCGGAGACCGGGACGGGCCGGGTGTGCGGGGTGTCGCCGAGCAGCGCGCCGAGGACGACGACCATCTCGACGCCCAACTCGTGGGCGAAGCCAAGGATCTCGTTGCAGAACGAGCGCCACCGCATGCTGGGCTCGATCCCGCGCACCAGCACCAGGTCGCGCGGCTTGGGCGACTGGATGCGGACCACCGACAGCCGGGTGGTGGGCCAGGTGATCTTCCGGGTGCCGCCGTCCATCCACACCGTGGGCCGGTTGACCTGGAAGTCGTAGTAGTCCTCCGCGTCGAGTGCCGCGAAGACCTCGCCCTTGAACTCCCGGTCGAGGTGGTCGACCGCGGTGGAGGCCGCGTCCCCGGCGTCGTTCCAGCCCTCGAACGCGGCCACCATGACCGGGTCGATCAGCTCGGGAACACCCTCCAGCTCGATCACCCAGCTCCTCCTTCCGGCCGGCGGAGGCGGCGGTCCGCCCCCGTACCGGCTTGCCGTGCGCGCGGTGTACGTCCACGTGCGGGAACAAGCCTACGGCGTCGGGGGCGGTGCGCCGCAGTCCGCGCCGGGGCCGGCGCCCCGCGCGCCGCCCCGCACACCCCGCCGGCCGGCTCCCCGGCCACCGGAACCGGAATACGTCGGATCTGTTGTCGATGATTTCCGGCCTCCCTCTGGACGGAGCGCACCATACGGGGCTATACATCGGATCACCGATAGAGATCCGATGTCTCGTGACGGGAGAGTGCATGAGTCCGACCATCACCGGGGTCGAGGTGTCCGACATCCGCTTCCCGACCTCGGAGCAGCTCGACGGCTCGGACGCCATGAACCCCGACCCGGACTACTCCGCCGCCTATGTGGTGCTGCGCACCGACGGGCCGGACGAACTGGCCGGACACGCGCTGTGCTTCACCATCGGCCGCGGCAACGACGTCGTCGCCGCCGCGATCGGCGCCCTGCGCCCGTACGTGGTCGGCCGCACCGTGGACAGCGTCACCGCCGACCTCGGCGGCTTCGCCCGCCTGCTCACCCACGACTCGCAACTGCGCTGGCTCGGCCCGGAGAAGGGCGTGATGCACATGGCGGCCGGCGCGGTCGTCAACGCCGCCTGGGACCTGGCCGCCCGCCGGGCCGGCCGCCCGGTGTGGGAACTGCTGGCCGGGATGACCCCGGAACAGCTCGTGGACCTGGTCGACTTCCGCTACCTCGGCGACGCGCTGACCCGCGACGAGGCCCTGGAGATATTGCGCCGCGCCGAACCCGGTCGCGCCGAGCGGGCGCGGCGGCTGCGCCGCGAGGGCTACCCCGCCTACACCACCGAGCCCGGCTGGCTCGGCTACACCGACGAGAAGCTGACCCGGCTGGCCCGCGAGGCGGTCGCGGCCGGCTTCACCCAGATCAAGCTGAAGGTCGGCGCCGACCTCGACGACGACCTGCGGCGGATGCGGCTGGCCCGGGCGGCGGTCGGCCCGGACATCCGGATCGCCGTCGACGCCAACCAGCGCTGGGAGGCGGCCGAGGCGATCACGTGGATGCGCGCGCTCGCCCCCTACGACCCGTACTGGATCGAGGAGCCGACCAGCCCCGACGACGTGCTCGGGCACGCGGCGGTGCGCGCCGGACAGCCGGTGCCGGTCGCCACCGGCGAGCACGTCGCCAACCGGGTGGTGTTCAAGCAGCTGCTCCAGGCCGGCGCCGTGGACTTCGTGCAGATCGACGCGGCCCGGGTGGCCGGGGTCAACGAGAACGTGGCGATCCTGCTGCTGGCCGCCAAGTTCGGCGTGCCGGTCTGCCCGCACGCCGGCGGCGTCGGCCTGTGCGAACTCGTCCAGCACCTCTCGATGTTCGACTACGTGGCCGTCTCCGGCAGTTGGGACGACCGCGTGATCGAGTACGTCCCCCACCTGCACGAGCACTTCACCGACCCCGCGGTGGTGGCGGGCGGCCGCTACCGGGCGCCCACCGCCCCCGGCTTCTCCGCCCGCATGGTCCCCGCGACCCTCACCGACTACCGCTACCCGGACGGTCCGGTCTGGGTGGCCCGACAGGAGCTGGCAGCCCGATGACCGACGTCCCGCACACCCCCGTCCCCACCGCCTCCGCCCAGGACCTCACCGGCCTGACCGCCCTGGTCACCGGCGGCGCCTCCGGCATCGGCGCCGCCACCGCCCGGCTGCTGACCGCCCGCGGCGCACGCGTCGCCGTACTGGACCGCGACCCCGCGGGCGCCCCCGAGGGCACCGTCCCGGTCCAGGCCGACGTCACCTCCGACCAGGCGGTGCGCGCCGCGGTCGCCGAGGCCGTCGGCACCCTGGGCAGCCTGCACATCCTCGTCGGCAACGCCGGGATCGGCGCCGTGGGGACGGTGGAGGACAACGCCGACGACGAGTGGCGGCGGGTGCTGGACATCAATGTGCTCGGCCTGGTGCGGACCGCCCGCGCCGCCCTGCCGCACCTGCGCGCCGCCGCGGCCGCCCGCCCCGGCAGCGCCTCGATCACCCACACCTGCTCCATCGCGGCCACCGCCGGCCTGCCCCAACGGGCCCTGTACAGCGCCAGCAAGGGCGCCGTGCTCGCCCTGACCCTCGCGATGGCCGCCGACCACGTCCGCGAAGGCGTCCGGGTGAACTGCGTCAACCCCGGTACGGCCGACACGCCGTGGGTCGGCCGGCTGCTCGACCAGGCCGGCGACCCGGCCGCCGAGCGGGCCGCGCTCAACGCCCGGCAGCCGATGGGGCGGCTGGTCAGCGCCGACGAGGTCGCTGCCGCGATCGTCTACCTGGCGAGCCCCGCGGCCGCGAGCGTCACCGGGGCCAGTCTCGCCGTGGACGGCGGCATGCAGGGCCTGCGGCTGCGCCCGTCGGCCGACTAGGGTCCTGCCTGCCGCGACGGACCCCCGTCGCCAGCCCCGCCCGCACCCCGCTCCCGTTCCCCGTTAGGAGGGACCCACCGCATGCCCGCACCGGCACTGCCCCGGCTCGGCCTCGGCTGCGCCCCGCTCGGCAACCTCTACACCGCGATGACCGACGAGCAGGCCGAGGCGACGGTCGCGGCCGCGTTCGCCACCCGCGCCGGGCAGCCGGCGTACTTCGACGTGGCGCCGCACTACGGCCTGGGCCGCGCCGAGGAGCGGCTCGGCGCGGCGCTGGCCGGGCGGGACCGCGGGTCGTACCTGCTGTCGACCAAGGTCGGCCGGCGGCTGCGGGACCTGCGGCCCGGCGAGACCCCCGACGGCCAGGGCTTCGTCGACAACCCGCCCCGGGCCCGGGAGTGGGACTTCACCGCCGGCGGCATCGAGGCCACCTTGGAGGGCTCGCTGCGCCGCCTCGGCGTGGACCGGGTCGACCTCGTCTTCCTGCACGACGTCGAGGACCACCTCGACGAGGTCCGCGCCACCGGCTTCCCGGCGCTCGCCGCGCTGCGCGACCAGGGCGTGGTCGGGGCGATCGGCTTCGGCATGAACCACAGCGGGGTACTGGCCGGCCTCGTCGCCGACCTCGACGTGGACGTGGTGCTGTGCGCGGGCCGCTGGACCCTGCTGGAGCGCACCGCGTACGACGACCTGCTGCCGGTCTGCGAGCGGCGCGGCACCCAGGTGGTGGCCGGCGGCGTCTACAACTCCGGGCTGCTCGCCGACCCCCGGCCGGGCGCGCCCTACGACTACCAGGCCGCGCCCGCCGGCCTCGTCGAGCGGGCCCGGCAACTCCAGGCGGTCTGCGGCGAGTTCGGGGTGCCGCTGCGGGCGGCCGCGCTGCGCTACCCGTTCGCGCACCCCGCGGTCACCTGCGCGGTGGTCGGCGCCGCGAGCCCGGCCGAGGTCCGCGACAACGCGGCGCTGTTCGACCACGACATCCCCGCCGAGCTGTGGCCCGCGCTCGTCGCACAGGGCCTGCTCGACCCGGACGTGCCGCTGCCGGCCGCCGCCCTCCCGGCGGTGGGGCGGTGACCCGGCCGCTGCGCATCGACGCGCACCACCACCTGTGGGACCTCGACCGCCGCCCGCAGCCCTGGCTGCGCGGCGCCGCCCTGGCACCGCTGAACCGCACCTTCGCGCTGCCGGAGCTGCTGCCGGAGCTGGACGCGCACGGCATCGACACCACCATCGTCGTGCAGTCCAGCTCCTCGCTCGAGGAGACCCGCGACCTGCTGGCCCTCGCCCGCGCCTCGCACGGCCGGATCTCCGGCGTGGTCGGCTGGGCCGACCTCACCGACCCCGACGCGCTGCCCGGCGTGCTCGCCGAACTCGCCGCGGCCGGGCCGCTGGTGGGCATCCGCCACCAGGTCCAGGACGAGGCCGACCCGCAGTGGCTGGACCGCCCCGACGTGCGCGCCGGGCTGCGCGCGGTGGCCGCCGCCGGGCTCGCCTACGACCTGCTCGTCACCCCGCGCGAGCTGTCCGCCGCGCTCGCCGCCGTCGAGGAACTGCCCGAGGTGCGCTTCGTGCTGGACCACGCGGGCAAGCCGCCGATCGCGGCCGGGCGGTGGGAGCCGTGGGCCGAGCAGATCTCCGCGGTCGCCGACCACCCCAACACGGTGTGCAAGCTGTCCGGGCTGGTCACCGAGGCGGAGTGGGCGTCCTGGCGGCCGCAGGACGTGCTGCCCCACGCCCGCCACGTCCTGGCGGCCTTCGGCTCCGACCGGGTGCTCTTCGGCTCCGACTGGCCGGTGTGCACGCTCGCGGGCCGCTACGCCGACGTCGTCGCGCTCGCCGAGCAGGCGACGGCCGACCTGAGCGCGGACGAACGGCACGCGGTGTTCGGCGGCAACGCCTTCCGCGTCTACGGCCTGGCCTGACCGGCACGGCCTACCTGGCCTGACCGACCTTCCCGGCCCCTACAGGGTGGAGCGCAGCCACTGCTCGACGCTCGCCACATGGACCGTGGCCCAGGCGCGCGCCGCGTCGGGGTCGCGGTCGCGCAGCGCGCCGAGGATCGCCCGGTGCTCGTGGAGGGTGCGGGCGATGGCGTCCTCCTGGGTCACCCCGCGCCAGATCCGGGCGCGGGTGGTGGGCCCGGACAGCCCGTCCAGGAGCGAGCAGAGCACGGAGTTGCCCGAGCCCTGCACGATGCCGCGGTGGAAGTCCAGGTCGGAGGCGACCAGTTGCTCCACCGAGGGGGCCGGGCCGAGCGCGTCCAGCTTGCCCTGGAGGACGTCGAGCTCGTCGGCGGTGAGCCGGACCGCCGCCATCGCGGTCGCCGCCGGCTCCAGGATGCGCCGCACCGCCAGGAACTCCAGCACCGTGTCGTCGCGGTGGAAGTCCACCACGAAGCTCAGCGCCTCCAGCAGCAGTTGCGGGTCCAGGCTGGTGACGTAGGTGCCGTCGCCCTGCCGTACGTCGAGGATGCGGATCAGCGACAGCGCGCGCACCGCCTCGCGCAGGGAGTTGCGGGACAGCCCCAGCTCGGCCGCCAGTTCGCTCTCCTTGGGCAGCCGGTCGCCCGGCCGCAGCGCCCCCGAGACGATCATGTCCTTGATCTTCTCGATCGCCTCGTCCGTGACCGCCATCCGGGCCTCCCCGTGTCGGGCCTGCCGGCACCCTGCCGGGCCAGACCTCCGATGTATCCCCATTATGGGCCACACCCGCCGCCACGTCCCCACGCCCGCCCCCGTACGGGCCGCCGCGCCGCGAAACCGCTGGAGCCGGCCCGGCCGCACACCCATACTGGCGCGCGTGATCCAGCACGAACTGATCGACCGGGTGCGGGCGTTGTGCCGCGCCGACGAGGGCGTCCGCGCCGCTTTGATGTACGGCTCCTTCGCCGCGGGGGAGGGCGACGCGCACAGCGACGTGGAGTTCTGGCTCTTCCTCGACCCGGCGGCGCGCGCCGCTCTCGACCCGGCCGCCTGGTGCGCCCGGGTCGCGCCGGTCCGCCTGCTGCTGCGCAACGAGTTCGGCACCCATGTGGCGCTCTTCGCCCAGGCGGTCCGCGGTGAGTTCCACTTCGCCACCACCGCGGACATCCCGTCGGTGGGGGAGTGGCCGGCCAGGGGCGCGGCCGTCGACGCGATGGTCGTGGTGGATCGCGACGGCGCGCTCGCCCCGGTGCTCGCCGCGCTGCCCGTCCGCGCGCCGCTGCCCGGCACCGCCGAGGAGGTCGCCGACCTGTGCGGGCGGTTCGCCAACTGGATGGTGCTCGCCGCCCACGTCACCGCCCGCGGCGAGCACCTGCGGGCGCAGGACGCCCTCGCGCACGCCGCCCGCCACCTGCTGTGGATGGCCCGCCTGGCCGAGCACAGCACCGCGCACTGGCTCACCCCGTCCCGCGCCGCCGAGGCCGAGCTGCCGCCCGCTACCGTCCGCGCCGTCGCCGCCGGCACCCTGCCCGCGCTGTGGCGCGAGGGCCGGGAGCGCTGGCTGGCCCTGCTGGAGCGGACCGGCCGCGTCCCATCCGCCGAACTCCTGGCGGAACTCGACGCGCTGCTGGACCCCGCGCCGCCCCAGCCGTAAAGCCGGACCCCAGCTGTGAAGCCGCGCCGTCCCCGCGCGGGAAGCGGGCGGGGCCGCCCGCCGTCCCCGGAGGAACAGCGGGCGGCCCCGGCTGATTCGAACGGCCGGTGCCGTGCTCAGTCCTGGCGCTCCTTCAGCAGGCGCGCCACGCCCTCCCGCACCTCCGGCGTGTCCAGACCCCGGATGGTGAGCGTGGTCCGCCGCCGCAGCACGTCGTCCACGTCCTGTGCCCACTCGTGGTCGCGGGCGTAGACCACCTGGGCCCAGATCTCCGGCGCGTCCGGGTGGATGCGCTCGGCCAGCGCCGGGTCCTCGTTGGCCAGGCGGGCGATGTCGAAGGCGAGCGAGCCGTAGTGCCCGGCGAGGTGGCCCGCGGTGTCGGCGGCCATCCGCGGGCCGGGCGCGATGCCGTCGACGACCAGCCGGTGCGCGACCGCGTCGCGGCTGGCGAACCCGGGCAGCGGGGCGCGCTTGGGCAGCCGGGACAGCGGCTCCAGGTCGTCGGCGAGCGGGTGCCCGGGCAGCTCGGCGAGCTTCGCCATCACGGTGCGGCCGATGTGCCGGAAGGTGGTCCACTTGCCGCCCGCGATGGACAGCATCCCGCCGCGGCCCTCGGTGACCACCGTCTCCCGCTTGGCCTTCGCGGTGTCGCCCGGCCCGCCCGGCAGCACCCGCAGCCCGGCGAAGGAGTAGGTGATCAGGTCCCGGGTGAGCTGGTGGTCGCGGACGGAGAACGCCGCCTCGTCCAGGATCTGGGTGATGTCGGCCTCGGTGACCGCCACCTCGCCCGGGTCGCCCTCGTACTCCTCGTCGGTCGTGCCGAGCAGCAGCATGTCCTCCCACGGCAGCGCGAAGGTGATGCGGTACTTGTCGATCGGCGTGGCCAGCGCCGCCCGCCACGGCGCGGTCCGCTTGAGCACCAGGTGCGCGCCCTTGGACAGCCGGATCGACGGCACCGCGGTCGGGTCCTCCATCCGCCGCAGGTGGTCCACCCACGGGCCGGTCGCGTTGAGCACCAGCCGCGCGTCCACGCCGAACTCGGCGCCGTCGGTGCGGTCGCGCAGCTCCGCGCCGGTCACCCGGCCGCAGGTGAAGCGCAGCCCGGTGACCTCGGCGTGGTTGAGCACGGTCGCGCCCGCGTCGACCGCCGCCCGTACCGTCATCAGGGCCATCCGGGCGTCGTTCATCTGCCCGTCCTCGTAGACCGCGACCGCGCGCAGGTCGTCGGTGCGCAGCTCGGGCACGTCGCGGGCGGCCCGGGCCGGGCTGATGACGTGCCCGACGCCGTCCCGGAACGCGGACAGCGCGGAGTACGCGAACACGCCCGCGCCGAGCTTGGCCGCGCCGTGCGGGCCGCCCTTGTAGACCGGCAGGTAGAAGGTGAGCGGGTTGGCCAGGTGCGGCGCGACGTCGTGGGAGACCGCGCGCCGCTCCAGGTGGTTCTCGGCGACCAGCCGCACCGCTCCGGTCTGGAGGTAGCGCAGGCCGCCGTGGAGCAGCTTGGAGGAGGCCGAGGAGGTGGCGCCGGCGAAGTCGCCGGCGTCCACCATCGCCACCCGCAGTCCCGACTGGGCGGCGTGCCAGGCGGTGGTGATGCCGAGGATGCCGCCGCCGATCACCAGCAGGTCGTACGTGGCGTGCCCGAGCAGTTCGCGGGTCTCGGCCCGCCCGGGGTTCGTGCCGGCGGTCGGGTGCGTCCCCAGCGCGGGGACGCGTTGCAGGGTGGTCATGGCGTTCTCAGTGCTCCTCTTCGATCCAGCCCATGGTCCGGGTCACGGCCTTGCGCCAGTTGTGGTACTCGCGCTCCCGTTCGGCGTCCGCCATCCGGGGCGTCCATTCCGCCGCGCGCCGCCAGTTGGCGCGCAGCGTGTCGGTGTCCGGCCAGAAGCCCACCGCGAGTCCGGCGGCGTAGGCCGCGCCCAGGCAGGTGGTCTCGGCGACCATGGGGCGCACCACGGGTGCGGCCAGCACGTCGGCGAGGGTCTGCATGAGCAGGTTGTTGGAGGTCATGCCGCCGTCGACCTTCAGGGCGGCCAGTTCGACACCGGAGTCCTTGGTCATCGCGTCGGCGATCTCGCGGGTCTGCCAGGCGGTCGCCTCCAGGACGGCGCGGGCGATGTGCGCCTTGGTGACGTAGCGGGTCAGCCCGGCGATCACCCCGCGGGCGTCGTCCTGCCAGTAGGGGGCGAACAGCCCGGAGAAGGCCGGTACGAAGTAGGCGCCGCCGTTGTCCTCGACGGTCAGCGCCAGCGTCTCGATCTCGGCGGCGGTGCTGATCAGGCCCATCTGGTCGCGCATCCACTGCACCAGGGAGCCGGTGACGGCGATCGAGCCCTCCAGCGCGTACACCGGCGCCTGGTCGCCGATCCGGTAGCCGACGGTGGTGATCAGGCCGTTGTGCGAGTCCACCGGGGTCTCGCCTGTGTTGAGCAGCATGAACGTGCCGGTGCCGTAGGTGGACTTGGCCTCGCCGGGCGCGAAGCAGGTCTGGCCGAAGAGCGCGGCCTGCTGGTCGCCGAGGGCGGAGGCCACCGGGACGTCCGACAGGCCGCCGATGTCCGTGGTGCCGTAGACCTCGGCGGAGGAGCCGATGCGCGGCAGCACCGCGGCCGGCACGCCGATCTCGTCCAGGATCTCCTGGTCCCAGTCGAGGGTGCGCAGGTCCATCAGCAGGGTGCGGGAGGCGTTGGTGACGTCCGTGACGTGCACCCCGCCGTCCGCGCCGCCGGTGAGGTTCCAGATCACCCAGGAGTCCATGGTGCCGAAGAGGATGTCGCCGGCCTCGGCGCGCTCGCGCAGGCCCGGCACGTTGTCCAGCAGCCAGCGGATCTTCGGGCCGGCGAAGTACGACGCGAGCGGCAGCCCGGTCTTCGCGCGGAACCGGTCCTGGCCGACGTCCCGGCCCAGTTCGCGGCAGAGCGCGTCGGTGCGGGTGTCCTGCCAGACCAGCGCGTTGTGCACCGGCTCGCCGGTGTGCCGGTCCCACAGCAGCGTCGTCTCGCGCTGGTTGGTGATGCCGATCGCCTTGACGTCGGAGGGCGCGAAGCCGGGCACGTCCTGGGCGGCGCGGCGGACGGCGCCGGCCACCACCTCCTGGACGTTGGTCCAGATCTCGGCGGCGTCGTGCTCCACCCAGCCGGGCTTGGGGAAGATCTGCTCGTGCTCCTTCTGGTCCACCGCCACGATCCGGCCGTCCCGGTCGAAGACGATGCAGCGGCTGGAGGTGGTGCCCTGGTCGATGGCGGCGATGAAGGGGCCGGTGCCGTGCGAACCGCCGGCGCCCTGTGCGGCCGGGTCGGCGGAGGCGGTGGCGTCGGCGGCGGTGGTGCCGGTCTCGTGCGGGGTGTCGGTCACGGTCTGCTCCTGCTGGGTCTGGCGTCCTGTGCGGGCGGGTCGGTGGGCGGATCGGGCCGGTGCCGCGTGTCTCGTGTTCGGGTGCGGCGGCCGGCGGTGGAGCCGGTACGGCGGCCGTGGCGCGCGCGGAAGGGGGCCGCGCGCGCCACGCGCGCTCGGGTGGGCGCGTTACATGAAGGCCAGCCTGTACAAGCCACCGGCGATCGCGGCGCCGACAAGCGGGCCGACCACCGGAATCCACGCGTATCCCCAGTCCGAGCCGCCCTTGTTGGGCAGCGGGAGCAGCGCGTGCACGATCCGCGGGCCGAGGTCGCGCGCGGGGTTGATCGCGTAGCCGGTGGGGCCGCCGAGCGACAGGCCGATACCGACCACGAGCAGTGCGGTGAGCAGGATGCCCGTGCCGTTGAGCGCCAGGCCCTTGGTCATGCCCTGGGTGAGGATGAACTCCACCAGCACCGCGGTCGCGATGATCTCGGTGAGCAGGTTCTGCACCGGGTTGCGGATCTCCGGGCCGGTGGAGAAGACGCCGAGCACCGGGCCGCCGGGCTGCGCTTCCGCGTCGGCGCTGACCGGTCCGGCCGGGTCGGCCTTGGGGGCGCCGCCGGCCTCGCCGGCCGCGACCGCCTGCGCGGTGCCGTCGGCGGCCCCGCCGGCCGCCGGGCCCACCACGGCGGGGTCGGTCAGGTGCGCGTGGAACTGGCCGAGATAGGCCGCCCACACCAGTACCGCGCCGATGATCGCACCGCCGAACTCCCCGATCAGGTAGTACGGCATGGTGCTCCAGTCGCCGGTCTTGATGGCGACACCCAAGGTGACGGCCGGGTTGAGCTGGCCGCCGGAGTAGCCGTTGGCGATGTAGGCGCCGCCCAGCACCGCCAGGCCCCAGCCGAAGGAGATCGCCACCCAGCCGGCGTCTCTGGCCTTGGATCGTTTGAGGGTCACCGCGGCGCACACTCCGCCGCCGAGCAGGATCAGCACGGCGGTACCGAAGAGTTCGCCGATGACTATGTGGCCGTTGGACACGTCGACTCCTTTGTCCCAGTCCCTGAGCCGCGGTCCAATATTCGTCCGTTGTTCGACATTGTCGACCGCAGGTCGAAAGTCTCGCCCCCTGCGATGACCAGGTCAAGAGCCGTGTGACCGACCAGACTCATGACTTCCCGCCCGCCGGTCCGGGCACACCGCGGCAAGCCGCCCCGAAACGCCCCGCCCGGCACCCCGGGCCGCATCAGAACCGGCCCGCGCCCAGGTCGCGGGAGACCGCCCGCGCGCAGTCCCGCACCGCCGCGACCAGCTGCGCCCTGATCCCGCCGCCGTCGCAGACCCGCTCCACCGCGCCGGTCACGCCCACCGCGCCGACCGGCATCCGCCGCCGGTCGTACACCGGCGCGGCCACCGACGCCACGCCCTCCCAGGTCTCCTCCAGGTCCGCGGCCCACCCGCGGGCCCGGGTCAGGTCGAGCACCGCCTCGAAGTCCGCCGCCCGCGTGACCGTCCGCCCGGTCAGCGCGGGCCGCTCGCCCTCGGCCGCCTCGCTGTGCGCCACCGGGTCGTAGGCGGCCAGCACCTTGCCCAGCGCGGTGCTGTGCAGCGGCTGCATCGCCCCGACCTCCAGCACCTGGCGGCTGTCGTCGGGCCGGAAGACGTGGTGCACCACCAGCACGCCCTGCTGGTGCAGCACCCCCAGGTACGCCGCCTCGCCGCTGGAGCGGGCCAGGTCGTCGGTCCACACCAGGGCCCGGGCGCGCAGCTCGTGCACGTCCAGGAAGCTGTTGCCCAGCCGCAGCAGCTCCGCGCCCAGCTGGTACTTGCCCGACGCCGGGTCCTGCTCGACGAAGCCCTCCTGCTGGAGGGTGCGCAGGATGCCGTGCGCGGTGCCCTTGGCCAGCCCGAGCGAGGAGGCCACGTCCGACAGGCCCAGCCGCCGCTCGCCGCCGGCCAGCAGCCGCAGGATCGCCGCGGCGCGTTCCAGGGACTGGATGGGACCTGGCATGGCGGCGCTCCAAGATCTGCGGGACGGTGCGGTTCGCCGGCCGCCGCGCACGCCGACCGGGGCGGTGACCGGGGGCGGCAGCGGGCGGCAGGAGATGCTCCGGGTCGACAATGTCGACCTTGGACATTCTTCATCATGGCAGACCACGGCCCGCACCCCACCCGTACGACCCGTCCGGTGGCTGGAATCGCCCGAGTCTTTCCGGCCGCTCCCGCTACTCTGGCGGAGTGCGTGCCGCGCCCCCGGGGGCGCGGCGGCGCATAGCCGACAGCCGTCGCACTCCAGGGAGCAACCCATGGCCTTGCCGTCCCCCTCGTCCACCCCCGCCGCGTCCGCGCACGACGCGGCCCGGGTCGCCGCACTCCGGGAGGCACTCGCCTCCCGCGTCGTCGTCGCCGACGGCGCGATGGGCACCATGCTCCAGGCGCAGGAGCCGACGCTCGACGACTTCCAGCAGCTCGAAGGGTGCAACGAAGTCCTCAACGTCACCCGCCCGGACATCGTCCGCTCCGTCCACGAGGCCTACTTCCAGGCCGGGGTGGACTGCGTCGAGACCAACACCTTCGGCGCCAACCACTCCGCGATGAGCGAGTACGACATCCCCGAGCGGATCGAGGAGCTGTCCGAGGCCGGCGCCCGGCTGGCCCGCGAGGTCGCCGACGGCTTCGCCGCCGACGGCCGCCGCCGCTTCGTCCTCGGCTCGATCGGCCCGGGCACCAAGCTGCCCACCCTCGGGCACATCGACTACCTCACCCTGCGCGACGGCTACCAGGCCAACGCGGCCGGCCTGATCGCCGGCGGCGCCGACGCCCTGGTCGTGGAGACCATGCAGGACCTGCTCGGCGTGAAGGCCGCCGTGCTCGGCGCCCGCCGCGCGATGGCCGCCGCGGGCGTCGACCTGCCGGTGATCTGCTCGGTGTCGGTGGAGACCACCGGCACCATGCTGCTCGGCTCCGAGATCGGCGCCGCCCTGACCGCGCTCGAACCGCTCGGCATCGACCTGATCGGCCTGAACTGCTCCACCGGCCCCGCCGAGATGAGCGAGCACCTGCGCTACCTCGCCCGCCACTCCCGCATCCCGCTCAGCTGCATGCCGAACGCGGGCCTGCCGGTGCTCACCAAGGACGGCGCGCACTACCCGCTGTCCCCGTCCGAACTCGCCGACGCGCACGAGATGTTCGCCCAGGAGTACGGCCTGTCCCTGGTCGGCGGCTGCTGCGGCAGCACCCCCGAGCACCTGCGCCAGCTGGTGGACCGGATCGGCGGCCACGACATCGTCCGCCGCGACCCGCGCGCCGAGCCCGGCGCCGCCTCCCTGTACCAGACCGTGCCCTTCCGCCAGGACACCTCCTACCTGGCGATCGGCGAGCGGACCAACGCCAACGGCTCGAAGAAGTTCCGCGAGGCGATGCTGGAGGGCCGCTGGGAGGACTGCGTGGAGCTGGCCCGCGACCAGATCCGCGAGGGCGCCCACCTGCTCGACGTCTGCGTGGACTACGTCGGCCGCGACGGCGTCGCCGACATGGCCGAGATCGCCGGCCGCTTCGCCACCGCCTCCACGCTGCCGATCGTGCTGGACTCGACCGAGGTGGACGTGCTGAAGGCCGGGCTGGAGAAGCTCGGCGGCCGCGCGGTGCTCAACTCCGTCAACTACGAGGACGGCGACGGCCCCGAGTCCCGCTTCGCCCGCGTCACCGCGCTCGCCGCCGAGCACGGCGCCGCGCTGATCGCGCTGACCATCGACGAGGAGGGGCAGGCCCGTACCGCCGAGAAGAAGGTGGAGATCGCCGAGCGGCTGATCGCCGACCTCACCGGCAACTGGGGCATCCGCGAGTCCGACATCCTCATCGACTGCCTGACCTTCACCATCTGCACCGGCCAGGAGGAGTCCCGCAAGGACGGCGTCGCCACCATCGACGCCATTCGCGAGCTCAAGCGCCGCCACCCGGACGTGCAGACCACGCTGGGCCTGTCCAACATCTCCTTCGGCCTCAACCCCGCCGCCCGCACCGTGCTCAACTCCGTCTTCCTCGACGAGTGCGTCAAGGCCGGGCTGGACTCCGCGATCGTGCACGCCGCCAAGATCCTGCCGATCGCCCGCATCCCCGAGGAGCAGCGCCAGGCCGCCTACGACCTGGTCTACGACAAGCGCGCCGAGGGCTACGACCCGCTGCAGAAGCTGATGCAGCTCTTCGAGGGCGTCGACTCCAAGTCCCTGAAGGCCGGCCGCGCCGAGGAGCTGATGGCGCTGCCGCTGGAGGAGCGCCTCCAGCGCCGGATCATCGACGGCGAGAAGAACGGCCTGAGCGCCGACCTGGACGAGGCGCTGGCCGAGCGCCCCGCCCTCGAGATCGTCAACGACACGCTGCTGGCCGGGATGAAGGTGGTCGGCGAACTGTTCGGCTCCGGCCAGATGCAGCTGCCGTTCGTGCTCCAGTCCGCGGAGGTGATGAAGACCGCGGTCGCCTACCTCGAACCGCACATGGAGAAGAGTGACGACGAGGGCAAGGGCACGATCGTGCTGGCCACCGTCCGCGGCGACGTGCACGACATCGGCAAGAACCTGGTCGACATCATCCTCTCCAACAACGGCTACACCGTGGTCAACCTGGGCATCAAGCAGCCGGTCTCCGCGATCCTGGAGGCCGCCGAGGACAACCGCGCCGACGTGATCGGCATGTCCGGGCTGCTGGTGAAGTCCACGGTGATCATGAAGGAGAACCTGGAGGAGCTCAACCAGCGCGGCCTGTCCGCGAAGTACCCGGTGATCCTCGGCGGCGCGGCCCTGACCCGCGCCTACGTCGAGCAGGACCTGCACGAGATCTACGCCGGCGAGGTCCGCTACGCCCGCGACGCCTTCGAGGGCCTGCGGCTGATGGACGCCCTGATCGGGGTGAAGCGCGGGGTGCCCGGCGCGGCGCTGCCGGAGCTGAAGGCCCGCCGGGTGCCCAAGCGGGAGCAGCCGGAGGAGCCCGAGGAGGTCAACCTCGGCCAGATCCGCTCCGACGTCGCCGTGGACAACCCGGTGCCCGCGCCGCCGTTCTGGGGCAGCCGGGTGGTCAAGGGCATCCAGCTCGCCGACTACTCCTCCTGGCTGGACGAGGGCGCGCTCTTCAAGGGCCAGTGGGGTCTGAAGCAGTCGCGCGCCGACGGCCCGAGCTACGAGGAACTGGTCGAGAGCGAGGGGCGCCCCCGGCTGCGCGGCCTGCTGACGAAGCTCCAGTCCGAGCACCTGCTGGAGGCGGCCGTCACCTACGGCTACTTCCCGTGCGTCTCCAAGGGCGACGACCTGATCGTGCTCCACGAGGACGGCACCGAGCGCACCCGCTTCACCTTCCCGCGCCAGCGGCGCGGGCGGCGGCTGTGCCTGGCCGACTTCTTCCGGCCCGAGGAATCCGGCGAGACCGACGTCGTCGGCTTCCAGGTGGTCACCGTCGGCAACCGCGTCTCCGAGGCGGCCAACGAGCTGTTCGCCGCCGACTCCTACCGCGACTACCTGGAACTGCACGGCCTGTCCGTCCAGCTCGCCGAGGCGCTCGCCGAGTACTGGCACGCCCGGGTCCGGGCCGAGCTCGGCTACGCCGGGGAGGACCCCGCCGACGTGGTCGACATGTTCGACCTGAAGTACCGCGGCGCCCGCTTCTCCCTGGGCTACGGCGCCTGCCCCGACCTGGAGGACCGGGCCAAGATCGCCGCCCTGCTGGAGCCGGAGCGGATCGGCGTCAAGCTCTCCGAGGAGTTCCAGCTGCACCCCGAGCAGTCCACCGACGCGATCATCGTCCACCACCCGGAGGCGAAGTACTTCAACGCGCGCTGACCAGCGGTTCGTCCGCCGTTCAGCGGGCCGGGAGCGCCCGTCGTAGACTTGTGGGTCCGGCACAGGCCGGTCGTCTCCCCGCACCTTCCGCGGGGCACGGCGACCGGCCTTCGTGCCCCCCGGAGCCCAGGAGTACCGAGGAGTGGGGCCTATGACGAGCAGCATCCCGGTCGCCGCCGTCCGCACGCAGGAGGAGGCCGACGACGGCCCCTGGGCGGTGCTGCTGGATCTGGACGGCACCCTGGTCGACACCGAGGGGCTGTGGTGGGCGGCGGAGTCCGCGGTCTTCGCCGACCTCGGGCACGTGCTGGACGAGGAACACCGCTCGGTGGTCGTCGGCGGCCCGATGACCCGCAGCGTGGGCCACCTCGTCGACGTCACCGGCACCAGCGTGCCGCTGCCCGAGCTGATGGCCGCGATCAACAGCCGCTTCGAGCACCTGGTCGCCGAGGGCGCGCCCCTGATGCCCGGCGCCCGGCGGCTGCTGACCGAACTCGTCGCGCACACCGTGCCCACCGCGCTGGTGTCCGCCTCGCACCGCCGCACCATCGACGCCATGCTCCGCTCGCTCGGCCCGGAGCACTTCGCCTTCACCCTGGCCGGCGACGAGATCGGCCGCACCAAGCCGCACCCGGACCCGTATCTGGCCGCCGCCGCCCGGCTGGGCGCCGACCCCGCGCACTGCGTGGTCGTCGAGGACACCCTCACCGGCGTCGCGTCCGCCGAGGCGGCCGGCTGCCGGGTGGTGGCGGTGCCCTCGCTGGTGCCGATCCCGCCGGCGCCCGGCCGCACCGTCGTACGGTCCCTGGAGGACCTCGACGTCCCTTTTCTGCGCTCCTTGCGCACGGCCCTTCACTGAGCGTGTGATCTTACCCGCTCCGCTTGTGCAGACCACTGACTTTGGCCCACCCGTTGGTGCTGATCACCGCAGATCTCGGTATCGTCGCCCCAGCGTGCCCCGCGCTGCCGCCGCCCTGCTCCTGTGATCCGGGTACGCGGGCGGGCCTGTTGGGCCTTTCGGGCGCGCCACGAGCCCCCGGCACATGCGCAAGAGGAGAACTAGCAACGATGAACCGCAAGCTTCTGGTGCTGCCGGCCCTGCTCGGCGCGTTGGCACCCGCCATCACCGGGTGCGGCAGTTCCGGCGGCAGCGGCGGCAGTGGCAAACCCATCGTCGTCGGCACCACCGACAGCATCGAGCTCACCAAGGACAACCCGGCGCCGCTGGACCCGGCCACGTCCTACGACAGCGCCACCTGGAACATCTTCTACAACACCTTCCAGATGCTGCTGACCTACCAGCGCGGCAGCACCACGCCGACGCCCGACGCGGCCAAGGAGTGCCACTACGACGGCACCTCGGGACTGACGTACCAGTGCACGATGCGCGACGGCGAGAAGTTCTCCACCGGGCGCGCGCTCACCTCCGCGGACGTGAAGTACTCCATCGACCGGATGCAGAAGATCCACTGGGCCGACGGCCCGTCGTCGCTGATATCCGACGTCAAGAGCGTGGACGCGCCCGACGCGCAGACCGTGGTCTTCCACCTCAAGCAGCCCGACGCGACCTTCCCCGCGAAGCTCGCCACCCCCGCCGCCGCGATCGTGGACAGCACCGTGTACCCGGCGGCGAAGCCGTACACCGGCTGGCGGCTGGTCGGCTCCGGCCCGTACAAGCTGGACTCCTGGACCGCGGGCAAGCAGGCGGTGTTCACCAAGAACGACCACTACGACGGCACCCTGAAGATGCACAACAGCGCCGTCACCCTCAAGATGTACGCCGACTCCGACACGATGGAGAACGCGCTCAAGTCCGGCGCCCTGGACGTGATGAGCCGGCAGATGTCGCCGGACCAGATCCAGAAGCTCCAGTCGAACCCGGACCCGGACTTCAAGCTCACCGAGTCCTCCGGCGGCGAGGCCCGCTACCTCTTCCTCAACACCGACGCGCCGTCGCTGAAGAAGACCGCGGTCCGCCAGGCGATGGCCCAACTCGTCGACCGCCAGGCGATCACCCGCGACGTCTACCAGCGCACCGCGGTGCCGCTGTACTCGGTGGTCCCGCAGGGCATCACCACCCACGTCAACTCCTTCTACGACACCTACGGCGAGCCCAGCGTCAAGAAGGCGCAGAAGACCCTGGAGAACGCCGGCATCACCGACAAGGTGCCGCTGACCATCAACTTCCGCCGCGACAACGGCGGCACGATGAACCAGGCCGAGGCCGAGGCGATCGCCAAGCAGCTCAACGCCTCCGGGCTCTTCGACGTCACCGTCAAGAGCGAGCAGTGGAACGCGTTCCTGAAGGCCGCCGGCGAGGGCAAGTACCAGGTCTTCGCGCTGAGCTGGCTGCCGGACTTCCCCGACCCCGACAACTACATCGCGCCGTTCTTCGACAAGGAGACGTTCATCCCGCTGCCGTACGACCTGACGCAGATCCGGAACACGATCCTGCCGGAGACCCGCCGCCAGGCCGAGCGCAGCGCCACCACGGACGCCTTCGACGAGGCGCAGAAGCTCGTCGCCGAGCAGGTGCCGATGCTCCCGCTGTGGCAGGCGAACCAGTACATCGCCGCCCGCAACGACATCACCGGCGCGGAGTGGGCGCTCAACGCGTCGACCACCACGCAGTTCTGGGAGCTGGGCCGCGGCGCCTCCAGCTGACCGCGACCGCCGCGCCCCGGGCACGGCACGCGAGAGGGCAACGCCCCTGCGCCGGACCGGTGCAGGGGCGTTGCCATGTGCGGGCGGGCGGCTCGGCTCAGCCCGCGCCGGGCCGCACCAGGCCGCTCTCGTACGCGTACACCGCCGCCTGCACCCGGTCGCGCAGGCCCAGCTTCGTCAGCACATGGCCGACATGTGTCTTCACGGTGGTCTCGCTGACGAACAGCTCGGCGGCGATCTCCGCGTTCGACAGGCCGCGGGCCACCAGCCTCAGCACCTCCACCTCGCGCTCGGTCAGCGTGTGCAGCGGCTGCGGCAGCGCCTCCTCGCCCGACGGGAGGCGGCCGGCGTACTTGTCCAGCAGCCGCCGGGTGATGCTGGGCGCGAGCATCGCCTCGCCGGCGGCCACCACCCGGATCGCCTGCACCAGTTCCGCGGCCGGCGCGTCCTTGAGCAGGAAGCCGCTGGCCCCGGCGCGCAGCGCCTCCACCACGTACTCGTCCAGGTCGAAGGTGGTCAGCACCAGCACCTTCGCCGGGCCCGACCGGTCCGGGCCGGTGATCTGCCGGGTCGCCTCCACCCCGTCCATCCGGGGCATGCGGATGTCCATCAGCACCACGTCGGGCTGCAACGCCCGCACCTGGTCCAGCGCCTGCTGCCCGTCCCCGGCCTCGCCGACCACGGCCAGGTCCGGTTCGGCCTCCAGGATCATCCGGAAGCCGGTGCGCAACAGGGGCTGATCGTCCACCAGCAGGACGCGGATCGCCACAAGTACTCCTTCGCTAGACCGGACCATTCTCGCCCACGAGGGGCCCGGTGCCGCCCGCGTCGGCGGGGCGCGCCAGCGGGTACGGCGGGGGAGTGCCGCCGAACTCCGGGCACAGCGCCTGGTGGTCGCACCACCCGCACAGCGGGGTGCGCCGCGGCCGCCAGTCACCGCTGGCCGTCGCCTCCTGGATCGCCTCCCACAGCGCCAGCAGCCGCCGCTCGGTGCGCAGCAGGTCCGCCTCCGACGGGTCGTACGTCCGCACGTCGCCGCTGCCGAGGTAGACCAGCTGGAGCCGGCGCGGCACCACCCCGCGCAGCCGCCACAGCACCAGCGCGTAGAACCGCATCTGGAACAGCGGCTCGTCGGCGTACTCCGGGCGGGGCGCCTTGCCCGTCTTGTAGTCCACCACCCGCAGGTCCCCGGTGGCCGGCGCCACGTCCAGCCGGTCGACGTAGCCGCGCAGCGTCAACCCCGACTCCAGCACCGTCTCCACGTACAACTCGCGCTCGGCGGGCTCCAGCCGGGTCGGGTCCTCCAGCGTGAACCACCGCTCCACCAGCCGCTCGGCGCTCGCCAGCCACTCCGCCAGCGCCGCCGCGTCGAGCGCGCCCTCGGCCGCGGTGAACAGCACGGCCAGCTCCGGGCGGGCGGCCAGCAGCCGCTGCCACTCGCCGGGCACCATCGCGCGGGCCCGCTCCGGTGTGCGCTCGGCGGCCGGCGCGTCGAACAGCCGCTCCAGCACCGCGTGCACCACGGTGCCGCGGGTCGCCGCCTGGCTCGGCTGCTCCGGCAGCCGGTCGATCACCCGCAACCGGTACAGCAGCGGGCAGCGCATGAAGTCCGCCGCCCGCGACGGCGACAGCGACGCGGGCGGGCGCGGCGGCAGCCCGCCGCCGGGGCCGCCCGACGGCCCCTTCGCCGCGGCCGCCCCGGTCTGCTCCGCCTGCTTCGTCTGCGTCCCCATGGCAGACGACCTTACGGCCTGCCACCGACACAGGGCACGCGCCGGTGTGCCCCACGCGACAGGGCCATATCATGGGCCCGATGACCCTCGTGCCGCATGATCGGCACGGGGGTCTGTTTTCAGAAGGGGAATGAGTGAGCGAGAGCGGCGGTCCACCGTCCCGGAACACCCGCACGCCGGGCCGCGGCGGCGAGGACGGCACGGACAAGCAGCCGAGGGAGCCGGGCGGCGGCATCCTCATGGGCAGGTTCCTCGGCGTCCCCATCTACGTCGCCCCCAGCTGGTTCCTGGTCGCCGCACTGATCACCTGGGTCTTCGGCGGACAGCTCGACCATGTGCTGCCCGACCTCGGCGGCGTCCGCTACCTCGTCTCGCTCTTCTTCGCGGTCGCCTTCTACGCCTCGGTGCTCGTCCACGAACTGGCGCACACGGTGGCGGCGATCCGGTTCGACCTGCCGGTGCGCCGCATCCAACTCCAGTTCTTCGGCGGCGTCTCGGAGATCGAGAAGGACTCCGACACCCCCGGCCGCGAGTTCATGCTCTCCTTCGTCGGGCCGCTGCTGTCGCTGGTGCTGTCCGGGGTCTTCTACGGCGGGATGCGGCTCGTCGACCGCGGCACCGTGCCCGGGGTGCTGCTCGCCGGGCTGACGGTCAGCAACCTGATCGTGGCGATCTTCAACTTCCTGCCCGGACTCCCGCTGGACGGCGGCCGCATGCTGCGGGCGGTGGTCTGGAAGCTCAGCGGCGACCCGATGAAGGGCACCGTGGCGGCCGCCTGGGCCGGGCGGGTGCTCGCGCTGGCCGTCCTGATCGGCATGCCCATGCTGTCCTACCTGCGGGGTAGCGGAGAAAGCGGCGCGGACTCGCTCACCGACGCGCTGCTGGCCGCGATCCTCGCCGCGATCATGTGGACCGGCGCGGGCAACGGGCTGCGGATGGCCCGGCTGCGCGAGCGCCTGCCCGACCTGCGGGCGCGCACCCTGACCCGGCGGGCCGTGCCGGTCTCCTCCGACACCCCGCTGTCCGAGGCGCTGCGCCGGGCGAACGAGGCGGGCGCGCGGGCCCTGGTCGTCGTGGACGGCAAGGGCGACCCGACGGCGCTGGTGCGCGAGTCGGCGATCATCTCGGTGCCCGAGCACCGGCGCCCCTGGGTCGCGGTCAGCGGCCTGTCCCACGACCTGCGCCCGGGGATGCGGGTGTCCGCCGACCTCACCGGCGAGGAACTCCTCGACACCCTGCGCGCCACCCCCTCCACCGAGTACCTCGTGGTGGAGCCCACCGGCGAGATCTACGGCGTCCTGTCCACCGCCGACGTCGAGCGCGCCTTCGTCGCCGCCATGTCCCGCGCGGCCTAGTTCCGCGCGGCCTCGTATCGCGGACCACCCGCCCGTGGCCGCCGTCGGAACGGGTGCCGCGAGCCACTAAGGTGGTCCTATGTCCGAACCGACTGGTGCAGCCCGCAGGCGCGGGCCTTTCAGAGTCGGGGACCAGGTCCAGCTCACCGACCCCAAGGGACGCCACTACACGTTCACGCTCGAAGCCGGAAAGCAGTTCCACACCCACAAGGGCGCTTTCCCGCACGACGAGCTGATCGGTGCCCCCGAGGGCAGTGTGGTGCGGACCACGGGAAACGTCGCCTACCTCGCGCTGCGCCCCCTGCTCCCCGACTACGTCCTGTCCATGCCCCGCGGCGCCGCCGTGGTCTACCCCAAGGACGCGGGGCAGATCCTGGCGATGGCCGACATCTTCCCCGGCGCCCGGGTGGTCGAGGCAGGCGTCGGCTCCGGCTCGCTGAGCAGCTTCCTGCTCCGCGCGATCGGCGACCACGGCATGCTGCACAGCTACGAGCGCCGGGCGGACTTCGCCGAGATCGCCACCCAGAACGTCGAGCGCTACTTCGGCGGCCCGCACCCGGCCTGGCAGCTCACCGTCGGCGACCTCCAGGACCACCTGTCGGACACCGACGTGGACCGGGTCGTCCTCGACATGCTCGCGCCCTGGGAGTGCCTGGAGGCCGTCGCCAAGGCCCTGGTGCCCGGCGGCATCCTGTGCGCCTACGTGGCCACCACCACCCAGCTCGCCCGCACCGTGGAGGCGATCCGCGAGCACGGCACCTTCAACGAGCCGGCCGCCTGGGAGTCGATGGTCCGCACCTGGCATGTCGAGGGGCTCGCGGTCCGGCCCGACCACCGCATGATCGGCCACACCGGCTTCCTCCTCACCGCCCGGCGGCTGGCCGACGGCGTCGAGCCGCCGCTGCGCCGCCGCCGCCCCGCCAAGGGCGCCTACGGCGAGGACTACACCGGCCCGGGCGGCGGGAGCGGCGCCGACAGCTGAGGTCCTTTCCGGCCAACTTCACCGCGCCGCCGCCGGTTTGCCCGCCCGGGCCGCCGGCGGCGGCGCGGCGCTTTTCCGCCACCTGGGGACGTACCGGACGGGGGCCGGGCCCACCGGCGAGACCGCGGGGACCGGCAGCCCGGGTCCGCACCGCCCCCGCCGTACCGCGCCCGTGTGACGTGTGGCACCATGCTGGCCACCCCCGCAGACCGAACCCCCAGGAGCCAGGCGAGTGCAGCCCTCCGCAGGTCAGGCCCTTCCGCACACGCACAGCCGCGCTGTGCACTGGATCACCACGGCCGCCGCCGTGGGCGCCCTGGTCGGGGCCATGGCCCTGGTGCAGCCCGCGGACGCCAGCCCCAAGGCCGCCGCCAGACCCGCCGCGACGACATCCGGGCCGCCGGTCGCCGCGCCCGACCCGAACGCCGTCAGCTACCCGCTGACCTGCGCCCCCGGCGCCAAGGTGGACGTGATCTCGCACGTCTCGGCCGACTTCGACGGCGACGGGCGGCCCGAGACCGCCGTTGTGGTCCGCTGCCACTCCGACACCGGCACCCCGCCCAGCGGCGTGTACGTGCTGTCCGCCCCGGCCCACCCAGGCGGCGCCCCGAAGATCGCGGTCACCCTGGTCAGGCCCCAGGACGACCGGCAGATCTCCGACTTCCGGCTGGACGGCGACACCGTCAAGGCCACCGTGCTCGGCTTCTCCAGCGACGACGTCGCCCGCTGCTGCCCGGACCTGAAGCGCACCTACACCTGGGAGTGGCGCGGCGACCGGTACGTGGCGCTGCCCGGCCCGGCCGCCGGGGCCGTCTGAGCCGAGGGCCGTCCGGGCCGGGGGCCCCCTGGGCCGGGGCCCGGGGGGG
>NZ_JBYIRM010000056.1:0-34472 GCF_057708105.1 Actinacidiphila sp. bgisy144 | reverse complement strand
GGGTTCCTCGCGTGTGCGGGTGCGCGCGAGTCAGGCGCCCCAGCCCGCCTGGGTGCCGCCCACCCGCTCCGCGACGATCCGCTCGGCGTAACCGGACCGCGCGTACGCCGCCATCGGGTCCGGGTCGAGCCCGCCCTCCTCGCGCAACTCCGCCAGCAGCGGCCGCACATCGGTGTTGAAGGCGTCCATCAGCACCCCGTTGGCGCCCAGCACGTCACCGGCCGCCTGCGCCGCGGCCAGCGCCTCGGTGTCCACCAGCAGCGCCTTCGCGGTGGCCTCCTGGACGTTCATCACCGAGCGGATCTGGCCGGGGATCTTCGGCTCGATGTTGTGGCACTGGTCGAGCATGAAGGCGATCTGGGAGTCCGCCGCCAGCCCGCCCGCCCGCGCGACCTCGAAGAGGATGCGGAAGAGCTGGAAGGGGTCGGCGGCGCCCACCATCAGGTCGTCGTCGGCGTAGAAGCGCGAGTTGAAGTCGAACGCGCCGAGCTTCTGCTCGCGCAGCAGGAACGCCACGATGAACTCGATGTTGGTGCCCGGCGCGTGGTGCCCGGTGTCCACGCACACCCGGGCCCGCTCGCCCAGCCGCAGGCAGTGCGCGTAGGCGGTGCCCCAGTCCGGCACGTCGGTGGTGTAGAAGGCCGGCTCGAACAGCTTGTACTCCAGGATCAGCCGCTGGTCGCCCGACAGCCGCTCGTACACCGCCGACAGCGCCTCGGCCAGCCGGTCCTGGCGGGCACGGATGTCGTCCTGGCCGGGGTAGTTGGTGCCGTCGGAGAACCACAGCTTCAGGTCCCGCGAGCCGGTCAGGTCCATCACGTCCACGCACGCGAACAGATGGTCCAGCGCCTTGCGGCGGACGGCCGGGTCGGGGTTGGTGACGCTGCCGAGCTTGTAGTCGTCGTCCTGGAAGACGTTCGCGTTCACCGTGCCCAGCGCGATCCCGGCGTCGGCGGCGGCCCGGCCCAGCGCCGCGTAGTCCGCGACCTGGTCCCAGGGGATGTGCAGGGCGACGCTCGGCGCGACCCCGGTGAAGCGGTGCACCTGGGCGGCGTCGGCGACCTTCTCGAACGGGTCCCGGGGCACGCCCTGCTGGGCGAAGACCTTGAACCTGGTGCCGGAGTTGCCGAACGCCCACGACGGCAACTCGATGCGCTGCGCGCGCAGAACGTTCTTGGCTGCCTCACGACCGGCCATGGGCGGACCTGCTTTCCGTTGCGGGGAATTGCTGACGATGCGTCACTCGGCTCACAGCGCGACCTCCACCAGGTCCACGCCCAGCAGGTCGGCGGTCGCCCTCAGCTGCGGCCGCAGGTCGCCGACGCCCAGCGCCCAGTGGTGCGAGATGCCGGTGGAACTCCACGCGTCCGTCCACTCGCCCGGGTCGCAGCCGAAGTCGACCCGCGAGGTGGTGTTGCCGATCTCCAGCAGCGGGCCGGGCACCACCTGCCCGGTGGACGCCACGAACCGGAACGCGCCGTCGCGCTGCTGCGCGATGCCGAACGCGGTGACCGGGCCGTGCGCCACGTCGAACTCCACCGACACCCCCCAGCCGCGCTTGCCGTGGTAGACGCCCAGACCGCGCAGCAGCGGGCGGCGCCGGCTGATCGCCAGGTGGGCCGGGCCGTCATGGCCCATCTCCACCACGTTGTCGCGGAAGTTCAGCGCCTGGAGCTCGGTGAACGAGCCGCCGCCGCCGAGCCGGTCCACCACCAGCATCGCCAGCGACGTCCGCAGCTCGTACTCGCCGGTGGCGGGCAGCCCGCGCGCGGTCAGCAGCGACGCGCCCAGGATCATGCCCGCGCCCAGCCGCTCGTGCTGCTCGCCCGCAAGTCCGCGGTGGTAGTAGGCGAGGCTGTCCAGCGCGAAGTCGGCCGCCAGCCGGTCCAGGCCCACCGACACCTTCGCCGCCCAGCGGAAGTCCTCCTCCTGGACGCTGGGGTCGATGTCGAAGACCTCCCGGGCCAGCGCGATCCGCTCGTCCACCTGCGCGTCGGTGACCTCGGCGACCCGCACCCGCAGGTCGTCGAACTCCAGGACCTCCATGTGGCCGCCGAAGTTCGCCGGGACCAGCGTGAGGTCCGTCGACACGTCCAGCATCCCCGGGTACAGGTGCCCCATCAGGCCGTGCCGGCCGTGCCGCAGCGCGCCGCGCACCCCGGCCGCCTCGATCCACCGGCCGATCCGCGCCCAGGCCCGCTCGTCCTCCAGATAGCCCGACACCGACCGGAAGTCGATGCCGCAGCGCAGGAAGGCGTTGGCCATCTCCGGCAGCGGGCAGGCACCGCAGTACGCCAGCCACTGCCCGGTGTCGAAGGACGCGTGGTCCATCGCCTCGGTGGGCTGGAGGTTGATCAGCAGTACCGGCGCACCGCTGCGCTGCGCGATCGGCACCAGCATCGAGGCGGTCATGTAGGTGGTGAGGAAGCCGACGATGATGTCGCAGCCGGCCACCCGCAGCGTCTCGGCGGCGCGCGCCGCGTCCTGCGCGTCGGAGACGAACCCGGCGTCCACCACGTCGGCCTCCAGCGCCCCCAGCCGCTGCGCGACGCGGTCCGCGGACCGCCGCAGCTGCGGGAGCAGGTCGGGGAACTGCGGCCAGTAGGCGCCGAGCCCGCCGGCCACCAGGCCCACCGTGGTCCGGCGGGCGGCCACCCGCGGCAGCCCCTCGGGCAGCGGGGCGTGCTCAGCGCCCGACGTCGTGGTCATCGGGTCCTCCTTCGTGGGCGCGCAGTTGGTCGTCGAGGTGGAAGACCGGCCGCAGCAGCAGGAACCCCTCGTCGGGGGCGCGGCCGTCCAGGCCGGTGAAGAAGGGCGCCATCTCGGCCTGCCAGCGGGCGTTGACCTCGGTGCGGGCCATCGCGGCCTGGGCGGCGGCGAGGTCGTCGGCCTCGACGTAGCCGACGAGCAGCCCGTCGTCGGCGGCGAAGATCGAGTAGTTGTGCCAGCCGGCCGCGGCCAGCGCGCGGAGCATGTCCGGCCACACGTGCGCGTGCCGCTCGCGGTACTCCTCGAGGCGGTCGGGCCGGACCCGGAGCAGGAAGCAGTAGCGGTTCATCCGTTCGTCGTTCCCCAAGGGCTCGCCGGGCGCCGCCGGCGCCGGCCGGCCCCGCGGGAGGGACCGGCCGGCGCCGCGCGGCGTTTCTAGAAGTCGAACTTGTCGACGTTGGTGGAGTCGAAGACGGTCGGCGGGCCGAGCACCACCGACGGGCTGCTGCTGCCGGAGGCGCCGATCACCGTGTAGCTGCCCAGCGTGCCGGCCTTGAAGGAGGACCCGGCCTGGAGGCTGGCGCTGCCGGACGCGAGCGACGCGGCCGCATAGCCGGCCAGGTAGCCGAGCTTGTTCGGGTCCCACAGCTCGAAGGACTTCACGGTGCCGTCCTTGACGTAGGACTTCATCTGCGAGGGCAGCCCGAGCCCGGTGAGCGTGACCTTCTTCGCCACGTCCTTGTGGTTGGACAGGTACTGCGCCGCCGTCGAGATGCCCACGGTGGTCGGCGAGATGATGCCCTTGAGGTTCGGGTACGCCGACAGCAGGCCCTGGAGCACCGTCAGGGAGGTGGCCGGGTCGTCGTTGCCGTAGACGGTGCTGACCAGCTTCATGTTCGGGTACTTGGCCAGCTGCTGCTTCATGTACTTGATCCAGGCGTTCTGGTTGGTCGCGCTGGCCGCCGCCGACAGGATCGCGACCTGGCCGCTGCTGCCGATCTGCTTGGCCAGCAGGTCCACCTCGGAGGTGCCGATGACCTTGGTGTCGGCCTGGTTGATGAACAGGTGGTTCGGGCTGGTGCCGCAGGAGATGTCGGAGTCGAACGAGACGATCTTGATCCCGGCGGCCGCGGCCTGGTTGAGCGACGGGCACAGCGCGGACGGGTCGTTGCCCGCGATCACGATGGCGTCGGCGTGCTTCTGGATCGCGGTCTGGATCGACGGGATCTGCGCGGCCGCGGTGTCGGCGGTGCCGGAGCTGACCACCACCTTGCCGCCCAGCTCCTCCAGCGCCTTCTTGCCGCCCTGGTCGGCCAGCACCTCGTACGGGTTCTGGGTGTCCTTCGGGATGAAGTAGACCGTCAGGCCCTTCTTGACCCCGGTCGCGGTCGGCTTGCCGGTCGGGTCGGCGCCGGCGTTAGAGGAGGAACCGCACGCCGCGAGCATCAGGCCGGCCACGGTAAGGGAAAGGAGTGCGGTCGCCCTGCGGCGTGCCGTTCTGCTAAGGGTCACGTGACTGTCTTTCTTCGAAGGGCTGGACGAGGGACGGTGGAGCAAAGCGGCTTGACGAAAAACGTGACGAAAAAGGGGCCGGGCGCCGGGAGGTGCGAAGCCGCGCCCGGCCGGGCGTCAGGCGGCCGGCAGCGGGCCGCGCCGCGCGCGGGCCCTGGCCCGCCGCAGCAACTCCCCGCCGTTCGGCACGATCACACTGACCAGCAGCAGCGCGCCGGTGACGATGTTCTGCACCTCGGGCTGGACGCCCATCTGCGTCAGCGCCTGCTGGAGGCACCCGACGATGGCCACCGCCAGCACCACGCCGATCACGGTGCCCCGGCCGCCGAAGATCGACACCCCGCCGAGCAGCACGATGGCCACCACGTTGAGTTCGAGGCCGGTGCCCGCGTCGTAGCTGACCGAGGAGTTCTTCAGGGTGAACAGGATGCCGGCGAGCGCGCAGAACAGCCCGGAGACCACGTAGAGCCCGAACTTGATCCGGTCCACCCGCACCCCCGAGAAGCGGGCCGCCTCCGGTTGCAGGCCGATCGCCACGATGGAGCGGCCCAGCGACGTGGCGTGCAGCACCACCCCGAAGAGCACCGCCAGCACCAGGAAGATCAACGCCGACCAGGCGATCTTCGTCCCCTGCACCGGCATGACGCCGATCTTGGTGAGCGAGATCGGAAAGCCGGTGATGGTCCGCGGCGCCAGCACGATCTCGGACAGGCCGCGGAAGAGTGTCAGGGTGCCGATGGTCACCGCGATCGACGGCAGCCCCATCTTCGCGACCAGCAGGCCGTTGAGCGCGCCGCCGGCCGCGCCGACCGCCAGCGCCGCGGCCATCGCCGCCCACACCGACCAGCCGTCGTGGAAGAGCGAGCCCATCACGGTGCCGGACAGCCCCAGCATCGAGGCCACCGACAGGTCGATCTCACCGGTCATCACGATCAGCGTGAGCGGCAGCGCCATGATGGCGATCTCGCCCATGTTCAGGCTGATGTAGAAGAAGTTGGTGCCGTCCAGGAAGTCCGAGGAGTGCGCGGCGCCGAAGATCACCACGGCGATCAGCACGAACACCAGCGCGGTCTCCCAGCGCACCAGCGAGCGCCACAGCGGCTGCCCGCCGTCGTCGACACCCCGGTAGGAGGCGGCCGGCGGCTTGGCGGTGGTCAGGTCAGGCGTCACGGTGTGCTCCCTGTGCGGACTGGAGGCTGCGGGCCACCCGCAGGCCCAGCCAGCGGTCGAAGGCGATGGCCGCCAGCAGCAGGCCGCCGGCGATCGCCTCGTTCCAGAAGGACGAGATCTTCGCGGCGACCAGCGCCTGGTTGATCGTGTTGAGCAGCAGCGCGCCCAGGGCGGCGCCCAGCACGGTGCCGCTGCCGCCGAAGATGGCCACCCCGCCGACGACCACCGCGGAGACCACGGTCAGCTCGTAGCCGTTGCCGCCGGTGACGTCGATCTGGGCGTGCAGCGCGAGGAACAGCGAGCCGGCCAGGCCCGCGAGCGCGCCGCTGATCACGAAGGCGCCGAACACCCGCCGCCCGGCGGGGATGCCGGCCAGCGCGGCCGCCTCCGGGTTGGAGCCGATCGCGTACAGGTCGCGGCTGGCCCGGAAGGAGCGCATCGCGTAGCTGACCACCGCGACCACCACCGCCACGATGATCGCCAGCCACGGCACCCCGAGGAAGGTGCGGTACCCCACTTCCGTGAAGGACTTGGGGATGGCCGCCGGGTCGATGGTCCTGCCGTCGACGATCACCCCGTCCACCCCGCGCACGATGTAGAGCATCGCCAGGGTCACCACCAGGCTCGGCACCCGCGTCACGACCGTGATCACGCCGTTGATCGAGCCGACCAGCGCGCCGACCGCGATGCCCAGCACATAGCCGAGCAGCACCGGGAAGCCGGCGTGGTGCTTGAAGACGTCGCCGACGACGTAGGCGGACAGGCCGACCACCGAGCCGACCGACAGGTCCACGTTGCGGGTGACGATCACCATCGTCTCGCCGACGCCGAGCAGCGCGATCAGCGAGGCGCCGGTGAGCAGCTGCTGCACGCTGTGCGCGTTGGCGAAAGCGTGGTTGCTGATCGTGGTGACCACGAAGACCAGCACGATCGCGACGCCGATGCCCAGTTCGCGGGCCCGCAGCAGCGCCGCGCCGCGTGCGAAGCGCTGGGTGCCCTGGGCCGGGGCGGGTGCGGTGAGCTGTGCGGTCATGACGCCACCGCCGCGTAACCGGTGGCGGCGCGCATGATCGAGTCCTCGTCGGCCTCGTCGCGGGCGAGCTCCGCGGTGATCCGGCCCTCGTGCAGGACCAGCACCCGGTCGGCCATGCCCAGTACCTCGGGCAGTTCGGAGGAGATCATCAGCACCGCCATCCCGTCGGCGACCAGGCCGTCGAGGATGCGGTGCACCTCGGCCTTGGTCCCGACGTCGATACCTCGGGTCGGTTCGTCGATGATCAGCAGCGAGGGGTCCCGGGCGAGCCACTTGCCCAGCACCACCTTCTGCTGATTGCCGCCCGACAGGGTGGAGACCGGGTTCTTCATCCGGCCGAACTTCAACTGGAGCCGCTCCGCCCAGGTCAGCGCCAGCTCGCGTTCCGAGCCGCGGCGTATCAGGCCGAGCCGGCCCAGCCGCGCCAGCGAGGCCAGCGCCACGTTGCGGTCGATGCCCATGTCCATCACCAGGCCCTGCTGGCGGCGGTCCTCCGGGACGAGCGCCACGCCGGCGGCCATCGCGTCGGCCGGCACACCGTTGCGCAGCCGCCGGCCGCCCACCGTGACGGTGCCCGACGTCCGGCGGTCGATGCCGAAGACGGCCCGGGCGACCTCGCTGCGCCCGGCGCCGACCAGCCCGGCCAGGCCGACGATCTCGCCGCGGCGCACGGTGAAGCTGACGTCGTGGAAGACGCCCTCGCGGGTGAGGTGCTCGACCTCCAGCACCGTCTCACCGGGGGAGGTCTGGGTCTTCGGGAAGAGCGCGCCCAGCTCGCGGCCGACCATCGACCGGATGATGGAGTCGGCGGTCACCTCCTCGATGGGCGCGGTGCTCACGAACTTCCCGTCGCGCATGATGGTCACGCGCTGGCAGCTGGCCAGCACCTCTTCGATGCGGTGCGAGATGAACAGCACCGCGGCGCCCTGCTCGCGCAGCGTGCGCATCACCTCGAAGAGCCGCTCCACCTCCACCGTGGTCAGCGCGGCGGTCGGCTCGTCCATCACCAGCACCTTGGCGTCCAGCGACAGCGCCTTGGCGATCTCGACGATCTGCTGGTCGGCGACGGACAGGCCGCGGGCCTGCCGCTGCGGGTCCAGTTGGACGCCCAGCCGCTCGAAGACCTCCGTCGCCGCCCGGTTCATCGCGGTGCGGTCGATCCGGCGGCCGGCGCGCAGCGGCTGACGGCCCATGAAGATGTTCTCCGCGACGGTCAGGTCGGGGAAGAGGGTGGGCTCCTGGTAGATGATCGACACGCCGGCGGCGCGGGAGGCCGCGGGGCCGGAGAACACCACCGGGGTGCCGTCGACCGCGAGCCGGCCGCTGTCGGGCTGGTGCACGCCGGCGAGGATCTTCACGAGCGTGGACTTGCCCGCGCCGTTCTCGCCCAACAGGGCGTGTGCCTCGCCTGGGTAGAGGGTGACCGACCCGTCCTCGAGCGCGCGCACCGCGCCGAAGCGCTTGGTGGCCTGCTCGAGGACCAGGAGCGGGTCCTTGCCTACGGGATCTTTCATCGCGCCAGGTCCTCGTCTTGGTGTGGTGCTCGGTGGCGGGTTCGCCACATGTGGGCCCACTCCCTCCCCGGAACGCGGTCCGGGACTCGTCGTGCCCTCCGTCCGAACGTCGGGCCACCGGTGAATTGGAACGTTTCACAAGGGTGAACGACGCGAGACTATGTCCTGTGTCACGTGACGTCTAGGGTCGCGCACGAAATATTCGCGGCTACGGAAGAGTGCTGGTGGGCGGGTCGCGCCGCAAGGGCTTTCGGGCGGGCCCGGGGCGGCAGCGCCCGGGGCCTTCCGGGCGCCGCGGCGGCCGGATGCGGCCCGGCGGCCGGTATCTTCCCCGAATCGTGCCGTTACGCCCCATTGCGGAGCCCGTCCGCCGCCGTTATTCTGTGCCCGTCTGAAACGACTCAGCCCACCAAGCCCGGTGCCCGGCAGGCGAGTTGCCAGCGCCTTCCCACATGCTGGAACCCGGCCTTGCGCCGCCCTCGCGCCGCTCTGCTCAGGGGGCGAGGTGGGTGCGGGTCCAGGTGAGGAGGGCGGGGGTGGCGGCCTCGATCATGGTGAGGACCGTGGTGAAGCCGTCGGGGCCGCCGTAGTAGGGGTCGGGCACGTCGAGGTCCGGGCCGCCGGCCGGGGCGGCCGGGTCGAAGGAGCGGAAGAGCCGGACCCGGGCGGGGTCGGGCACCAGCGTGCGCAGCGCCCGTTCGTGCCCGCGGTCCATCGCCAGGAAGAGGTCGGCGTCCAGATGCTCCGGGCCGACCTGCGCGGCGACATGGTCGACGGGGTAGCCGTGCTGCTCCAGCACCCGCGCGGAGCGCGGGTCCATCGGCTTCCCGACGTGCCAGGGCCCGATGCCCGCGCTCGTCACGCGCACCCGGTCGGACAGGCCGGCCCGGCGCAGGTGCGCGGCCACCACCAGCGCGGCGGACGGCGACCGGCAGATGTTCCCGCTGCATACGAAGCACAGATGCACAGGCGCCAGCCTACGGGCCTGCTTCAGCACAGCGTCACCTCCACGGTGGCACCGTAGGCGTGGTGCGTGGCGGCCTCGATCCGGGTGCCGCCGCGGGTACGGGTGACGCGCACCCCCTCCGCGCCGCCGGCCGGCCGCAGCTTCCGCCCGCGCAGCAGCACCGTGACGGACTCCCGCGCCGTGGTCGGGTCGGCCACCGCGACCGTCGTACGGCCGTCGCGGTGCTCCCGCACCAGCACCGACGCCGGACCGTCGACCTCCAGCGGCCCGGCGCGGTGCGGCCCGGGACCGAACGCGTTGGCGGCCGTGATACCGAGCCCGGTGTGCCGGACGGCCTGCACGGCGGGGGAGTTGGCGAGCACCGACAGCGGCCCGGACCGCCCGTACCCGCGCAGCGCCTGCTCGCTCGCGCCCGGCACCAGCGCGTACGCGAAACAGGCCGGCGCGGCGCCGGCCTCCTGCGCGCAGCCGACCGAGAAGACCTGCTTGGTGACCGCGGTGTCGGGGTTGGCGGTACGGATCGCCCGCCGGCTGCGGGTGACGGTCGCAAGGCCCACCCGCACCAGCGGCGCCCGCCCGGGGCCGGGCAGCAGGACGTAGCCGACCGCGGTGCCCTGCCCGCCGTCGGCGTAGCGCAGCCAGGCCAGTTCGCCGCTGCCGGGCCCGGTGAACGCACGCCCGTCCCGCAGTTGCCCGGTGACGGCGACCGGGTCCCCGGGGGCCGCGACGCGCGTGTCGAAGGTGGTGGTCACCGCCCGGCCCGCGTCGTCGCCGACGCCCGCGGCGAGCACCACCACCTCGTCGTCGAAGAAGTACCAGGACTTGGTGGCGCGCGCGTTCGCGTAGGCGACGAAGTCCGCGGGGAGCAGGCCGGCGTGGGCCGCGGCACAGGCCGCGTCGTCGGACAGCACCAGCCCGCAGGTGCCGTACGGGCCCGAACGGGCGCCCCCGGAGTGGGAGTTGGTGGACAGCGGGAAGTAGACGTAGGTGTTCTGCGCCTCCGACGAGGAGGTGAACCCGGCCGCGGGGTTGTCGTACCAGGCGGTGCCGTACAGCTCCGGCACGCTTCGCCGGGTCTGGACCGGCGCGGTCACCCCGCCCAGCGCGTAGGGCGACACGGTCGTGAAGTGGTCGACGCCGTACGCCTGCGTCTGGTCCTGGCCGGACAGGTAGAGGTAGTGCGCGCCCGCGCCCTGGAACCAGGGCAGGAGGTTCTCGCCGTTCATGTACTCGTAGCCGCTGATCCGGGTGGAGCTGCGGGCGAGGGTGAACGCCCAGCCGGGGCGGCGGTGCACCACGCGGTCCATCGCGTTGAACGCGGTGTGCTGGGCGGGCGCGTTGAGGTCCGCGGCGGGCACGGAGGGGTCGGCGAGGAGGTCGGCGTAGCGGGCGGTGCTCACCGGGGAGACGAACGACGCCGGGTCCACCGGCGCCCGCGACTCGCGCCGGACGAACTTCGCGTACCCGGCGAGCGCGGCCGCCCGGGCGCCGGTGGTGTACGCCGCCAGGTCCACCACGGACTCCACGACGGTGCCCACGTCCGCGTAGCCGGTGGTGGGGCGGGAGACCGCGCGGCCCTTGACCGCCTCCGTCATCCACCCCTCGAAGATCAGCGGCGCGAAGCTGTCCGCCACCCAGCCGGCGGCGGTGCCCGCCGGGTCGGTGCCGGCCAGGTAGCCGGTGCCGTCCAGCAGTTTGACGGTCTGTACGATCCGGCTGAGCAGCCCGGTGCCGTAGGAGCCGGTGTAGGCGACCGACGCGTGCTGGAGGTAGGAGCCGTCGGCGTAGAACCCGTCGGTGACGTGGTGCCGCAGCGCGTACGGGTCGATGGGCGCGAGCACCGTGGCCTGGTCCGCGACGGCCTTGGTGATGCGGGCGTCGTCGCCGGTCAGGGCGCCCTGCATGATGCGGTCGGTGGTGATGTCGGCGAGGTTGGCGCCGGTGTGGAAGCGGGAGTCGAGGTCGACGTCGCCGTCCTTGCCGTTGCGCAGGTAGCCGTCCATGGCGGCGACGTAGGCCGCGGTCAGATCGGGGTGGGAGGCGGCGACGGTCTCCCGGAGCAGGATCAGGGTCTTGGTGGCGTACTGCGGGATCGCGATCTCCCAGTTGAACCAGTTGCCGTAGTAGCCGGCCTGCTGGTCGCCGAAGCAGTGGTCGTAGAGCCACTGGAGCCCGTCGGCGGCGCGCTGCTGGACGGCGGTGGCGCCGGTGAGGTCGGCGGCGCCGGACGGGACGCGGGTGGCGAGCGCGATCTCGTACAGGTACTGGTAGGCGGCGGTCAGCGCGGTGTCGCTGCTGCCGAGGGTGAGGCCGGCGAACAGCTCGCCGCTGCCGGCCGCGTCCATCGCGGCCAGCCGGGTGCGGGCGGTGGCGGCGATCGCGGCGAGCTTGGCGGCGACCTCCGGGCGGGCGTTGGAGGCGGCGGTGCCCGCGAAGACGTCGACGGTGTTGGACAGTACGGTGGCGCGGTCGGCGGGAGTGCCGGGGGCGCCCCGGGGCGCGGGGGCGGTGCCGGCCGTGGTGGCCGTGGTGGCCGTCGTGTCGGCCGTGGTGGCCGACGCCCGGTCCGGCGCCGCGGCGAGCACGGCGGTCGCGGGCACCGCGGCGATCAGGGCGCGGCGGGAGATCTGCACGGCGGGGCCTCCAGGGGTGGGCGGAAGCGGTGCTTGCGGCCTGGCCGTATTGAAGCAACGCTTCCGCCGCGCGTCAGCACTTCTCACACGGCCGCCGGGCGCGTGGGGCCCTTTGTCCGGCCGGAACCGCGTCAGGCGTCAGGCGTCCGCCGGCGTGAAGCGGTTCAGGCCGACCGCCGCCAGCAGCCGCAGTTTCTCCGCACCCTCGCTGCGGGGCGGCGCGGTGAGCACCAGCAGGGTCTGCGACTGGTCGTCGGTGAACAGAGCCTGGCAGTCCACCTCGATCGCCCCGATCTCCGGGTGCAGCAGCGTCTTGTGGTCCTCGAAGCGCTGCGCGACCTCGTGCCGGTCCCACAGCTCGGCGAACTCCGCGCTGGCCCGGTGCAGGGCGCGCGCCAACTCGCCCGCCCGCGAGTCCGGTCCGCGCAGCCCGTACGCGACCCGCAGGCCCGCGACCTGGGCGCGGCCGTGCCGGGTGTGGTCGTCGGCCGGGTAGGAGGAGCGGGCCGCCGGGTCGGTGAACCAGCGGTAGACCGCGCTGCGCGCGAGCCCGGTGTACCCCGAGGCGTCGCCGAACAGCGCGGCGGCCATCCGGTTCTGCACCAGCGTCTCGCCGAGGTCGGTCAGGATGAGCGCGGGCGTGTCGTCGAGCCGGTCCAGCACCCGCAGCAGCGCCGGGGCGACGTGCGGCACCGCGGACAGCGACACCGGCGCGTTGTGCCCGGCGATCCGGTAGAGGTAGCGGCGCTCGTCGTCGGTCAGCCGCAGCGCGCGGGCGAGCGAGGCGAGCATCTGCTCGCTGGGCTGCGGGCCGCGCCGCTGTTCCAGCCGCGTGTAGTAGTCGGTCGACATCACCGCCAGGCCCGCCACCTCCTCGCGCCGCAGCCCCCGGGTACGGCGCCGCGCGCCCTGGGGGAGGGCGACGTCCTCCGGGCGCAGCGCCTCCCGTCGGCGGCGCAGGAAGTCGGCGAGTGCGGCACGGTCCATGCCCTCCATTATCGGCCTCTGCGCCCGCCCGGCCAGGGACTGCCGATCCCCCCGTCCCGGCGGTGCGGCCCGCCGCGGCCGAAAACCGCTTGCCGTACGGCGCTACGGTCGTGGGATGACCTTCGCGCCCCGGCTGGAAGAGATCACCGCCGCCAACCTGCGAGCCGCCCTCGCCGTCGAGGTCCGCCCGGACCAGGCGCACCTGGTCGAGCCGGTGGCGGCGTCGCTCGCCGAGGCGTACGTGCACCGCGCGTTCGCCTGGCCGCGCCTGATCGTGGACGGCGGCCGGGCCGGGGAAGGGCGGGGTGAGGGATGAGCGGGGGGATGTGGGCCGCGGTGCTCGCGGTGGCGGCGCTGGCGCTGGTCGCCGCGGTGGTCGACGGCCGGGCCAGGTCGCGGCGCCCGCCGCGGGGTGCGCGCGGGGGCGCCGGCCCGGGTCCGGGCCGGGGGCCCGCGCCGCGGCAGCCGCGGCAGCCGCGCCGGGGCGAGGTGTGGTGGGCGCGGGTGCCGTTCGAGGACGGCCCGGGCGGCAAGGACCGGCCCTGCCTGGTGCTGTCGGTCCGCGGCGGCTCCGCGCGCGTCGCCAAGATCACCACCAAGCGGCACGCCGGGCTGCCGGGGGTGCTGGCCCTGCCCCCGGGCACCGTCGACGACGCGGCGGGCCGGCAGAGCTACCTGGAGACCGGGGAGCTGCGGGACGTCCCGCTCCCGGCGTTCCGCCGCCGCGCCGGAGCGCTGGACCCCGGCTTCATGAAGCGGCTCGAACGGCGCTGACGCCCCCGGACCGCACCCATCCCGACGCCCGCCCCGCGCGTCGCACCCTGTGACGCGCGGGGCGGGCGTATGTGCCGTAACCGCGCCCCCGCGGCCGGGGAAACGCTAGCCTTGCGTGCGTTGTGGCCGTTTCGGCCGTCAGGTCGTTCCGAGCCAGGGGGGCTCATGCGGAGAGCCGGTGCACCGACGCGCGCCTTCGGCCCGCGGTGACCCGTCGCACCGAGCTCGCGCTGCTGCTCCTGGCCATCGCGGTGCCGGTGTACGCGTACGCCGACGCGGGGCTGGCGCTGCACGGCGAGGTGCCGTCCGGGCTGCTGGGCTACGGCCTCGGCCTCGGGCTGCTGGCGTGCCTCGGCCACCTGGTGGTGCGCAGGTTCGCCCGCCACGCCGACCCGCTGCTGCTGCCGATCGCGACGCTCCTCAACGGCCTCGGGCTGGTGGTCATCTGGCGGCTGGACCAGTCCCCGCGGCTGCGCTCCGACCCGGGCTTCCAGGTGGCCGCGCCGCGCCAGCTGCTGTACTCCGCGGCGGGGCTGGTGCTCTTCGCGGTGGTGCTGGTGCTGCTGCGGGACCACCGCACGCTCCAGCGGTACACGTACACCTCGATGGTGGTCGCGCTGGTGCTGCTGCTCCTGCCGCTGGTGCCGGGGCTCGGGCTCGACGTGTACGGGGCGCGGATCTGGATCGCGCTGGCCGGGTACAGCATGCAGCCGGCGGAGTTCGCGAAGATCGTGATCGCGGTGTTCTTCGCGGGCTACCTGGTGGTGAAGCGGGACGCGCTGGCGCTGGCCGGGCGGCGGTTCGCCGGGCTGGCGCTGCCGCGCGGCCGGGACCTGGGGCCGATCCTGTCGGTGTGGGCGCTGTCGGTGCTGATCCTGGTCTTCGAGACCGACCTCGGTACGTCGCTGCTGTTCTTCGGCATGTTCGTGGCGATGCTGTACGCGGCCACCGAGCGGACCAGCTGGCTCGTCTTCGGCCTGCTGATGGCGGCGGGCGGCGCGGTGGGCGTCGGCTCCTTCGAGCCGCACGTGCAGCAGCGGGTCCGGGCGTGGCTGCACCCGATGGGCGAGTACCTCAAGAGCCGGCAGGGGCTGCCCGGCCACTCCGAGCAGTCCATGCAGGCGCTGTGGGCGTTCGGCTCGGGCGGTCTGATCGGCACGGGGCTGGGGCAGGGCAACTCCGACCTGATCGGCTTCGCCGCGAACTCCGACTTCATCCTGGCCACGGTCGGCGAGGAGCTGGGGATGGCCGGGCTGGTCGCGGTGCTGCTGCTGTACGCGCTGGTGGTCGAGCGCGGGATGCGGGCCGCGCTGGCCACCCGCGACCCGTTCGGCAAGCTGCTGGCGGGCGGGCTGTCGGCGGCGTTCGCGCTCCAGGTGTTCGTGGTGGCCGGCGGTGTCCTCGGGCTGATCCCGCTGACCGGGATGACGCTGCCGTTCGTGGCGTACGGCGGGTCGTCGGTGATCGCGAATTGGGCGCTGGTCGGGATTCTGGTCCGGATCAGCGACACCGCGCGGCGGCCGGACCCGGAGGGGGCCGCCGGCGGGGAGGTGTACGGCGACTCGGACGGGGCCGCCGGCGGGGAGGCGTACGGGGACGGGGGCGCTCGGTGAGGCGCCCCCGGTGTCCGGTGGGTGCCGGGGCGAGGGGTACCGTCGTTCCGTGCTTCGCGTCCTGCTCACCCGCCGCTGGATTCTGCTGACCCTGCTGTTCGTGGTGCTGATACTGGTCATGGGCCGGCTGGGCCTGTGGCAGTACCACCGCTACGAGCAGACCAAGCGCAGCAACCACCGCATCTCGCTGGCCATCCACGCGAAGCCGGTGCCGATCCAGACGCTGACCCACCCGGGTGCGAAGATCCCCGGCAGCCTGCGCTACCGCCCGGTGACCGCCACCGGGCACTACGACACCGCGCACGAGTTCGTGGTCCGGCGCCGTACCAACGCCAACGGCGACCAGGGCTTCTTCCTGGTCACCCCGCTGATCACCGCCGACGGGGACGCCGTGCTGGTCAACCGCGGCTGGATCGCGCCCGCCGACGACACCGCGGCCTTCCCCGCGGTGCCGAAGACCCCGACCGGCACGGTCACCCTCACCGGGCGCTTCCAGCTCGACGAGACCTCGCGGCTCAGCGGCATCCGGGACGTGGGGGGCCTGCCGGCCCGCCAGTTCATGCTGATCAACAGCACCCAGCAGGCGAAGAAGCTGGCCGAGCCGGTGCTCAGCGGCTACCTGGAACTCGTTCGGACCAGCCCGCCGCTGACCAAGGGCGAGTCCGCCGAGCAGGTCGGCGCCCCCGGCAGCGACACCTCCGGCACCGACATGGCGGTCGTCGGCCAGGGCGTCCACCTGCCGTACGCGATCCAGTGGTGGCTGTTCGCGCTCATGGTGCCGGTCGGCTGGTGGATTCTGCTGCGGCAGGACCTGAAGGAGCGCCGCAAGAAGGCGGCCGCCGCTGCCGCGGCTCCGCCGCGGCCCGCGGCCGAGGACGAACCGGCGCCCGGCGCGGAGACCGCCGCCCGTACCTGACCGGCGCGCCGCCGCGCTCCTCGGGCGTCCGGTAGGCCAGGCGCGGCAGCAGCAGTTGGGCGATCGGGCCGATCGACACCGCGTACAGCACGGTGCCGGGGCCGGGGCGCCCACCCAGCGCCACCCCCGCCACCAGCACCGTGACCTCCATCAGGGTGCGGATGAACCGGATCGAGCGGTGGGTGGCCGCCGACGCGCCCGTCATCAGCCCGTCCCGCGGACCGGGCCCGTACCGCGCGCCGACGTAGATCGCGATCGACACCCCGTTCACCAGGACGCCCCCGAGCAGCAGGCCGACCCGGGCCGCCCACCCCGGGTGCGCGGGCAGCAGCGCGAGCCCCAGGTCCGAGGCGGACGACAGCACCAGGATGTTCAGCACCGTGCCGAACCGCGGCCGCTGCCGCAGCGGAATCCACAGCAGCAGCACCGCCACCCCGACCAGCGCGTTGACCGCGCCGAAACTCAGCGGACTGTGCCGCTGCACCCCCTCGTACAGCACGCTCCACGGACTGACCCCGAGCGACGCCCGCACCATGGCCGCCAGCCCGAACCCGTACAGCGCCAGCCCGACCACCAACTGCGGCATCCGCCGCCACGGATCACGCCCGAGCGCCACATACCCCAGCGCGACGCCGCTCCTCGCCGCCTCACCGCCCACGGCCGCCGCCCCCTTCCCCTGCCGCCGCGTCGGTGCCCGACAGCAGCGCGCGGCCTTCGGGATAGGCGAGCGCGGCGGGCGGCAGCGCGGCCGGGCGCCCGCTGTGGTAGACCCTCAGCGTGCCGACGGCGGGCGCGTACGGTCGGGCCGGGACGCCGATCCTGCGCAGCGTCTGGGCGGCCACGGCGTCCGCGGTGCCGTGCAGCTCGACCGGCGGCCTGCCGGCCCGGAGGAAGCCCGCGCGGACGTGTCCGGCGATCAGTTCGTAGTGGGTGCAGCCGAGGACGACGGCGCGCACATCGGCCGGGGTCCGCTCGACCGCGGCGGCGACCGCGGCCCCGACCGCCTCCTCGTCGGCGCGCTCCACCGCGTCCGACAGCCCGGGGCAGGCCACTTCGGCCACGCGCACCCCGTCGGCGAACGCGTCGATCAGCGCGCGCTGGCCGCTGCTGCCGGTGGTCGCGGGGGTGGCCCACACCGCCACCGGCCCGCCGTGCAGGGCGGCGGGCCTGACCGCCGGGACGGTGCCGACCACCGGCACACCGGGTTCGAACCGCGTGCGCAGCGCGGGCAGCGCGTGCAGCGTGGCGGTGTTGCAGGCCACGACCAGCGCGTCCGGGTGGTACGCGGCCGCCGCCTCGGCGACGGCCATGGCACGGGCGGCCAGGTCGGCGGGGGTGCGCGGGCCCCACGGCATCCCGTCGGGGTCGGAGGTGAGGACGAGGTCCGCGTCCGGGCGCAGCCGGCGCAGCGCGGCGGCGGCCGCGAGCAGGCCGAGGCCGGCGTCCAGGAGGGCCAGGCGGGGCCGGGCCGCGGGAGGCGGGAACGGGACGGGCGGGGGCATGGAGGCTCCTCGGGGGCTTGGTGAGGCGGGTGGATGGGGAGGAGTCTGTAAGGTGATTGGACTGGATGACATGGCCAATCGAGGGAAAGTGGTATGGACGCGGTGGGGCGGGGCGGGGGGCGGCTGGGGAGCCGGCAGCTGGCGGCGATGCTGCCGGAGCCGGCCGGGTTCCGGCCCGCGTACCGGTATCTGGCGCGGGCGGTGGGGGAGCTGATCCTGGACGGGCGGATCGCGCTGCATGTGCGGCTGCCGGCCGAGCGGGAGCTGGCCGAGGCGCTGGGGACGAGCCGGGCCACGGTCACGGCGGTGTACGACCTGCTGCGGGAGAGCGGGTACGCGCGCAGCAGGCAGGGCGCCGGGACGTGGACGGCGCTGCCCGAGGGCCGTACACCGCGCGGGGTGACGAGGGCGATGGGGGCGCCCGCGGCGGGCATCGACCTGGCCCGGGCGGCGCTCGGGCTGCCCGGACCGGCCGTGGCGGACGCGCTCGCCCGGGTCGGGGCGCGGCTGGCGGAGCACACCCACGCCGCGGGCTACCACCCGTACGGGCTGCCGGAGTTGCGGGCGGCGGTGGCGGAGCGCTTCACCCGGCGCGGGCTGGCGACCGTACCGGAGCAGATCCTGGTGACCTCGGGCGCCCAGCACGCGCTGACGCTGGTGCTGGGCCTGCTGGCCGCGCCCGGCGACCGGATCGCGGTGGAGAACCCGTCATACCCGAACGCCCTGGAGGCGATGCGGCGCGCCCGGCTGCGCACCGTCCCCGTCCCGGTGGCCGACACCGGCTGGGACACCGGGATCGTGGCGTCCACGCTGCGCCAGGCGATGCCCCGGCTGGCCTACCTCATCCCCGACTTCCACAACCCCACCGGCTGCCTGCTGCCGGATGCCGAGCGGGCCGGGGTGCTCGCCGCCGCCGGGCGCGCCGGCACCTGGCTGATCGTGGACGAGACGCTCGCCGAACTCGCCCTGGACGTCCCCGCACCCGCGCCGCTCGCCTCGCACGCGCCGCCGGGCGGGGCCGGGCAGGTCGTCACCATCGGGTCGATGAGCAAGACACACTGGGCGGGCCTGCGCATCGGCTGGCTGCGCGCCCCCTCGCGGCTGGTCACCGAACTCGCCGCGCAGCGCGTCTCCTCCGACATGGGCGGCTCGGTGATCGACCAGCTCCTCGCGCTGGACCTGCTGTCCGCCGCGGACGGCGGCCCCGCGCCGGACCGGCTCGCCCTGCTGCGCGCCCGGCGCGACGCGCTGACCGCCGCCCTGGCCGCGGACCTGCCGCACTGGAGCTGGCACCTGCCGCCCGGCGGGCTGTCGCTGTGGGTCGACCTCGGCGCACCGGTCGCCACCGCGCTGGCCGAACGCGTCCTGGACTACGGGGTGCGGATCGAGGGCGGCGGCTACTTCGCCACCGACCCGGGCCTGTTCGAGCAGCGCCTGCGCATCCCCTACACGGCGCCGGCCGACACGCTGCGGGAAGCGGTGCGGCGGATGGCCGCGGCGCTCGCCGACGGGCTGCCGTCGCCCGCGGCGCAGCGCCGCCCGCACTGGATCGCCTGACCCCGGCGGCGGATCGCCCGCCTCCCGTGTGGTGTTGGGGTGGTTGCGGGTCACCCTGGCGGGGGACGGCCGGTCCGGTCGGCCGTCGCGCACGGATGCTTGCCGGGAAGATCCGGGTATGTCGCCCTCGGTGCCACCTGAGACCGCGCCCGCCGCCGGCCGGCCCGGCCGGCCGTCGCCGCCCCGGGCGAAGCTGGCCCGCACCCTGACCACCCCGAAGGTCGCCTTCATCGCGGTGGCCGCGGCGGCCCCCCTGGCCACGGCGGTCTGCACGCTGCCGCTGTCCTTCGCGCTCGGCGCCGGCCCCGCGGTGCCCGCGCTGCTGCTGCTCGCCGGGCTCACCCTGCTCTGCTTCTGCTGCGGGTACGCCGCGATCAGCCGGGAGGTCGGCCAGGGCGGCGGCTTCTACGGGTGCGTCGCTCGCGGCCTGGGGCGCCCGGCCGCGGTCGGCGCCGGGATGGTCGCCGTGGTGGCGTACACCGCGGTCGTGGTGGCGCTGCTCGACGCGTTCGGGTACGCCGCGCAGGGCGTGGCCGCCGCGCACGGGCTGCACCTGGCGTGGCAGGTGTGGGGCGCGCTGGGGCTGGCCGCGGTGGGCGTACTCGGCTGCCGGCACGCCGGGTCGAGCGCCCGCGTGCTCGCGGTGTGCCTGGCCGGACAGGCCGCGGCGCTGCTCGCGCTCGATGTCGCGGTGCTGGCCGCGCACGGCACCGCCGCGCTCCCGGCCGCGTCCTTCGACCCGCGGCGCGTGCTCGCGCCGGGCGCGGGCGTGTCGGTGATGTTCGCGTTCGCTTCGTTCGTCGGCTTCGAGTCGGCCGCGCTGTACGGGGCGGAGGCGCGCGACCCGGGCCGCAGCGTGCCGCGCGCGACGCTCCTGGCGGTGCTGCTGGTGGCGGCCTGCTCCGTGCTCACCAGCTGGGTCGCGGTCGGCGCGCTCGGGGCGGACCGGGTCCGCCCCACCGCGGCCGCGCACCTCGGGGACCTCTTCTTCGGCCTCGGCACGCGCTACCTGGGCGGCCCGGCCGCCACCGCCATGCAACTCCTGTTCTGCGCCAGCCTGTTCGCGAGCTGGCTCGCCCTGCACCACGCGGCCGCCCGCTATCTGCTGCTGCTCGGCCGGGACCGGCTGCTGCCCGGCCGGCTCGACGCGGTGCACCCGCGGCACCGCGCCCCGCACCGGGCCGGCGCCGTACAGACCGCATTGACCGCGGCCGTGGCGGCGGCCTGCGCCGCGGCGGGCCCGGACCCGTACCCCGGCATGTCCGCGCTGCTGGGCCTGGGCATCCTCGGTGTCATCGCGCTCCAGGCCGCCGCGTCGGTCGCCGTCCTCGGCTACTACCGCCGCCGGCCCGGCCACTGGTGGCACACCCGGCTCGCCCCGGCCCTGGGCGCGGCCGGCCTGCTGGCGGCCACCGTGCTGGTGCTGCGCGACTTCCCCGCGCTGACCGGCAGTTCGGCCCCGGCCGTCACCGCACTGCCCTGGCTGCTGGCGGTGGCGGCGGCGGGCGGCGCCGCCTACGCATGCCGGCTGCGCGCGGCCCGCCCCGACCGCTACGCGCTCCTGGCGGGGCTGCGGGCCGGCGAGGGCCGCCCGGGCCTGCCGGCCCAGCGCGACCCCCGCGCCGCCCGCCGTACGGCCACCTGACGACGGCCGGCGCCTCGCATCTGACGGCAGGTCAGGCGGACGGCATCACCCCCACCACGCACTGCAGTAGGAGACACCCGAGTTGAGCTTGATGGTGACGCCCGGCCGGTGCAGGCAGATCCGCGCGGAGACCTTCTTGGCCTTGCTGTAGGTCTTGCTGAAGGAGACGTGGTTGCTCTTGGTCACCTTGGAGTATCCGCCGAGCCGGCCGTCGATCCGGAACACCACGACGACCTGGCGGTTCTTGGGGGCGTGGTAGTGGTTGAGCTTGCCGCTCACCTTGCCCTTGTAGTAGCCGTGCCCGACGGACCGGTACGCGTGGACGATGTCGGTGTAGCCGTTGGCGCCGCTGCCGACCTGGGTCCACAGCCGCGCCCGGTCCGTCTGGCCGGCGACGTGCGCGGCGGCACCGCCCGGCGCGGTCGCCGCCGCGGCGGGCGTGCCGAGGGCGGCGCCCGCGCCGAGCAGCGCGGCCGACAGCGCGACGGTGATGCGTGTACTGGCGTTCATGGTCGTGGTTCCTCCGTTTCCCGTGGGATGGATGGGGCGTTGACCAGAAGTGTTCCGCGCGAGCGGACCGGGGTAATTGACCCATAGCGCACCGTTGTTGGCACACGGTGAAAAGCAGTGCGAGGGCGGGGGAATGGGCTGGGCTCAGATGCACACGACCGACGTGCCGAAGGCCGAGCGGTTCGGCTGGTGGCGCGACCTGCTCCTGAAGGACCTCGCGCCCACCCACATCGACAGCCCCCACCGCGAAGACTTCCGCGCCTCGAGCGCGGCGCTGGAACTCGGCCCCGTCAAGGTGTCCGTCCTGTCGTTCCCGCCGCTGGCCTCGGTGCGCACCGCGCGGCTGGTCCGGCGCGCCGACCCGGAGCTGTGGGAGCTGGGCTACCTGGCCGGCGGGATCATGGTGCTGGACCAGGCGCGCAACCACGCCCAGGTCACCGCGGGCGACCTGCTGCTGTACGACACGTCGCAGCCGGTGCGGATGCGGGTGACCCAGGGCGGCCGGCTGACCATCCTCCACCTGCCGAAATCCTCGGTGCCGGTGCCCGACCGGTCGATGCGGGAGCTGCTGTCGCGCCGGCTGCCGGCCCAGGGGACCGGCTCCCTGCTCGCGGGGTTCCTCCAGGGGCTGGCCGGCGCCCAGTGGAGCGGGTGGGAGGCCGAACGCCTCGGCGCGGCCGCGGTCCACCTCGCCTCCGCCTTCCTCGGCGGCCTCGCCGACCGGGCGGACCTGCTGCCGCCGGAGACCCGGCAGAGCGTGCTGCTGCGCCGGGTCAAGGACTTCATCGAGGCGCACCTGTCCGACCCGGAACTCACGCCGCAGACGATCGCGGACGCCCACCACATCTCGGTGCGCTACCTGCACCACCTTTTCCGCCCGGAGCAGCGCACGGTCGCCGCCCTCGTCCGCGAGCTCCGGCTGGACCGGTGCCGTACCGACCTGGCCCGGCCCGGCCGCGCCGGCCACCCCGTCGCGGCGATCGGCGCGCGCTGGGGGTTCACGGACCCCGCGGTGTTCAACCGGGCGTTCAAGGAGGCATACGGCATGCCGCCCGGCGCCTACCGCAGGTCGCTGGGCGCCTTCCGCGCCCCCGCCGACCGCTCCTGACCGGCCCTGACCGGCCCTACGACGCGGCGCGGGCCCGGACGGCCTGGCGGCGGGCCGCCTGAAGGACGGCGAGGCTGGCCGCGGGCGGCATCGCACGGCTCTCCGCGGTGTCGAGCAGGCCCGGATACGGCCCGGGGGAGGCGGCGGCGCGGTAGCGGACCCCGGAGAAGTCGCCGAACTCCTCGGCGAAGAGCCGGTGCCGCCCGCCCGCCCGGACGAGTTCGGTGAGCAGCGGGGCGTCGGTGGGCTGGGCGTGCATGCCCACCAGCCGGACCGTGAGGGTGCCGCGGGCCACGAGCCCCAGCACATGGTCGAGTTGGGCGGCGGCCACCGCCGGGGCCAGCGCGACGTTCCACAGGTGGCACAGCACCATCTCGTCGAGGATCGCGGTGACCGGCACCCCCTCGGGCACCCGGGCCTGCGGCGTGAAGCGGTCGGCCGGCAGGTGGTGGGCGATGCGCAGCGCGTGGGCGTAGCCGGCCGTCCACAGCACCCGCGGGAAGACCGTCAGGGCGTAGACGCGGACCCGCCCGGCGCGTCCGACGCACGCCGCGAGCCGCTGCGCCCAGCCCGGCGCGAGGTCGTGCAGCGCCGCCGGGGTGGCGGCCCTGCGCGGGCCGGGCACCCTGGGCGCGCCGGGACCGGCGGGCGCGCCCGGGTCCGTCATGACGGGGTGCCTGAGCCGCCGTCCGCGGCCGTGCCGGGCTCCGCCCGCAGGATCGCGGCCAACTCCGCTCCGAGCTTGGTCAGTTCGGCGCCCTCCGGCTCGAGCCGGCACTGCGGTCCGGCGATCACCAGCAGCACGCTGTCCGCGCCGGTCCCGGCGAGCACGATCCGCCCGTCGGCCATGTCCAGCACCAGCGTGCGGATGGCGCCGCCGTCGGCGTGCTCGGCCGCGCGCCGTGCGACGCCCATCATCGTGGCGGCCATCGCGGCCCAGTACTCGACGCGCTTGCCGTCCAGTCCGTACGCGCCCAGCGCCTCCCCGTCGGCGGTGACCACCAGGGCGCCGCGCACCCCCGGGACCGGTTCGAGGTGCTCCTCGACGGTCTTCTGCACGTCGGGGCGGACGGTGGGGATCATGGTGTCTCCGGATCACTGTGGGAGTCGTGCCCCGCTGTCACGGCGTCACCGCCGCCTGTCGGCCAGGCGCCGGCTCCCGCGCGTCGCGCGGTCCGCGCGTGGCCGCCTGAGGAACCGTCACAGCAAAGGTCACGGCTTCACTATGCGCGTGCGTCCGATCACTCCGCAAGGGGCAAAGTGCATGATGCGGGGTGCCTGGCCGGGCCGGGCGTGGCAGACTGCGAGGTGGCCGCCGCGAGCCGGTCCGGCCGGGCGTACGTTTTCGAGGGGGATTCGAGGGGGAGCGCATCGCGGTGAGTGAACGTCGTGCCGCGCCCACGGTGTTGCAGATCTCGCTCGGCCGCAGGCTGCGGGACCTGCGCGAGCGGGCCGGGCTGTCGGCGGCGCAGGCGGGGGAGCGTATCCGCGTGGCCCAGTCCACCGTCACCCGCCTGGAGGGCGCCAGGACGTCCCTCAACTACACCACCGTCAAAGCCCTGTTGGAGCTGTACGGCGTGACCGGCGCGGAGGCCGTGGAGTTCCTCGCGCTGGTCGACAAGGCCAACGAGTACGGCTGGTGGCAGGACTTCCGCGACGTCCTGCCGGTCCGCTTCGGCGTGTACGTCAGCCTGGAGAGCGCCGCCGCCCAGATCCGCGCCTACGAACCGCAGGTGGTGCCGGGCCTGTTGCAGACCCCGGCCTACTGCGAGGCGGTGATCCGGCTCGGCTTCCCGGGCGACTCCGACGAGGCGGTGCGCCGCCGGGTCGCGCTGCGGCTCCAGCGGCAGCGCGTGCTGACCCGCGCGGACGGCCCGCCGTTCCTGTGGGCGGTGATCGACGAGACCGCGCTGCGCCGCCCGGCCGGCAGCAGCGCGGTGATGGCCGAGCAGATCGAGTGGCTGCTGCGGACGGCGGACCTGCCGAACGTGGCGCTCCAGGTGCACGCCTTCGAAGCGGGCCTGCACCGGGGCGCGTTCGGGCCGTTCACGCTCTTCCGCTTCCCGATCCCGGACTTCCCGGACATCGCGTGTGTCGACAGCCTGCGCGGCACCGCGTACCGGGACGAGACGGCCGACGTCGAGCTGTACCGCTCGACGTTCGAGCACCTGATGACCGGAGCACTGGCAAGGCGACGCACCAAGGGCTTCCTGGAGGCCCTGCGCAAGGAGTACCTGCGATGAACCCGACACACGTCGACAGCGCCCCCGCCGCCCTGGGGGCCGAGGGCTGGACCCGCCCGTGGAGCGGCACCAACGGCGAGGCATGCGTGGAGGTCAAGCTGATACCCGGCCGCCGCGTCGCGGTCCGGCAGTCCACCGACCCCGGCGGGCCGGCACTGATCTTCCCGGCCGCGGCGGTGGCTCAGTTCGTGGCCGCGGCCAAGGACGGCCGGGCGGACTTCCTGGTCCGCCCGGACGCCCCGTGACCGGCCCCCGCACCGGCCCCGCACCGCGCCGGACCGTACCGACACCTCCCGGGAGACGACAGTGAACGAACCGGCGGCCGAAGGCGGCCCCGCCACCGGCGACGAGGCGCACGTGCCCAGTCCGGCCCGCATGTACGACTACATCCTCGGCGGCAAGGACAACTTCGAGACCGACCGGGAGCGGGTGGACGCGGCCGAGCGCGCCTACCCGGGGATCAAGGAGGCGGCCCGGATCAACCGGATGCTGCTGCTGCGCATGGCCCGGTACTTCGGCGAGCACACGGACGTCGACCAGTTCATCGACGTGGGCACCGGCATCCCCACCGAGCCCAACTACCACCAGGTGGTCCAGGCGGCCCGGCCCGAAGCGCGCATCCTGTGCACGGACTTCAGCAAGACGGTGCTGCGCTACACCGAGAACCTCGCCGCGCAGGACCCCGAGGGCCGGATCTCCTACGTGCACGCCGACGTCCGGGAGCCGGAGAAGATCCTCGACGCCGCCCGGGCGCACCTGGACCTGAGCCGGCCGGTCGCGATGACGATGGTGGCGCTGCTGCACTTCATCTCCGACGAGTTCGACCCGCACGGCATCGTCAAGACCCTCACCGACGCGCTCGCGCCCGGCAGTTACCTCGCGATCAGCCAGGTCACCGGCGACTTCGACGCCGAGGGCGGCGACGGGGTGGTGCGGGTCTACCGGGCCGGCGGCACCCCGGCGCAGGTGCGGTCCTACGACGAGGTGGCGCGCTTCTTCGACGGCTTCGAACTGGTGGCGCCCGGCCTGGTGGTCGCGCCGCGCTGGCACCCGGAGCTGGCGGTGCCGATGCCGTGGCCGGAGCCGGCCGGCAGCGACCGCACCCCGGTCTACGCCGCGATCGGCCGCAAGCGGTAGCGCGCCCGGCGCCGAGCCACGTGAGCGGCGCCGAGCCACGTGAGCGGCGCCGAACCACATGAGCGGCCCGGACGGGAGGTCCCGTCCGGGCCGCGGGGTGTAGTCACGGCCCGCAGGCCGTCACCTCACTGGGCCAGCAGCGTGGAGGCGAGGGTGCCCGCGTTGTAGGAGCCCCAGCCGGTCACGAAGTCCCAGCCCTTGGCGGCGGAGAAGGCGCCGTTGCTGCCACTGGTGATGTCGTGGAAGCCGGTGCCGGCCGCGGTGTAGAGCGTGGGGTTGGCGAAGCCGAGGTTCGGCTTGCCGGCCGCGGCGGCCTGCTGGTTGTACAGCGCCGCGAACGCCGCCCACTCGGGCGCGGCCGCGCTGGTGCCGCCGACCTGGCCCCAGCTGCCCTGCGAGTAGATGGACACGCCCGGGCTCGGGTTGGCCAGCGCCGAGACGTCCGGCACCTGGCGCTTGCCGCCGCCCGCGCTCTGCTGGACCGAGGTCTGCCAGCTCGGGATGGTGAACTTGGTGGACACGCCACCGCCGCCGCCGGACCAGGCGGTCTCCTTGCTCCAGGCGTTCGCCGAGGTGACCGTCAGCGTGGTGCCGCCGACGCCCGTCACGTACGGGTCGGACGCCGGGTAGTCGACGGACTTGCCGCCGTTGCCCGCGTCGTCGGAGCCGTCGTCACCGGAGGCGGCGAAGAAGCCCAGGCCCTCGGCCGCGCCCTGCTTGAAGACGGCGTCCACGGCGCTGATGTTGGAGCTGGTGCGCTGCGACTCGGCGGCGCCCCAGCTGATCGAGGTGACGGGGATGCCGCTGTCGACGATCGCCTGGTAGGTGTCGACCTCGCCCGCGTCGGAGTTCGGGCCCTCGAAGACGGTGATGTTCGCGGCCGGGGCGACCGCGTTGAGCACCTCGATGTCGAGTTCGACCTCGACCTGACCGTCGCCGAGCGAGCCGGAGCCGCCGTCCACCTTGCTCACGGTGGGCGCGGTGGAGCTGAGGCCGTAGTAGCTGTCGTACTTGGTGATGTTGGACTGCTGGAAGCCGTCGAACTCCAGCAGCGCGACCTTCTGGCCGCTGCCGGTGGCGCCGGAGACGTTGTAGCCGCCCTTGATCTGCGCCGGGGTGTAGCCGCCGCCGGGGCCGTTGTGCGGGGTGACCTGCGCCGCCTGGTGGTGCAGCAGGGCGCGGTTGTTCAGGCCGGAGACGTCGCCGACGATCGAGGCGATCGACGAGGGCACCGAGGGCGCGGCGGTGTTGGCGTAGAAGGTGCGGCCGGTGGCGCTGTCCTTGTAGTTCGACAGCGAGGTGCCGAACGCCTTCTTCACCTGGGCGGCGGTGCCGGTCGCGTCGACCAGCAGGTTGCCGGAGTGCACCTTGCCGACCTTCAGGCCCTGGCCGCGCAGGTAGTCGGTGACCTTCTGCACGTCGGCGTCGCTGCGGCCGTACGCGGCGGCGAACTGGGCCTTCGTCAGGTAGTGGCCGTAGGACGACGAGTGGGGGTCGCTGACCTTGGCGACGAAGGCGTCCAGCCCGGCTTCGTTGCGGGCCGTGAGGCTCACCGCGACGGATATCTGCTTTCCGGCCGCGACGTCACCGGTGCGGACCGCGTGCGAGGACAGGCCCGGCACCACGTCGCCGGACAGGGAGGTGCGGGCCGAGTCCGCTTGCGGGGCGGCGGCGTACGCGGCCGGGATCGCCGCGGCCAGCAGCGCCGGCGTCGCGGCGGCGACCAGCAGTTTCAGACGGAGCGTCACGAAGATCCTCCAGGAGGGGGGATGGTGTCCGGTTCGGGACGCCCACCACGCTAGGCGCGGCCGGGACGGCCGCATAAGCGTGGGAACCCTTGCGACGACTGTTAACGATGTGTTTCCTGTGGCGGACGTGGGGAAATAGTGGCCGGAGTGTGCCCGAGATGTGGGGGTCCGCGGGGTGCGGGTGCGCGAACACGGCGGAGGACTCCGGCGGTTGGGCAGGTCGCGGCCGACCGGGCACGTCGGGAGGGCACTTCGGGCAGGCGGGTCGGGCGGGCGGGCCGGTCTTCCGGCGCGTCAGGCGGGGCGCGGGCCCGCGGACGCCATCACATGGGCCAGTTCCGTCCTCGACCGGACGCCGAACTTGCGGTACAGCCGCGAGAGGGTGCCCTCCACCGTCTTCACGCTGATGAACAGCTCCGCGGCCACCTCGCGGTTGGTGGCGCCGCCGCGCACGAGGTCGGCGACCCGCGCCTCCGCGGGGGTCAGGCCCGCCGGGGTGGCGGCGCCGCGCACCACCGCGTCCACCCGGGCCAGTTCGTCGCCCGCGCGGGCGGCCAGCGGCGCCGCGCCGACCGCCTCGGCCAGCTCCAGCGCCTCGGCGAGCGCGGCCCGCGCCGCCGTACGGTGCCGGGCCCGGCGCTCCACCGTGCCGAGCGCGGTCAGCGTACGGACCAGCTCCACCGGCAGCTCCGACCCGCGCAGCCGCTGCACGGACGAACGCAAGCGCTCCACCCCCTCCTTCGCGTGCCCGGTCGCCGCCGCCAGCAGCCCCTCGGTGCGCTCCAGCGCCGCCAGCACACTGCCGGGCACCGCACCCGTCACCCGCGCGCGGGCCTGCCCGAGCACGGCCGCCGCCGCGTCCGTCTCACCCGCGGTCACCAGCGCCTCGGCGAGGTCGGCGTGCCAGCCCAGCAGCGGCGGGTCCACCGCGCCCATCGCCGCGCCGATCTCCAGCGCCCGGCGCAGCGACTCCACCGCCTGCGCGGCCCGCCGCCGGTCGCCCGCGAAGAGCGCGGCCTGCCCCAGCGCCGCCAGCGCCCGCAGCAGGAACAGCTGGTCGCCGTCGGCCTGCGAGGCGGCCACCGCGTCGACCGCGAGCCGGCACGCGTGGTCGGTGTCCCCGCCGAACGTCTCGGCGAGCGCCGCCGCGTAGAGCGCGGGCGCGGACGTCAGCCCCGCGTCGGCGACCACCTGGGCGCAGTGCGCCGCGGTGCGCAGCGCCTCCCGGCACTCCCCGGCCCGCACCTGGACCCGGGTGAGCGCGACCAGCGACGCCACGTCCTGCTCCACGTCGGCCGCGCCGCCGGTGGCGTCCAGCAGCGCCAGCACCTGCTCCCGGGCGGCGGCGACCCGGTCGGAGTCGAGGGTGAGGATCGCCCGCATCCGCTGGATGCCCCAACTGCGCGGCCCGTGGTCGGCGCGGGCCAGCGCCTGGTCCAACGCGGCCTCGGCGGCGGCCGGTTCACCGGTCAGCGAGCGCACCCGGGCGAGCGTGGACAGCGCGTCCACCTCCGTGCCGGTGTCGCCGACAGCCGCGGCGCGCCCGGCCGCGAGGAGCGCGTGCTCGGCCGCCTGCACCAACTCCCCGCACAGCAGGCCGCGCAGGGCCGCCCAGTCGTACAGCTTCGCCTCCAGGGCCCGGTCCCCGGCCGCCTCCCGCAGCCCGTCCGTGATCAGCGCCGCCTTGTCGCGCAGCGCCTGGCCGGCGTTGCGCAGCAGCACCAGCCGGGCCGCGACCCGGCCGGGCGCGGAGGCGGAGGTGTCCAGCACGCGCTGCGCGATCCGCTCGGACTCCTCGCGGTGCCCGGCGTCACAGGCGAACCCGGCGGCGGCCAGCAGCCGCTGGTCGTGCGGCCCGGTGCGGTCGGCCGGGGTGCGGCCGGCGGCGAGCGCGGCCAGCTCCGCGGCGGTGGCGGCGTCGCCGCGCTCGCGCGCGGTGTACGCGGCGGCCATCACCCGGCGGGCGGTCGCCTCGTCCGCCTGCGGGTGGGCCAGCGCCAAGTGGCGGGCCGCGGCCACGGGTTCGCCGACGGCGTCGGCCAGCAGCGCGTGGGCGCGGCGGCGGGCGGGGCCGGCGGCGTCGGCGCACAGCGCGGCCGGCAGCAGCGGGTGGCCGAACCGCACCGCGCCGGAGGGGTCGCAGGACGCGACACCGCACCGTTCGGCGGCCTCCAGCGCCGCCGCGGTGGCCTCGGTGCCGGCCGCCGAGCGCAGCAGCGCGAGCGTGGGGCGGGTGGCGGAGGCGGCCAGCAGCAGCACCGCGCGGACCGGCTCGGGCAGGGCGCGCACCTGCTCCAGCACCAGGGCGCGCAGTTGCGGGGGCACCGGCAGGTGCCCGTCGGCCGGCGACGGGGCGCCGGCGCGCAGCGCGCCGGCGCCCAACGCCAGCGCGTACAGCGGGTTCCCGGCCGCCGCGTGCAGCACCGCGCGCAGCACCGACGGCGGCAGGGTCACCCCGGCGGCGAGCAGCAGCAGCGTGACGTCGTCGTCTCCCAGCGCGGGCACCGCGACCTGGGCGCTGCCGGCCGGGCAGCAGTCCGCGCGTGCGGGCAGCGCGTCCTCGGCCACCCGCTCGGTCGCGGCGATCCGCACGTCCGCGCCGTCGAAGCGCCGCGCGGCGAACGCCAGCACCTCCGCGCTGGGCCGGTCCAGCCACTGCAACCCGTCGACCACCAGCACCACCGGCGCGCGCACGGCCAGCCGCCGCAGCGCCTCCAGCACCGCCAGCCGCACCGCGAGCCCGCCGTACGGCCCGACCGGGCCGTGCTCGCGCAGCAGCGCGGTGCGCAGCGCGGTGCGCGGCGCGGACGGCAGCGCCCGCACCACGTCCTCCGGTACCCGCGCGAACAGGTCGATGACGCCCAGGTAGGGCAGGGGGGTGTCGGCGGGCGCGGGGGAGCAGCGCAGGACGGTGGCGCCGGCGTCGGCGGCGCGCGCGGCGAGCGCGTCGAGCACCACGGACTTGCCGATGCCGGCCGGCCCGTGCAGCAGCAACCCGCCCTCCCGGCCCAGGTGTTGCCACGCCTCCTCCAGCAGCGCCTCGCGCCCGGTGGGCGCGGTCCACGGGCGCCGCAGCGGGCCGCCGCCGGTCCGCGGGGGCAGGGCGGCGGGGTGCGCGTACGGCCGGTGGACCGGTGCCGCGTCGGCGGCTTCGGGTGCCACGGTGCGAACCGACCTCCTCCTTCTCGGGCCGCGGGAACAGCGGGAACAGGTGGTCAGGACGTGTCCCGACCTGCGTCCATGACAATCACTGGGCGGGTGGCCTGTCAATGGCGCGCACCGCTGCGGCCTGCCCGTTTTCACGTGATGGTGACCGCGCGCAAGCCGCGGAAACGCGCCCGGCACCCGCCTGTCGCCTTCCCGGTGCGCCCGGCGCGCACCCCGCTGCCGCGCGCCGCGGGCGCTCAAATGATCACACTCAATCTTGCAAGAAAAAGTCAGTATTCAACGAAAGAGGATCTGGATATTGCGGCGATGTGTCGCAGCCGTTACGGTCCCTCGCGTTGCGGCAGTGTCGAAAGGAGCAAGACGTGTTCAGACGGTTGCGCAGTCTCAGACGCGCGGTCGCGGTCGCAGGCACCCTCTCGGTGCTCACCGCGGGCGGCGTACTCGGCCTCGCCCTCCAGCCGGCGGCGGCGGCCACCGCCGCGGCCGCCACCGGCGGCAGCGGCGCCAACCTCCCCTACACCGAGGTGCAGGCGGAGAACTCCGCCACCAACGGCACCGTGATCGGCCCGAGTTACGCCCAGGGACAGCTGGCCGACGAGGCGTCCTACCGCAAGGCGGTGACGCTCCAGGGCACCGGCAAGTACGTCACGTTCACCACGCCGGTCGCCACCAACTCGATCGACTTCCGCTACAGCATCCCGGACAGCGCCGGCGGCTCGGTCTACACCGCACCGCTGTCGCTGTACGTGAACGGCACCAAGCAGCCGGACTTCACGCTGACGAACGCGTACTCCTGGTACTACGGCAGCTACCCGTTCACCAATACCCCGGGCAGCAACCCGCACCACTTCTACGACGAGGCCCACCGGCTGTTCACCACGACCTATCCGGCCGGCACCACCTTCAAGTTCCAGGTCGACTCGGGCGACACCGCGTCCTCCTACACGCTGGACTTCGCCGACTTCGAGCAGGTCGGCGCGGCGCTCACCCAGCCGGCCGGCTCCGTCTCCGTCACCAGCGAGGGCGCCGACGCCAGCGGCGCCGCGGACTCCACCGCCGCCTTCAACGCGGCGATCAGCGCCGCGGGTTCCGGCGGCACGGTGTGGATTCCGCCGGGCACGTTCAAGGTGCCCGGGCACATCAGCGTCAACAACGTGACGGTCGCGGGCGCCGGCATGTGGTACTCCACCGTCACCGGTGCGGCGCCCGGCTTCTACGGCAACTCCGCGCCGTCGCCGAGCACCAACGTGCACCTGAAGGACTTCGCGATCTTCGGCGACGTGCAGGAGCGGGACGACAGCGCGCAGGTCAACGGGATCGGCGGCGCGATGAGCAACTCCTCGGTCGCCGATCTGTGGATCGACCACCTGAAGGTCGGCGCCTGGATGGACGGCCCGATGGACAAGCTGGCCTTCAGCGGGATGCGCATCCGCGACACCACCGCCGACGGCATCAACTTCCACGGCGGGGTGACCAACTCCTCGGTGAGCGGCAGCGACATCCGCAACACCGGCGACGACGGCATCGCCACCTGGGCGGACTCCTCGCTGGGCGCGGACGCCAACGACACGATCTCCGGCAACACCGTCCAGTTGCAGATCCTGGCCAACGGCATCGCGATCTACGGCGGCCACGACAACACCGTCAGCGGCAACCTCGTGCAGGACACCGGCCTGGCCCAGGGCGGCGGCATCCACGTCGGGCAGCGCTTCACCTCCACCCCGGTGGGCACCACCACCATCAGCGGCAACACCCTGATACGTGACGGCAGCCTCGACCCGAACTGGCAGTTCGGCGTCGGCGCCCTGTGGTTCGACGGCAGCCAGGGCGCCATCACCGGCCCGATCAACGTCTCCAACGCCCTGATCGAGCAGAGCCCGTACGAGGCCGTGCAGTGGGTCGAGGGCACGGTGAGCGGGGTCAACCTGAGCAATGTGACGATCGCGGGCACGGGCACCTTCGCGCTCCAGGAGCAGACCGGCGGCGCCGCGAAGTTCACCAACGTCACCGCGACCGGGGTCGGCGCGTCCTCGCCCGTCTACAGCTGCGAGGGCGGGAACTTCGCGGTCACCGACGGCGGCGGCAACTCCGGTATCGACGGCACCCCGCTCTGCGGACCCTGGCCGACCCCGGTCTTCCCGCCCTACCCGGCCTCCGGGGTGACCGCCAGCCCGAGCGCGCTGTCCTTCGGCTCGGTCGCCACCGGCGGCACCAGCGCCGCGCAGTCCGTCACCGTCTCCAACCCGACCGGCTCCGCCGCGGCCGTCTCCTCGATCAGTGCCACCGGCGACTTCGCGCAGACCAACACCTGCGGCAGCTCCATCGCCGCCGGCGGCTCGTGCACGGTCAGCGTCAAGTTCAGCCCGACCGCGACCGGTTCACGCACCGGCTCGCTGACCGTCAACGCCGGCGGCGTCACCAGCACCGTCGCCCTGTCCGGCACCGGCACCGCGCCCGGCCCGGTGCTCGCCGCCGCCCCGGGCGGACTCTCCTTCGCCGCGGCCGTGGTCGGCGCCACCTCAGCCGCCCAGGCGGTCACCGTCACCAACTCCGGCACCACCGCCGCGACCGTCTCCGGCGTCTCGGCCACCGGCGACTTCGCGCAGACCAACAACTGCGCCACCGTCGCGGTCGGCGCGTCCTGCACCGTCAACGTCACCTTCAAGCCCACCACCGGTGGCGCCCGCACCGGCACCCTGACCGTGACCAGCAACGCCAACAACAGCCCGACCACCGTCGCCCTGAGCGGCACCGGCATCGACAGCGGCACGAACATCGCCGCCGGCAAGGCCGCCACCGCCAGCAGCAGCAACTCCCCCTACGTCGCGGGGAACATCACCGACGCCGACACCTCGACGTACTGGGAGAGCGTCGCCGACGCGTTCCCGCAGTGGGCGCAGGTCGACCTCGGCTCGAACTTCTCCGTCGGCAAGGTCGTCCTGAAGCTGCCGCCGGCCACCGCGTGGGCCACCCGCAGCCAGACCCTGTCCGTGCAGGGCTCCACGGACGGCTCCACCTTCTCCACCCTGGTGGCCTCGGCCGCGCACACCTTCGACCCGGCATCCGGCAACACCGTCACCCTCACCTTCGACGCCGCCACCGCCCGCTACGTCCGGATCAACATCACCGCCAACACCGGCTGGAGCGCGGCCCAACTCTCCGACCTGGAGGTCTTCCCCAGCGGCAGCGGCACCACCACCCCGCCCTCCTCCGCGACTCTCGCCGCCAGCCCGACCTCGCTGGACTTCGGCAGCGTCGCCCCGGGCATCACCAGCACCGCGCAGTCCGTCACCCTCACCAACAACGGCTCCGCGGCGGCGCCGATCTCCTCGATCACCGCCTCGGGCGACTTCGCACAGACCAACACCTGCGGCACCTCGCTGGCAGCCAAGGCCAGTTGCACGGTGAGCGTCACTTTCACGCCCAGCACCACCGGGAGCCGCACCGGCACCCTCACCGTCACCGGTGACGCCTCCGCCGGCCCGACCACCGTCGCGCTGTCCGGCACCGGGACCGCCACCGTCAGCGCCGACCTGGCCCTGCACAAGGCGACCACCGAGTCCAGCCACACCGACGTCTACCCCTCGTCGAACGTGACGGACGGCAGCCAGGACAGCTACTGGGAGAGCGCCAACAACGCCTTCCCCCAGTGGGTCCAGGTCGACCTCGGCTCCGCGCAGAGCGCCAGCCGGGTGGTGCTCCAGCTCCCCGCGGGCTGGGCGGCCCGCAGCCAGACCCTGTCGCTGAGCGGCAGCACCGACGGCTCCACCTTCACCACCCTCAAGGCGTCGGCGAGTTACAGCTTCAACCCGACCGCGGCCAACACCGTCACCCTGACGTTCCCCGCGACCAGCCAGCGCTACTTCCGGCTGAACTTCACGGCGAACACCGGCTGGCCGGCCGGTCAGCTCTCCGAGTTCCAGGTCTGGAACATCTGACCCGCGACCGGGCCGGGACCGCCTGATCCCGGCCCCTCACCGGCGGTGGGGGGGGGGGGGGGGGGGGGGGGGGGGGGGGGGGGGGGGG
>NZ_JBYIRM010000055.1:0-36492 GCF_057708105.1 Actinacidiphila sp. bgisy144 | reverse complement strand
ATGGCGGCGAGGTCGGCGGCACTGAGGCCGTCGTCGAAGGCCGAGGGCACCGGCGAGGCGCCGACGGCGACCGCGCCATTGTGCGTTGCATCACTCACAGTTGACACTTTCGTCCTCAATGTGCGCGCCCGGGTGCAGGGGGTTCCCGGACTGCGCCTGATGCTCTCAGATCCGAGCTTCTCATGTGATCGCGGGTCGGCCCAGCCGGATCAACCGCCACACCGTACGCCAGCGCATCGGGCGCCGCCGACAGCACGAAGTGACCCGACCCTCCCGGCAGCCGCCGGACCACGCGAGCAACGCGGTGCGCCGCCCCGGGTCAGGCGGCCGGCGGCCCGGCCGGCGCGGGTCCGGCGGGGACCAGCCGCAGGTCGGTGCCGGCGGCGCGGATGCCCTCGGCCGCCGGCGCGGCGAGCCCGTCGTCGGTGATCACCAGGTCGAAGGCGCTCAGCGGCGCCACCTTGTACATGCCGAACGTGCCGTACTTCGACGCCCCGGTGACCAGCACCGACTGGGCCGCGCCCGCCATCGCGGCACGCTTGACCTCGATCTTGCTCTCCGACGGCGTGGTCACCCCCCGCAGCAGGTCCCAGGAGCTGGCGCTGACGAACGCGATGTCGAAGGCGAGCTGGCGCACCGTGGCGGCGGCGAGCGGCCCGACGCTGGAGCGGTTGTCGGGCTCGACCCGGCCGCCGACGTGCACGGTGTCGATGTGCCGGGCCTGGCACAGCTGCTCGACGGCGTGGAAGTCGTTGGTCACCACGGTCAGCGCGCGGTGCTCGACCAGCGCGGGGATCATCGCGTGCATGGTGGTCCCCGCGTCGAGGTAGACGGTCATGCCCTCGGCGACCAGCGCGGCGGCCTCCTGGGCCATCGCGTGCTTCTGCGGCTGCTCGACCAGCGCCTTGGCGGTGAAGCCGGGTTCGGAGCGCACCCCGCTGGCGATCCGCACCCCGCCGGGCACGGAGTAGACCAGCCCCTGCTGCTCCAGCTCCGTGATGTCCCGGCGGACGGTCATGTGCGAGACCCCGAACAGCTGGGTGATCTGCTGGACGCTGAGCACGCCTTCCCGGCGCAGGTGCTTCAGCAGCGCCTCCCGGCGCTGGTCGGGGATGAGCGGCACGCCGTCCGTCGAGGGCTTCAACCCGGTTCCTCCGTCCCGTTGTCCGTTTCCCGCTTGCCGCTTCCGTGCTCCGTCTCCGTTGCCGGGGGGCTCGCGGTTCAGCTGACCACCGTACTGAGCAGCAGGATGCCACCCAGACTCAGCAGCGACTGCAACGACAGCATCAGCGTCCAGGTGCGGAAGGTCTGCCCCACGCTGAGCTGGTAGTACTCCTTGAACAGCCAGAACCCGGAGTCGTTGACGTGCGAGAGCATCACCGAGCCGGACGCGGTGGCCAGCACCAGCAGCTCCGGCGAGAGCCCTGGGTAGGCGCCCATCAGCGGGCCGACGATGCCGGCCGCGGTGACGGTGGCCACGGTGGCCGAGCCGAGGCAGATCCGCAGCAGCGCCGCGACGCCCCAGGCCAGGATGAGCGGGGAGATCGACCAGTGCACCGCGTGGGTGGAGATCACCTTGCCGACGCCGGTGGCGGTGAGCATCTCGCTCAGGGCGCCGCCCGCGCCCAGGATCAGGATGATCATGCCGGCCGGGCCCAGGCCCTTGGCGGCCATCTTCTGGATCTGCCCCAGGTCGAAGCCGGTGCGGGTGCCGAGCGCGAGGTAGGCGAAGACCACGGCCACGGCGAGCGAGAGCACCGGGTTGTCGCAGAACTCGAAGAAGGTGTGCTCCCAGGAGCCGTCCGCGGCCTGGCTCTTGCCCAGGGTGCCGATGAGCATCAGCACCGCGGGCAGCAGGACCGTGGCCATCGCCGCGGTGAGCGACACGGTGCGGCCCTGCCGGGCCGGCTCGATGCGCTCCTCCGGCGCCGGCCCCTTGTCGAGGTCGGGCGCGGGCCCGAACCAGCGGCTGGCCACCCGGGTGAGCAGCGGGCCGTTGATCACCGCGATCGGGATGCCGATGATCAGGCCGTAGAGCAGGGTGAGCCCGGTGTTGGCGTGGTAGGCGCCGATCGCCGCGGTCGGGGAGGGGTGCGGGGGCAGCAGGCCGTGCGAGATGTACAGGCCGGCGGCCATCGGCAGGCCGACGTAGAGCAGGTGGCTGCCGGTGCGCCGGGCGGTGGCGTACACCAGCGGCACCAGCATCACGAAGCTGACGTCGAAGATGTGCGGCATGCCGATGAGCAGCGCGGCGCCGGTCATCGCGAACGGCACCCACTTGATCGGGCGGGCGCCGATGAAGGCGGTGGCGATCCGGTCGGCGCCGCCGGAGCCGAGCAGGATGCCGCCGAGGACGGTGCCCAGGCCGATGATCGGGCCGACGTCGCTGAGCGCGTCGCCGAAGCCGCTCTCGAAGTGGTCCACGGTCGCGTTCGGGCCGATGCCGTTGGCGAAGCCCAGCCCGAGGGCGGCGGCGCTCAGCGCGAGGAACGGGTGCAGCTTGGCCTTGGTGATCAGCACCACCAGGACCACGACGGCGACCGCGGCGAGGACTATGTGCTGGACGTCGGAGCTCATGACCGCCCCCGCCCGCCGCTGCGGTGCGCTCCGGCGGTGGCCGGCAGGCTGTTCGCGGGGGCGGTCTCGGCGGCGGGGCCGGGGTCTGTGTCGGGGTCGGGGTCTGTGTCGGGGTCGGGGTCTGCGTCGGGGTCGGCGCCCGCCTGCCAGGCGCGGGCCAGCGCGTCGTCGTACCCGGTGAGGTCGGCCAGGCGCAGCAGTTCGCCCGCCGCGACCGGCCGGGCCAGCCGGGCGCCCGCGGCCAGGTAGAGGGGTGCGACGTCGGACGGGGTGTCCTCGTCGCGCAGCAGGACGGCGTGCACGCCTTCCACGTCGTGGTGGTGGCCGCCCATCCGCAGCCCGGTGCCGGCGGGCAGGTCGTGCCGGGCGCGGCCGGCCAGGACCGCGCTGCGCCCGGGGCGCGCGCTGCCGTGGGTACGGCCGGCCGCGGCGGCCCGCAGGGTGTTCGGTGCCTCGACGCCCATGAGGTGGTAGGGCAGGTAGATCGCCGCGTAGCGGCCGTCGCGGCTGACCACGTGGCCCTTGCCCGCCAGGAGCTGCCAGGTCACGGGGTCGTGGGTGCGCACCACGACGAACACGCCGCCGGCGAAGGACGCCTCGCCCGGCAGCCGCAGCGCGCTGAAGACGTCGACGGCGCCGGGCCGGCGCAGCACGCCGCCGTGCTCGCGCAGGGCGTAGACGTCGGCGAGTTCGGCGGGGCGGGCGACCGGGTAGTGCAGGCGCTCGGTGTCGGGGCGGAAGCCGGTGTGGGCGGCGACCACGGCCATCTCGCAGTAGTCGGCGGTGGCGCCGACGGGCAGCGCGGCGACCGCCGCGGCGCGCGCTTCGAGGGTGGCGCGCACGTCGTCGCCGAGGGTGAGCAGGCCGGTCAGCGCGGGGGCGGGCACGGTGGTGTCGAGTTGGGTGACGGTGCCGGTCGCCGGGTCGAGGACGAGGTCGTACTCGCTGGACTTGCCGATGGCGACGACGTCGAGCCCGAGGTCGCGCGCCCAGGCGGTCAGGCCGACGAGGTTCGCGGGCTGGTCGCCCTCGACGGGGGTGTAGACCAGCCCGCGGCGGGCCGCCTCGCGGGCGAGGTGCGGTCCGGCGACGGAGTCCACCTCCTTGCTGACCATCGCCACGTGGCGGCCGGCGGCCAGGGCCGCCTCCGCCATCGCCAGACCGTGCACCGGGCTGCCGGTCGCCTCGGCCAGGACGTCCCAGCCGGCGGCCTGGAGGGCGGTGGCGTCCGCGGTGACCGCGATCCGGCCGTCGGCCGCGGCCCGCGCGACGGACTCGGCGTCCGGGCAGGTCACGAGGTCGTCGGCGGCGTAGCCGAGCGCCACGCACACGGCGTGGACCTGCTCGACGTCCAGGTCGCACAGCACGACCGGCTGGAGCCACGGGATCAGCAGGCTCTGGGCGAGGAGGGTACGGGCGAAGCCGCCTCCCGCACCCGACAGCGCGTAGCGGACCGGGCCGCTGCCGTTGTCCGCGGACTCGTCGCGCATGTTCATGGCGGTCCTATCGGGATGAATGCCGGTCCGCAGGGACCGGGTGGGGCTGGTGTCGGGTTGCTCGTGAGGCGCGGGACGGCCCGGCGGTGTCGGCGCGGGAGCTGTCGGGCGCTCATGAATTAACACAAACTAAACACGGCTTCACGCCACGGTCAAGCATGTTAACATTTTTTCACAACAGACGGCCGGTGCCGTCACACGGCAGCACAGGAGGACCGATGCCATCTCTCGGGGCAATCGCCGACGACTTCACAGGGGCGACGGATCTCGCCACGATGCTGGTCACCCGCGGGTTCCGGACCGTGGTGGCGGTCGGCGTCCCCGGCATCCCCGGCATCCCCGATGTGCGTGACGGCGCGGCGGCCGGCGACGCGTCCTGGGCGGACGCCGACGCCGTCGTGGTCGCCCTGAAGTCCCGTACGGCGCCGGTGGCCGAGGCCGTCGGCGACTCGGTCGCGGCGCTGCGGGCGCTGCGCGCGGCGGGCTGCACCCGCTTCTACTTCAAGTACTGCTCCACCTTCGACTCCACGCCCCGCGGCAACATCGGCCCGGTCGCCGACGCCCTGCTCGACGAGCTCGGCCAGGACGCCACCGTCGTCGTGCCCTCCTTCCCGGCCACCGGCCGCACCGTCTACCGCTCCCGGCTCTTCGTCCACGACGACCTGCTCGACGAGAGCCCCATGCGCGACCACCCGCTGACCCCGATGCGCGACGCGCACCTGGGCCGGCTGCTGGCCCCGCAGACCCGCCGGACCGTCGGCCGCGTGCGCCACGAGGCCGTACGCGGCGGGGCCGACGCCGTACGGGCGGCGCTGCGGGACCCGGCCGCCGGCGACCTGGCGGTGGTGGACGCGACCACCGACGACGACCTGCGCGCCATCGCCGCCGCGACCGCGCACCTGCCGCTGGTCACCGGCGCGGCCGGGCTGGCGCTCGGCATGACCGGGCCGCGCGACGGCCTGGCCGCCGCCCGCGCGTCGAGCACGGGCCGCGGCCCCGCCGCGGTGCTGTCCGGCAGCGCCTCGGCGACGACCCGCGCCCAGGTCCGGCACGCCCGCGCGGTGCTGCCCTCCCGCGCCCTGGACATCACGGCTCTGCGGACGGACCTCGACGGCGCCGTGTCCGACCTGGTCGGCTTCGTCCGGGGTGCGTGGCGGGCGAACCCCGAACTGCCGCCGATGATCTACGCCACCGACGACCAGACCACCGTACCCGAGTCCGGCATGTCGGATTCGGGGCCTGTGGATACCGGCGGTAGGAGCCCCGGCGGTACGGTTCCCGGCGCTCCCGGGGTGAGCGGGCCCGGCTCCGGCGACGCGGTGCTGGTGGAGACCGCGCTGGCCCGGTGCGCCGCCGCCCTCGTCGCTGCCGGCGCCCGGCACCTGCTGGTGGCCGGCGGGGAGACCTCGGGCGCCGTGGTCACCGCGATCGGCGCGCGCACCCTGCGGGTCGGCGCGCCCATCGCGCCCGGCGTCGCCTGGACGCACACCGAGGCGCGGCTCGACGGCGGCCGGCACCCGGTCGACCTGGCACTGAAGTCCGGGAACTTCGGGGCCACCGACATGTTCACCACGGCGTGGGGAGAGCTGGCGTGAGGACGCCCGAGACCGATCTCGTCCAGGCGGGCGCGAAGCTCCAGTCGCTCGGGTTCAGCCCGGGCGCCAGCGGCAACATCAGCGTCCGCGACGGCGACCGGGTGCTGATCACGCCCACCGGGTACGGCCTGGGCGGCCTCGACCCGGACCGGCTGAGCGTGGTGGACCTGGCCGGCCGCCACGTCTCGGGGCCGCGGCCGTCCAAGGAGTTCCCGCTGCACACCGCGTTCTACCGGCGCGACCCCACCGCCGGGGCCGTGGTCCACCTGCACTCCCGGCACGCCGCCGCCGTCAGCTGCCGGCCCGGCTGGAGCGAGCACAGCGCGATACCCCCGCTCACGCCGTACTTCGTCATGCGCGTCGGCCAGACCCCGCTGATCCCCTACGCCGCCCCCGGCGACCCCGGGCAGGCCGCCGGCCTCGAAGCCCTCCCGTTCCCCTTCCGCGCGGCCCTCCTCGCCAACCACGGCCCCGTCGTCGCCGGCGCCGACCTGGCCGCCGCCGTCGACGCGGCCACCGAACTGGAAGAGGTCTGCGCCCTGCTGCTCCTCCTCGGCGAGAGCGGGCAGCGCCTGCTGACCGCCCCCGACATCGAGGAACTCACCACTCGCTACGGCTCGTTCTGGGACCTCGACACCTGACGACACGTCAGGAAACTGCTTTTCACCCGTGCGGGTTCTCGTGCGGTCGACGGCCCGTGCGCTCCTCCCGGGGTATTACTGACGCTGCGTCAGATCCGCGTCCGTGATGGGCCGGACGATGCGGCAGGGCGCGCCGAAGGCGACCACCATCGGCGGGATGTCATGGGTGACGACGCTGCCCGCGCCGATCACCGAGCCGTATCCGATCGTCACGCCCGGCAGCACCACCACATTGCTGCCGATCCACACCTTGTCCCCGATCGCCACCGGCTCGGAGAAGCGGTTGTAGTCCACGCGCAGCTCCGGGTGGACGGGGTGGCCGGTGGTGGTGATCGTGGTGTTCGGGGCGATCATCACGCCGTTGCCGATGCGGATCTCCACGTCGTCGATCAGGGAGAGGTTGAAGTTGCCGTAGAAGTCGTCCCCGATGTGCACGTTGCTGCCGTACGCGGCCTGGAAGACGGGCGCGATGAAGCTGCGCTTGCCGATCGAGCCGAGGATGCGGCCGAGCAGGTCGGCGCGGAGCTCCGCCTCGGCGGGGGCGGTCTGGTTGTACTCGTGCAGCAGGCCCGCGCGGCGGCCGCCCTGGAGGAAGCCGGCGTCGGACTCGTTGTAGAGCAGGCCGTGGGTGATCCGGTCTCTGGCCTCCGCGTGCGCGTCCGTGTCCGCGTCTGTCTGCGTGTCCGCGGTCGGGCCCGCGGGCGCGGCCCCCGGCACGTCGGGCTGTCCGACCGTACGGTCGCGCGCACGGTCGTCCTCGAGCTGTGCCATCCGTTCCTCCATCAGCGTCTCCTGGTCCTGGCCGCCGCGGCCGGGCGCCCGTACCAGGGTCGGCACCGGCCGGGTCCCGCACAACCACCTTCGGCCTGCGGACTTCCTTCGAGTGGCGGATGGGCCTGCCGGTGGCGCAACGGCGCGGTGATCGGCCTTGCCGCCGCCGCGCATCCTTCAGCGGCTGGTGGCCGTCAAGTTCGTCACCGGGGTCGCCGAGTACCCGAACGCGGCCCGGCGGTTCGCCTGCGCGGCCCGGACGCTCGCGGCGCTGAACCACGGCAGCATCCGGCAACGCCTTCGGCACCCTGGCCTACATGGCGCCCGAGCAGCGCGACGGCCGCGTCGAACGTCTACGCGCTGGTGCTGGTGCTGGTGCCGGTCGAGAAGCTCAGCGGTCGACGGGCATCGGCGGCCCAACTCGCCGGCCCCGCACGGCAGTCGCTGCCCGCCCACCTGGTGCCGCTGCTCACCCGGATGACGTCGCCGCTCCCCCAGGACCGGCCGTCGGCCGCCGAGTGCGCACGGGAGTTGCGGGCGCCCGCGCCGGAGCCGACGCTCGTGGTGGCGGAAGGGCCCGTGGTGGACGGGCCGCACGCCCCTACGATCCCGGCGCCCGGGCCGAGGCCGGGGGCGGGCACCGGCAGCGCGCCGCAGCCGCGTCGTACGGGGCTCGGCGCCGCGGGGGCGCTGCTGGCGCTGTACGCCGTCTCCTGCTTCCTGCGGGCGTACTCCGCTGGGGGCGACGGCCAGTCCGTGTGGAGCGTGCGGTGGGGCACCCTCGTCTGCTTCGCGCAGCCGCTGGTCAAGGCCACCGGCCACGACTTCGCCACCTGGGACGCGCTCCCCTGCGGCGCCGTCGCGTCGGTGCTCGCCTTCTTCGGCCTGCTGGCCACGCTGCTGTCCCTGGCGGGCCTCCTACCCGGCGCGGGGCCTTTGCCGCGCCGGACCGGCTACGCGGGCGCGGCCGTCGCCGTCATCGCGCCGGCCTGGCAGGCGACGCTCGAGCCGCCCTGGTACACCCCCCACTTCGCCATGTCGACGTCCGCCGGCATGTGGTTCTTCTACGCCGTCACGGCCCTGCCCATCGCGGAGTTCGTCCGCCGCGACCTCTGCGGGGCCGGTGGGCGGCCGCCCGCCCGTAGCGCAGCGGCGCCCTTACGGGCGCTGCTCGATCGCCTCGAAGATGTCAGCGTTGGTTTCCCGCTGCCAGGCGGGTTGGTCGTCCCAGTCGGCCACGTAGGAGGGCTTCGGGTCGGGGAAGTGCTTGTGGATCTGGGCGATCCAGCACAGGGAGACGAAGCGCCCCTTCTGCTCCCGGCTGAGCTTGGCGGCGCTGCCGGCGCTGACGGTGAGGAAGTCCTCCACCTGGCCGTAGACCGCGGAGGCCGCGTCGCGCTCCCACTCGGGGGTCTCCTCCCAGGGCGCGACGTATCCGGGCTTCGGCTCACCTGGATAGTGCGTGTTCACACCCTTGATCCAGGCTTCTCGGAAGGCCCGGCCCTGATCGGTCATCGTGATTCCTCCAGTGCGCTCATACGGCGGTCAGTGACGAGATGCGTTCGCTGAAGTCCGAGACCCGCTTGTCGGCCCGGAAAGGCGCGAGGTATCCGCGCAGCCCTTCGAGTTTCTTGCCGATGTAACCGGACGAGGTGCGTTCGGCCAACTCGACGGCCGCTGTTCCGTAGGACAGCAGGCGGTCGACGTCATGGCGCCGGGCACCGATCATCGCGAGATCGGTAAGTACGCTTCCCTGGCGCCGCAGCGTGAGCTTGCTGGCGAGGGCATCGGTGAGTGCCGTCTCGGCGAGGTCCAGGCGGCCCAGCCGCACATAGCAACTGCCCCGCTCCTCGTCGAGGCGCGAGCCGTCGAACCGTAGCCAACCGCCAGGGCAGGGATGGTCGAGGCGGTGCACTTCCTGCGCGGTGTCCAGCGCGCGATTGCAGGCGTTCAGGTCGCCCAGGCCGGCGTGGACCTGGGCCTGGACCGCGGCCACCCAGTGGCGGGTGGACAGTTGGCTGTCGCCGTTCCTGGCGAGTTCCTCGGCTGCCTGGAGCAGGGGGGAGGTCTGCTGGAAGCGCTTCTCGTAGACGCCGATGAAGGCGTGCCGGGTGAGCGCGGCTGCCCACAGGTCGGCGTTTCCCGCTTCCTTGCTCGCGCTTGCGGCCAGCGCGTAGCACTCCGCGGCCTGGGTGTAACGATTCCCGTCGAAGGAGATTTCGCCGGCGAGCTGGTAAAGGTCGGCGGCTTCGGCGCACAGCTGCTGGTGGCGGGCTGAAGAGTGCGGGCGGCCGAGCGTGTACGCCAGGTCCGACAACTGGTCACGCGCCCGGTTTTTCAGCTCGGTGAAAACCTGCAGCCAGTACTTCGCGCCCTCGCCGCCGTCGCTGGCCCAGATGCCCAAGATGTCCCGGGTGCCCTCGACGGTGACGGCCACGACAACGTAGACGGGCCGGTTGGCGACCTTCCCGTCCCTGATCTTGACGTTGATAGCGTCCACGAACAAAACAGGATAGACGCGGTCGAGCGGCCGGTTCTGCCATTCGGCCATGCCGTCTATCACCTGGTCGGTGATGGCGGAGATGGTCTGCTTGGAGACCTCGGCGCCGTAGATCTCGGCCAGGTGCGCGGAGATCTCCCCGTGGGCGAGGCCCTTCGCGGACAGCGACAGCACCGTCTCGTCCACGCCCGCCAGCCGACGCTGCCGCTTCTTGACGATCTGCGGCTCGAGGCTGCCCTCCACATCCCGGGGCACCTTGGCCTCGACCGGACCGACATCCGTCAGCACGGTCTTCGCCGGGGTGCCGTTGCGGCTGTTGCCGCTGTTCCGGCCTGCTGCATCGTGCTTGTCATAGCCGAGGTGATCGGTGATCTCGATTTCCAGGGCGGACTCCAGCACCCGCTTGGTCAACTGCTGCAGCAGCCCGCCGGCACCGGTCAGCGGCGTGCCCTCACTCCGAGCCCGCTCGACCAGCATCGCGATCAACTGCTCGCCCGACCTGGCCACACCAGCCAGCTCAGGAACGGACTCCGGCTCGATCGTCATCTCACTGAGCGTTTTCCATCCTCAGTCTGAGCTGGCCAGATACAGGCAGAGGACGGCTTGGACGAGGCCGGTAACGCGGTTGGTCGAGCAACGGATCTTGCGGAGGAGTCGCCAGGACTTGAGTGTGGCGACGGCCCGCTCGACCAGGGCCCGGATCTTCGCGTGGGACCGGTTGACGGCCTTCTGGCCTGCGGAAAGCTTCTCCCATCGGCCCCAGTACGGGACACGGACCGTACCCGCGGCACCTCGGTAGCCCTTGTCGGCCCAGCAGGCGACGCCGGCCTTTGCAAGAGCGGCGATGATGCCGTGTTCACGGGCGGCCCGGACATCGTGGACGGCTCCGGGCAGAGCCGGTGACGCCCACAGCAGCCGGCCGGACGGATCGGCCAGGACCTGCACATTCATCCCGTGCTTCTTGTGCTTGCCGGAGTAGAAGGGGCGGTCCGCGGCGATGCGATCGATCGGCAACAGGGTGCCGTCCAGCAGCACGAACGCCTTCGTCGATGCCGTCCGGGCCGCTTCCGCGAGAGTCGGGGCGAGCGTGGCCAGGAGCTCGACGGCTTCGGCAACGTACCGGTAGGCCGTCGTGGTCCCGATGCCGAAACCGGCTGCGAGCTGGGCGTACGGATGGCCGTTGCGAAGGTAGGCGAGGGTGAGCAGAGCTTGCCGCCCCGGGCTCAGACGCCTCCACCGAGTGCCGAGCTCCCGGCGGTGCTGGCAGAGCCTGGCGGACAAGAAGCGAAGGGCAGAGCTGGACATGTCGACGCCCGACGGGTAGACAAGCACACGAAGCCCCTGGTGGAGACGGATTTCTTGGTCGAAAACCCATCTACCAGGGGCTTCACCTGTCTGCCAGCCCAACTGACGTGCTCAGCTGCCAGGTTGGAAAGGGCTCACTCACTTGGCGTCTCCGTGATCAACAGATTCGCCGTTTATTGGACACTCCCCTGCGCTGAGGCTCTACGATGACCAGGGCAGACGTTGCGCCGGGGCGGAGGGGACAAGCGCGATGACAGGTCTTGCAGGCGATGCTGATTCGAGCGGCGCCCCGGCGAGAGCCTCGTACCTGCTCGAGGGGCGGCGCGTCAGCATCGCGGACCTCGTGAAGGCCGAGCTTCTAGAGGTGGGAGCGCAGCTCACCTTTGAGCGACCTCGCATCGGCGAAACACATGCTGCACGCGTAACAGACGACTCCATGATTGAGTTGGTCGACGGACAGCAATTCAAATCCCCCTCCAGTGCAGCTATAGCAGCAGTGGGCAGCGGCTCCTTCGACGGTTGGCATGCCTGGGCGCTGGACGATGACACGACACTGGATGCGCTTCGTCAGCAGCTTCTCGACTCGGTTGCCGCGCAGGCATCGAATGAGGTTGCTGTGCAACCCTCCACCGCTCGCCACGAGAAGCTGAAGAAGGCAAGAGAGGAAGCAGAGAAGGGGAATCCCCTCACCCTCACGGTTCGAGACCTCCTCGGTTGGTGGGGTGCTGAGCGGCGAGGTTACCTGATCAGCCAACAGGTAGTCGCCGAGCTGGACAATCACAGCCTGTCGACTGTGCCCGACTTCGAGGCGGTGAACCTCGATGCTCATGTCAATCTGGTGATCGCTCCGACGGACGCAGACAGTGAGCAGGAATCCGAGAAGGGCACCGTGACGGTGAGCTCCGCTGCTTCCTCTGAAAGTGAAGAAACCCATGTTATCGGCCTGACGGTAGGCAACTTGCCTTCGGCGCTTTCGGGGGTCGTGGCGGTCTCTCCGTCGGCGACCTTCGAGGGAGCCATCACGGAGATGGCCGTCAATGGCTATTCGCAACTCGCTGTTCTGGCTGGAACACACAACCTCCGAGGCGCTGTTACATGGGAGTCGATCGCTCGCGCGAGGCATGCAGACCCAAGCGCACCCTTCTCAAAAGCCATCATCAAAGCACGCGACGTCACATATGACCAGCATTTGATCGATGTCCTGCCCCTGCTTGCAGACTTTGACTTTGTGCTGGTCAGGGATCAAACGAACGCCATCGCTGGTATTGTCACGTCCAATGACGTTGCTGCGGCATACGGAACCATGGCTACGCCATTCTTCCTCATCGGGGAGCTTGATCAAAGGCTTCGGAGGATCCTCTCCGATGCCTTCAATGTTGAGTATGTCGCAAATCTATGTTCGCCAGATGGAGACCGTGACATAGGTTCCTTCGACGATCTGTCCATCGGGGACTACCAGCGCATCCTCCAGAACAAGGGAGCATGGGAGGCTCTCGGATGGCCCCTCGACAGGAAGGTGTTCGTGAGGCGGATTGACGAGCTGCGCGAGATCCGTAACGACCTGATGCACTTCAATCCCGATCCCATTCCGGAAGATGCCGTGCATAAGATCCGCCACATGATCGCGCTACTGCGAGAGTACGGCGACTGACTGAAGAGTTGGACCATGAGTACGCCCCCGTCACACCATTTCAGTGGTGGGGAACAGCGCACTGAGCCGTGGCAGACGACGTGCGGTCTCCCCGTCGCGGTTCGCGTCCCACCGTTCGCCAACTGGCTCTCGCGGGTCGAGGCCCTCAACGTGGAGGGCCTCCATGGCGTCATGGAAGTCGTCATCCGTCTTTCCAGTCGCGTCCTCGAACGCACGCCCCGCGACATAGTCCAGCTCCTCCCACTCGGGCCACTCCTCGTGCGACCAGGCTCTTGGCGATCGGCCGGCAAGCCGCTTAATCTCCGGCGCGTTGGCGAGCGCGTCGGGATCCCGCGCCGCTCGCTCGAACATGTCGCGGCCCAACCCGACCAGCCAGAGCCGGAAGTAGAAGAAGCTGTCGTCGGAGCACCAGCCCAGGATTCGGTCTGCTGCTGCCCACAGATCCCAGGTGAACGATGGCACCAGAGCGCGGTCCAGGCTTACCTGGAACTGCACGATCTCCGCCTCGGGCTGTCCTGACAGGTGACCACGTAGCCAAGACAGCCGCTCATCCGGGTACTGGGTCTGCTCTCTGCAGCGGTCGATCATGTTCCAGAAGGTCTCGTCATCCACAGCCGCACTATCGCAGGCCGGGCTGACATCCCTACGGTGGGTCTGTCAAACGAACGGTGTATGGGTGGGTGGGGTTACTGGCGGGCTGCGGAGAGTCGGCCGTCGAAGGTGATGTCGAAGGCATTCAGTGCGGTCTTCCAGCGCATGGTCCAGCGGGCCTGGCCCTTGCCCGTGGGGTCGAGTGACATGATCGCCATGTAGACGCACTTCAACGCGGCCTGCTCGTTCGGGATGTGCCCGCGGGCCTTGACCGCCCGGCGGATACGGGCGTTGACCGACTCGATCGCGTTCGTCGTGCAGACGATGCGGCGGATCTCGGTGTCGAACCGCAGGAACGGGGTGAACTCTCCCCCAGACTTCGTCCGGGGGTGCCCTCACCCAGGCGTTCTCCCACAGTTTCACGATCGCCGGATACTTCCGGCCCCAGGCGTCCGCGAACTCCGTGAACCGCTCCAAAGCAGCTTCCCCGGTCGGCGCGGTGTAGGCGGGCTAGAGGAGCTTGGCGATCTTGTCCCAGTCCTGGCGGGCGGCATAGCGGAAGGAGTTCCGCAGCAGGTGGACCGCACACGTCTGCACGATCGCCCGCGGCCAGACCGTCTCCACCGACTCGGGCAGGCCCTTGAGTCCGTCACAGACCAGCATCAGCACATCGCTCACGCCGCGGTTCTTGATCTCGGTGAGGATGTGCAGCCAGTGCTTGGCACCCTCACCGCCATCACCGGCCCACAGCCTCAAGATCTCCCGCCGGCCCTCCGTGGTCACGGCCAGAGCCACGTAGATGGGCCGGTTGGCCACCGCACCATCGCGGATCTTCACATGGATGGCATCGATGAACACGACGGGACAGACCGGGTCGAGGGGACGGCTCTGCCATTCGGCCATGCTCTCCAGCACCTTGTCGGCGATGGTGGAGATGGTCTGCCGGGAGACCTCGGCGCCATAGACCTCGGCCGGGTGCGCCTGCCCCTCTCCGGTGGTCAGGCCCTTCGCGGCCAGCGAGATGACCATCTCATCGACGCCAGTCAGGCGCTTCTGCCGCTTCTTGACGATCTTCGGCTCGAACGAGCCGTCCCGGTCACGGGGCACGGTTATCTCCACCGGACCGACATCGGTCAGCACGGTCTTGGAGCGTGTGCCGTTACGGGAGCTGCCACCGTTCTTGCCGGCCGGGTCGTGCTTGTCATAGCCGAGGTGGTCAGCGATCTCGCCCTCCAGAGCGGACTCCAGCAGCCGCTCGGTCAGCTGCTGCAGCAGCCCGCCCTCGCCGGTCAGCTGCAGACCCTCCGCCTGGGCCCGGCCCACCAACTCGTCGATCAACTGGTCGTCTACGGCCCTCGCCGACGCAGCCTTCGTGGGCGCGGAGGCCTCGGACTCGGACACGTTCTCACTGGTCATCGATGCATCTTCCATGATCGGGAGTTACACCGAACGTCTTACAGTCCCACACACGACCGGCAGCTGAACGGGGACATGGGGCCGTTCGAGGCCAAGGCGGCCAACATCCTGGAGTACGCCCCCGGCGCCCTCCCGGATCTGCTCCAGACCGGCGCCTACACGAGGGAACTGCTGCACCTGGCGCAGCTCAGCGATGAGCAGGTGGACCAGCAGATCGCGGCCCTGGCCGACCGGCAGTTGCGTCTGATCGGCGCGCAGGTGCGCTACCGGGTGTTGATCGACGAGGCGGTGCTGCGCCGTAAGGCGCGGGATGAGAAGACGTGGACCGCGCAGGCGGAGCACCTGATCGAGGCGGCGCAGTGGCCGGGCGTGGTGGTGCATGTGGTGCCGTCGGACGCCGGCCCGCATCACGTGCGCTGCCCGGTGGAGTTGGCCTACCTCCACGACGGGGGCGCGGTGGCTTTCATGCAGGGCGGCTGGCGCGGCTACCTGACCTCCGACCCGGAGGACGTCGAGTCGCTGCGGGGCACATTGGACGCACTGCGGGACATCGCGTTGTCCCCGGCGGCGTCGCTGGTGTTCCTGCGCACCCTGCTGGAGGAGCACACCGAGGGCGGCGGGTCGGCGAAGGACGTGGAAGCGTGAGGAGCGCTCAGTTGTCGGAGGGGGGATCGCCGGAGAGGACGTCCTGGGTGCGGGCGGCCTGGAGGTTCGCGAAGGTCAGGAGGCTCTCGGCAGCCGTGCTGCCCTGTTCGAGGGAGACCTCGGCGACGACCGTGCCGACCCGGTAGATGACGACCTCGTCGGTGCCGCCGTCCGCGGTGCGGGTCAGGTACTGGGAGGCGTTCCCGACCGGGGACCCGCCGTGCTTGACCTCGCCCGCACCGCCCGCGGCGGCCTCGGCGTACGCGGCGAGGGCGTGCCGCTTGCTGTCGTACGTCTGGACCTCGGAGTAGGCGTGCGCGCCGCCGGCGTCCTCGTACGCGCCGGACGCGCGGAACTTCGCGCCGTCGCAGGGCTCGAAGCTACAGTCGTCGTCGCTGGCGACCGCCGTGGACACGAAGTCGCCGCGGTCCGCGGACCAGCCGTCGGGGAGCCTCGCGGTGAGCGGGACGATCGACTTGGCCTGGGCGAGGGTGCGCACCACGGTGTCCGGGTCGGCCTTCCGGATCGGGGCGGACGTGGTCAGGCTCGGCACCGGCACGGCCGAGGAGGAGGGCGACGACGCGGAGGGCGTCGTCCCCGAACTCGTCTGCTGGGCGGTCGACTTCGACTGGTCCTTCGGGTGCGGGTGGCCTCCGCACCCGGTCAGCGCGGCCATTGCGAGCAGCGCGGCCAGCGCGGCTCCTGCGACGCGTACGTCCTTCACCGTGGCATCCCCGTTCCATAGGCGGCAGCACTCGTTCTGACGTCCCTGGCCGGTACGGCGGTTGCGCGGGCCCGGCGCCGCGTTCGGGTGCGGTGCCGGGGCCGTGTTCCGGTGCGGGGCTTCGACGGCGGAAGGTTTGCCTGGTCAGCGGGCGCCCGCCGGGACACAATGGGCCGCTGACGCAGGCGGGTGCACGGGGGTCGGTGAGGGGAGGCGGGGCCGTGGCAGCGCGACCGGCGGTCCAGGACGGTACGCCCGCGGTGCGCGGGCCCCGGCTGGTCGGGCGGGCGGCGGAGCTGGAGCGGGCCGTGCGCGGCCTCACCGCCGGGCCCGCGGCCGTCTTCGTCGAGGGCGAGGCGGGCATCGGCAAGACCCGGCTGCTCCAGGAGGTGCTGGAGGCCCTGGAGGCGGCCGGCCCCGGCGCCGCGCCCCGCCCCGGCCGCCCCGGTCGCCCCGGCCGGGTGCTGGTCGCGGGCTGCCCGCCCTTCCGGGAGACCCTCACCCTCGCCCCGGTCGTGGACGCGGCCCGCCAGACCGGCGTCGACGTGGCCGCGCTGGGCCTGTCCCCGCTGGCCGGGGCGCTGCGCCCGCTCTTCCCCGAGTGGGCCGGCGACCTGCCGCCCGCGCCCGAGCGGCTCGACGACGCCGGGGCCGCCCGGCACCGCCTCTTCCGCGCGCTGCGCGAACTCCTCGCCGGGTGCGGCACCGCGGTACTGGCCGTGGAGGACGCGCACTGGGCGGACGCGGCCACCCTCGACTTCCTGCTCTTCCTCGCCACCCGCCCGGCGGCGGAACGCGTCAGCCTGGTGCTGACCTACCGCCCCGAGGACGTGCCGGTCGGCTCCCACCTCCTGCGCCTGGCCGCCAGACCCGCGCCCGGCAGCGTGCACACCCGGATCGTGCTCGCCCCGCTGAGCGTGGCCGAGACCGCGCAGTTCATCTCCTCGATGCTCCACGACGAGCATGTCTCCGACGCGTTCGCCGCCTTCCTGCACCAGCACACCTCGGGTCTGCCGCTCGCCCTGGAGGAGTCCGTACGGCTGCTGGGCGACCGGGCGGACCTGGTGCGCCACGGCGGCGAGTGGCGGCGCCGGACCCTGACCCGGATCGAGGTGCCGCCGACGATCCGCGACGCGGTGCTGGAGCGCGCCGCCCGTCTCGCGCCCGACGACCGCGAGGTGCTGCGCGCCGCCGCCGTCCTCGCGGAGCCGGTGGGGCCCGCGGTGCTGGTGGCCGTGTCGGGGCTGCCGGCCGAGCGGGCCGAAGCCGCGCTGGCCGCGGCCGTACGGGCCAGGGCGCTGGTCGAGGACCCCACCGGGCGGGTGCACTTCCGCCACCTGCTGGCCGGCCGCGCCGTCTACGACGACATCCCCGGCGGGGAGCGGCGCGTGCTGCACCTGCGGGCCGGGCGGGCGCTGGAGAAGCTGTCGCCGGTCCCGATCGCCCAGTTGCCGCGGCACTTCGCGGCGGGCGGCGACACCGGCGCGTGGCGGCGCTACACCGAGCGGGCCGCGGACCTGTCGCTCGCCTCGGGGGACCAGCCGGCGGCGGTGTCGGCGATGCACGCGCTGCTGTCGGCGCCGGGCCTGCCGGCCGGGGACGCCGCCCGGCTGTGCCGGAAGTTCCCCGTCTACGCCTTCTCCGGGTACCTCGCCAGCACCGAACTCCTCGGGGTGCTGCGGTCCCTGCTCGACGGCGACGCCCTGTCGCGGCCCGAACGCGGCGAGATCCGCGCCCAGTTGGGCCGGATGCTGCTCCAGACCGGCCAGTACGCCGCCGGCGCCGCGGAGTTGGAGCGCGCGATCGGCGACCTGGACGACCGGCCGCAGGAGGCCGCCGCGGCGATGAGCGCGCTCAGCCGGCCCGGCGGCGCGGACTGGCCGGTCTCCGCGCACCGGCGGTGGCTGGACAAGTCGGTGGAGCTGGTGGAGGTCAGGGTCCCCGCGCAGGGGCGGTTGACGTTCCGGGTGGACCGGGTGACCGCGCTGCTGGAGATGGGCGACCCCGCCGGGTGGGACGTCGCCGCGGGCGTCCCGGCGGCCGCCGAGCGCCCGGAGGACCTGCTCAGCACCATCCGTGCCGACCTCAACATCGGGGACGCGGCGCTGCGTTGGGGGTTCTACGCGCGGGCGCGGCCGCGGCTGGAGCGGGCCGCGGAGGTCAGCGCGGCGCACGGGTACCTGCGGATGCGGGACATGGCGCTGGTGACGCTGGTCCACCTCGACTGGTACGAGGGCCGCTGGGCGGGGCTGGCCGAGCGGGCGGCGGCGTTCACCCGCATCGAGCAGGAGCCGCTGATGATCCTCGACGGGCTGCTGGTGCTCGCGCTGCTGGGTGCGGCCGGTGCCACCGGGGAGGCGGAACTCGCCGCGGCAGGCGGGCGGTTCGAGCACGTCTCGGCCGAAGCGGCGCGGCGCGGCATGGTGGAGGTGCCGCTGAAGCCGACGGCCGCGCTGGCGGCGATGCGGCTGGCCGAGGGGCGGGTCGAGGAGTGCCTCGCGCTCACCGAGGAGGGGATGCGGGTCGTCACCCGCAAGGGGATCTGGCTGTGGGCCACGGAGATCGCGCCCGTCCGGGTGCGGGCGTTCGTCGCCGCCGGGCGGATCGACGCGGCCGAGGACCTCCTCGCCCGCTACGCGCGGGGCCTGCGCGGGGTGCCCTCCCCCGCGGCCGCCGCCGCGCTGGCCACGTGCGAGGCGTGGGTGGCGGAGGCGCGCGAGCCGGGCGCGCAGGTGGCGGAGCGGTGGGAGGCGGCGGCCGTCGCCTGGGAGCGGCTGCCGCGGCCCTACGAGGCGCTGCTCGCCCGCGAGCGGCGGGCCCTGGCCCTCGGGGCGGCCGACCTGCTCACCGCGGTCGAGGGCGGGTTCCGGGAGCTGGGGGCCCACGAGGACGCGCGGCGGGTGGCCGCGGTGGAGCGGGCCGCTCCGCGCGGGCCGCGGCGCGGCTACGGCGACCGGCTCTCCCCGCGCGAACTGGAGGTCGTACGGCTGATGCTGACCGGGCTGTCCACCCCCGACATCGCCCGCGCCCTGTCCCGTTCCCCCCGCACGGTGGCCGCCCAGCTCAACTCCGCGATGCGCAAGCACCACGTCAGGTCCCGCACCGCCCTGGCCGTGGCGGCCCTCAACGCGGGCATCGCCCCGGCGGAATCCTGACGTAGCGGGCCGGGCGGCTCCCCGGTTTCCCGGCCCACCCGCCCCGAGGGGCCCCGGGGAACTTTAGGTCAGTTGACGGATCGCGAGGGGGGCGCGGGGGTGGTGATACTCGCGTTCGCCCGCTGTGCGGGCGGCATCCGGTTCCGCGACACGTGATGGAGAGCAAAAGGGTGAGCCGTTTCGGTGAGGGCGTCCCGAGGGAGGAGGGGCACCCGGCCGGACCATGCTCCGCGGACGGCGAAGGGCCGGCCGAGGAGGCGCCGCACGTTCCCGAGGAACCGCCCGGGTCGTCCGAGGAGATGGACGACGACCCGTTCACGGGCTACGAGCCCCTGTGACCGGGCGGGTTTCCTGACCCCCAACACCGAAAGGTGAACGTCGAGTTGAAACGACCCATACCCCTGATGGGGCACCGTGGCGGCCGGTTGGCGGCACTCGGGCTGGCCGCCGCGTGCGGGCTGTTCGTGGTGCCCGCGTCGCACGCGGAGGGCACACCGCCGTCCGCTTTCGTCAGGACGGCCGCGGCGCAACAGGCCGCGGCGGGCTGCCGGGTGACCCTGCCGGGCGGGATCGGCGCGACCGTCACCGCGGACGGTGCCCGCCTCACCGACCCGGCCGCGGGCGAGAACCGCACGCTGCTCTCCTTCCGCAGCGGGGGCCACCAGTACCTGGTGCCCGCGAACGCCGCCACCGCGAAGACGGGCCTGGCCCCGTACGACACCACGGCACTGGCCGAACGCACCTGCGGCACCGGCGCGTTCACCCCGAAGGCCGCGACGCCCGCGACGGCGTCCCGGAAGAGCGACGCGTACCGCGTCGGCCGCCTCACGGTGCACCTGGTCGACACGTCCGGGCAGCCCACCACCACGGGCGAGCTGTACCTGATCGACGTGGACCACACCGCGTACGACAACACGGTGTTCAACGTGCCCCGGGGCAGCATGAAGCTCAGCGTGCCCACCGGGCACTACGAGTTGATGTACATCGAGGGCACGCACATCACCATCGCGCCGGACGTCGCGGTGGGCGACGGGACGAGCGTCACCCTGGACGCGCGCACCTCCACGCACACGATCCCGGTGCCGGCCACCCCGCGCCCGGCGACGGTCGCCGGCACCGAGTTCACCCTCTACCGCAGCGACGGCTCGCCCGGCAGCGACACCGGCAGCGTGGCCCTCCAGGTCCTGCACCAGGGCAGCGACCTGTCCGACCTGACGTTCAACACGACCTCGCCGGTCACGCACGGCCGCTTCCAGGCGGTGGTCTCCACGACCCTGACCTCGCCCGCGGACGCCGCGCGGCCGTACACGTACCACCTCGCCGACTCCTATGACCACCTGCCGAGTTCGTATCCGGCGTCGGTCGACGCGAAGTCGCTGGCCACGGTCGAGCACACCTTCTCGGCGCCGACCGGTCCGAGCGGCTGGGACCTGCTCGTCCAGAACGTGACGCCGGTGTGGGCCGCGCGCGCCGGGGTCCAGACAGCCGTCGGGTTCAACTTCCCCACCCCGGGCAGCACGTTGACCGACTACGTGAGTGCGACGCCGGGTCTGACCTGGCGGACGCAACTGGAGGACGAGCAGACCGAGGTCCTGCTCAGCGGCGCGGACACCGCCTACCGCGCCGGCGAGCACCGCTCGGTGCTGTGGGAGGGCGACGCGCCGCAGCCCGGCGTGCAGGTGGACACCGGCCTCGGCGCGGTCAACTGCGGCGCGTGCGCGACGGCGGACACGCTGGTGTTCGGCATCGGCGAGGACGGCGACAGCACACCCGGCACCGTCGGCGTCGGGTACGACGACTCCGGCACGACGACGCTGACCCGCGACGGCACGCTCCAGGCCAGTGGCGACGGCAACCTGTTCGGGGCGAGCGTCGCGGTGCCCGCGGGCAAGGCCACCTACCGGCTGCGCCAGCAGATCACGCGCAGCCACGGCACCCCGACCGCCGGCACCGACACGACCTGGACGTTCACCGCCGACCCGGGCAAGGGCCAAAAGCCGCCGTCCGACGTGGCGACCTGCGACGGCCTGACCACCTCCTGCGCCGCGCTGCCGCTGCTGTTCGCGTCCACCAGCACGGACGCCGACCTCCAGCACCGCCTGACCACGGGCCGGCACACCCTGGACCTGGACGTGGCACGCGAGCAGTACACGACCGGGGGGCAGATCTCCGGCGCGACCGCCCAGGTGTCCTACGACGGCGGCAAGAGCTGGCAGGACCTGCGGGTGACCGGCGGCAAGGGCGCCTACCGGGCCGCGTACACCGTGCCCGCCTCCGCGTCCGGCGGCACCGTGTCGTTCCGGGTCGCGGCGTGGGACCAGCAGGGCGGCCGGATCGACCAGACCCTGTCGAGCGCCTACCAGGTGCGGTGACCGTGACCACCCCGACCTCCCAGGAGTCCTCAGTGATGTCCTCCCGCTTCTTCCGGCCGGTGGCCGGTTCGGTGGCGGTCGCGGCGACCGTCCTCGGCCTGCTCGCGGTCGTCTCCCCGTCCTCCTTCGGCGACGACGCCTCCGGTACGGCGGCCGCCACCGCCCCGGTGTCGGTCTGTTCCGCCCCGCCGCCCGGCCAACTGGCCTGTCAGGCCGAGGTGATGCCGGACACGTCGGTGCCCGGCGCCCGCTCCTTCTCGCCCAAGGCCGACGCCACGCTGCCCGACGGCTACGGCCCGTCCGACCTCCAGTCCGCCTACCACATCGCCTCCGACGTGGCCGCGCACGCGGGCAAGGGCCGCACCGTCGCGATCGTCGACGCCTACGACGCGCCGACCGTCGAGGCCGACCTCGCCGTCTACCGCGCGACGTACGGCCTGCCGGCCTGCACCACCGCCAACGGCTGCTTCCGCAAGGTCAACCAGAACGGCGACGCTGCGCCGCTGCCCCCGGTCGACGTGAGCTGGGCGGTGGAGATCAGCCTCGACGTGGAGGCCGTCTCGGCGGCCTGCCCCGACTGCAACATCCTGCTGGTCGAGGGCGACGCGGCCGGTGCGATCCAGCTGGCGACCGCCGAGGACACCGCGGTACGGCTCGGCGCGAGCGCCGTCTCCAACAGCTACAGCGCGCCGGAGAGCACCCAGTGGGACGGCGCCGTCATCGGGGCGGACGGGCGGCCCACGACCGTCGGCTCCTACGCGCACCCGGGCGTGCCCATCCTGGCCGCGTCGGGTGACAACGGCTACCAGCTCGACGCGCCCTACCCGGCCGACCTCACCTCGGTCATCGCGGTCGGCGGCACCTCGCTGACCCGCAGCGACACCTCCCGGGGCTGGACGGAGACCGCGTGGGGGCCGACCCAGCGGCCCTCGGGCGCCGGCGCGTCCTGCTCCGCCCACGTCGACAAGCCGTCCTGGCAGCACGACACCGCCTGCCCCGGCCGGACCGTCTCGGACGTCTCCGCGGTCGCCGACCCGTACACCGGGCTGGCGATCTACGACAGCACGCCCGACCTGGCTGACGGCCTGCCCGGCGGCTGGCTGCACGCCGGCGGCACCAGCGCGGCCACCCCGCTGGTGGCGGCGATGTACGTGATGGCCGGCCCCGCCGCGGGCATCAAGGACGCCTCGGGCCTGTACGCGCACCGCGACCTGCTCAACGACGCGGCGGGCGGGGCGAGCGCCAGCATCCCCGGCAACGGCCAGGAGTGCCCCACCACCAGCTACCTGTGCACCTCGCTGCCGGGCTACGACGGCCCGACGGGGCTCGGTACGCCGAACGGCCTGGCGGCGCTGAAGTTCTGACCCAGGCGCTGAGCACCGCACATACGACTGCCCCGGCCGCGATGCACGTGGCCGGGGCAGTTCGCAAGAACTGACGATTCGTCAGCTGCGGGCGGCGGCCGCCCGCAGCTCGCGCTTGAGGATCTTGCCGGCCCCCGACATCGGGAACTGCGCCACGACCTCCAGGCTGCGCGGGCACTTGTACCCGGCGATCTCCTGCCGGCAGAACGCCTGCAACTCCTCCACGGTGAGGGTGGCGCCCGGCGCGAGGGTGACCACCGCGTGCACCCGCTCGCCCCACCGGTCGTCGGGCAGGCCGATCACCGCGACCTGCGCGACCGCGGGGTGCTTGGCGACGACGTTCTCCACCTCGGTCGAGTACACGTTCTCGCCGCCGCTGACGATCATGTCCTTGAGCCGGTCCACGACGTAGACGTAGCCGCGTTCGTCCATGGTGCCGACGTCGCCGGTGTGCATCCAGCCGTCCCGGACCGCCGCCGCGGTCTCCTCCGGCTTGTTCCAGTAGCCGAGCATCACGTGGTCGCCCTTGGCGACGATCTCGCCGACGGTGCCGGGCGGCACCTCGTTGCCCTTCTCGTCCACGATCCGCACCAGCGCGTAGGGCGCGGCCTGGCCGACCGAGCGGCGCAGCACGGGGTCGTCGTGGTCGGCGTCGAGCAGCAGCGTCGTGGACGGCGACAGCTCCGTCATGCCGTACACCTGGAGGAACTTCGCGGACGGGAAGGCGGCACGGGCGCGGGTGAGCAGCGTCTCGGAGATCGGGGACGCCCCGTAGGCGAGGAGTTCCAGGCTGCTGAGGTCGTAGTTGCCCGCTTCGGGGTGGCTGACGACGGCCTGGATCATCGCCGGTACCAGCAGGGTCTGCTTGGCGCGGTGCTCCTGGACGGTGCGCAGTATCCCGACCGGGTCGAAGAGGGCGACCGGCACCGTGGTCATGTCGGCCAGCATGCCGACGATCCAGAACGCGAACCCGGCCAGGTGGAAGGCGGGCGCGGCCAGCACGGAGGTGCCGCCGCGCGGGAGCTTGGTGTGCAGCAGCGTGCCCAGGGCGGTGATGTGCAGCTGGCGGTGGCTGAGCATGACGCCCTTGGGTACGCCGGTGGTGCCGCCGGTGTAGAAGATGCCCGCCATCTCGTCGCCCTGCCGGTGCACGTCGTCCACCGGTTCGGCGGCCAGCAGGTCGGCGAGCGGCACCAGCCCGTCGGGGGTGGGGGCGTCGCCGCAGTGCACGACCGTCCGCAGGCCCGGCACCTTCGCGCGCAGCTCGGGCACCATCGGCAGGAACGGGTCGTCGACGAACAGGACGGCGGTACCGGCGTCCGTGAGGGCGTAGGCGTGCTCGGCGGCGCTCCAGCGGGTGTTGAGCGGCACGATGGCCGCGTCCGCCCAGGCGGTCGCGAGGGTGACCTGGCAGAACCGGTCGGTGTTCAGCGACAGCAGGCCCACCCGGTCGTCCTTGCGCACGCCGAGCCCGAGCAGGCCGCCCGCCAGGCGCGCCACCGCATCGTACGTCTGGCGGGAGGTGAGGGTGCGCGCGCCGAACACGGTGAACGGCACGTCGGGCGACTGCCGTACGGCGCGGTGCAGCGATTGGGTGAGGTACATGGGCCGCCCTTCGTGGCGTCGTTCTCGGTATCTCGTGCGGACCGTCCGCCGGTCCGGCGGGCACCCGCGCCGCGCGTCAGGTGCCCGCCATGGGGGCTGCTACTTGCGCTTGCCGGAGAAGTTGAACGTCATGAAGGCCGCCTTCACCTTGCCGCTCATCGTGTCCCCGTCGACGGTGCCGGTCGTCTTGACCTTGATCTTGGCCGGGGAGGTCAGCTTGGCGGTGTAGCTGAAATCCGCGCCGTCGACCTTGCCGTCGTCGATCGGCGTGCCGTCGAAGGTCCCGGTGAGGGTGGTGCCGTCGGTGCTGAGGACCAGGTCGGCCTGCTTGTCACCGGTCGGACCCTGGTACGTGATCGCCCACGTGCCGTCGAGTGCCATGTTCGTTCCTCCTGTTGTCGTCACTTTTCTTCGGAACCGGTCTTCTTCGCCGAACCCGTCCGCTTCGCAGCAGCGGTCTTCTTCGCAGAAGCGGTCTTCTTCGCCGCGGCGGCCTTCTTGGCGGCAGCACCCTTCTTCGCGGCAGCGGCCTTCTTCGGGGTGTCGGTCTTCTTCGGGGTGCCGCTCTTCGCGGGGGTGCCGCTCTTCGCGGGGGCACCGGCCTTCGCGGGGGCGCCGGCCTTCTTCTTCGCGCCGGTCCCTTCGGGTGTCCGCTCCGCCGTGAGCCACCGCTCGGTCGCCTCGGCCGTCAGCGCGGACTCCGTCTCGATGAGCGAGAAGTGGTCGGCGGCGATCTCCACCTGGCCGTCGCAGACGTTCCACGCCGGCCAGTCGGAGCCGTCGTCGGCCAGGTTCCCGCTCCCGTCGCCGAAGCCGGCGGCGGCCGCGGCCAGCGGTCGGCCGGCGCGGATCAGCAGGCTGGGCGCGGTGATCTGGTCGGGGCGGCGTTCGGCGAGCAGGCGCACATAGGTGCCCATCGCCAGCCAGCTGCCGTCGTCGATCACGGTGGCGCCGTGGCCGCGGTCGAGGATCTCCGCCATCACCTGGGAGAAGACCCCCAGGATCTGCTTCTCGTCGGTCGGCGTGGGCGTGTCGAGCATCACCACCCCGGCCGGTCCCGACCCGTCGCCGGCCGCTTCGAGCCGGGCGGCGACGGAGTGCGCCAGGACACCGCCGATCGAGTAGCCGACCAGGACGAAGGGCGCGTCGCCCACCGCCCGCCGGATCGCCTGGACCATCACGTCGATCGCGGCGCTCCAGGACCCCGGTCCGGCGTCCGTGCCGTGGAACCCGGGCAGCGTGCAGGCGAAGACGTCCCGCTTGCCCTCGAAGGCGTCGGCGAACCGCATGAACTGGTGCGGGCCGGAGCCGGGCATGAAGGACGGCACGCAGACCAGCGCGGGCTGTCCGTCGCCCGAGGCGAGCTTGACCACGTATCCGGCGCTGTCCGGCAGTTCGGACGGGCCGAACGCGGGCTTGAACCGCGACGCCTCGGTGAGCATCGGCAGCGCCTCGACCAGCGACTGCGTCGCGTGGGCGTGGTGGATCAGCGCGCTGAAGGTGCCGTTGCCGTCATGGTGACCGGTGCCGGTGGCGCCGGCGGCCGCCGGGTGTGCCCCGCCGGTGGCGGACCCGGCCGCCTCGGCCTGCGCCGCGGTCAGGCTGAGCAGCAGCTCGGCGACGGCCGTGGGGTCCGGGTGGTCGAAGACCAGCGTCGTGGGCAACCGCAGCCCGGTCGCCTGGGTGAGCCGGTTGCGCAGCTCGACGGCGGCCAGCGAGTCGAAGCCGAGCTCGCGGAACCCACGGCCGGGGTCGACCGCTTCGGGCGACGGGTGGCCGAGCACCGCAGCGACGTGCGAGCGGACCAACTCCAGTGCGGCGCCCGCGCGTTCGCCCTCGGCAACCGCGGCCAGCCGCCGCACCGGGGTCCCGGCGGCCGCCGGGGTGCGGCGGGCCGGGGCGCCGGCCAGCCCCGCCAGCAGCGGCGGCAGCAGCCCGCCGCCGGCCTGGACCCGCAGCGCGGCCAGGTCGAACCGGGCCGGCACCATCAGCGGCCGGCCGTGCCGCCTGCCCTGCTCGAACAGGTCCAGGGCCAGCGGCGCGGGCATCGGCCGCACCCCCTGCCGGGCGAGCCGGGCCAGCGCCGCCTCGTCCAGGCCCCCGGCCATCCCGGTCTCCTCGGCCCACAGGCCCCACGCCAGCGACACCGCCGGGCGCCCTTCGGCCCGCCGCCGCGCGGCAAGGGCGTCCAGGACGGCGTTGGCCGCCGCGTAGTTGCCCTGGCCCGAACTGCCGATCAGGCCCGCGGCGGAGGAGAACAGGACGAACGAGCCCACGTCCGTGCCCGCCGTCAACTCGTCCAGCAGCAGGGCCGCGTCGACCTTCGGCCGCAGCACCCGGTCCAGCTGCTCCGGGGTCAGCGAGGTCACCACCCCGTCGTCCAGCACACCGGCCGCGTGCACGACCCCGGCCAGCGGGACCTCCAACGAGCCGAGCAGCGCCGCCAGTTGCTCCCGGTCCGCCACGTCGCAGGCCGCCACCCGCACCCGGGCGCCGGCGGCTTCCAGCTCCGCCGCCAACTCGGCCGCGCCCGGCGCCTCCAGGCCCCGGCGCGAGGCCAGCACCAGGTGGCGGACGCCGCCCTCGGTCGCCAAGTGGCGTGCCACCAGGGCCCCCAGGCCACCGGTGCCGCCGGTCACCAGCACCGCGCCGTCCGCGTCGAACGGCCCCGGCACGGTGAGCACCACCTTGCCGGTGTTGCGGCCCTCGCGCAGGAACCGGAACGCCTCCTGGCCGTCGCGTACGTCCCAGGTGCGGACCGGCGCGTGCGACAGGACGCCGCGCGCGAACAGGTCCAGCACCTCGACCAGCATCTCCTGGATGTGCTCGGGACCGGCCTCGAAGGCGTCGAACGCCCGGTACACCACGCCCGGCCGGGCATCGGCCACCGCCTGCGGGTCGCGGACGTCGGCCTTGCCCATCTCCAGGAACCGGCCGCCGCGCGGCATCAGGCCGAGCGACGCGTCGATGTACTCCCCGGCCAGCGCGTTGAGGACCACGTCCACGCCCTCGCCGCCGGTCGCCCGGGCGAAGGTCTCGGCGAAGGCCAGGTCCCGGGAGGACGCGATCCGTTCGGCCGGCACCCCCAGCGCTTGTACGGCCGCCCACTTGGCGGGGCTCGCGGTCGCGTAGACCTCCGCGCCCAGCCGCCTGGCCAGCTGCACCGCGGCCATGCCGACGCCGCCGGCCGCCGCGTGGATCAGCACCCGCTCACCGGCGGTGAGCCGGCCCAGCTCCACCAGGCCGTAGTACGCGGTCAGGTACACCACCGGTACGGCGGCGGCTTGTTCGAACGTCCAGCCCGCGGGCATCGGCGCGACCATCCGCCGGTCGGTGACCGCCGTCGTGCCGAACGACTCGGGGATCAGGCCGAGCACCCGGTCGCCGGGGGCCAGGTCGGTGACATCCGAACCGGTCTCCAGGACGACGCCCGCCGCCTCGCTGCCCAGCGGCGCGTCGCCCGGGTAGAGGCCGAGCGCGATGAGCACGTCGCGGAAGTTCAGGCCCGCGGCGCGTACCGCGACCCGCACCTCGCGGGCGCCCAGCGGCCGGTCGGCGCCGGACGGCACCAGGGACAGGCCCTCCAGCGAGCCCTTGGCGACCGAGGCCAGCGTCCACGGGCCCTGTTGGGGCGCCGCCGGTGCGGCCGCGCGGGCCAGCCTGGGGGCGAGCACCTGCCCGCCGCGCAGGGCGACCTGCGGCTCGCTGCCGCCGGCGAGCGCGGCCCAGTCCGGTGCGGAGCCGCCGTCGTCCGCGGCCGTGTCCGGGTCGAGGTCCACCAGCGCGAACCGTCCGGGGTGCTCCGACTGCGCGCTGCGCAGCAGGCCCCACACCGGCGCCTGACGGAGGTCGGGCGCCTCGTCGCCGACGGCGACGCCGCCGCGGGTGGCCACCACGAGCCTGGCCGCGGCCAGTTGCCCGCTCAGCTCCCCGCCGAGCCAGCGCTGCACCAGGGCCAGGGTGTCCGCCGTGGCAGCCCGAACCGCGTCGGCGTCCACGCCGGCCGTGCTTCCGGCCAGGCTTCCGGCGGTGCTTCCCGCGGTGCTTTGGGACGGCGCCACGACCGCGGTCACGACCGCCTCGGGCACCGGCGCTCCGGCGGCCAGGGCCGCTTCGAGGGCGGCGAGGTCGGCGTAGCGCTCCCCGCTGCCCGGCAGGTCGCCGAGGACCGCCACCCGGGCCGCCGGGGCCGCAGCGGCGACCGCGGTCCAGTCGACGGTGAACAGCGAGCCGTCACCCGGCCGCCGGGCCCCCGCGAGCTGCGCCGGGTCCACCGGGCGGGCGGTGAACTCCCGCACCGTGGCGACGGGCCGGCCGTCCTCGTCGGCGATGTCGATCCGGGTCGCGGCCGGCCCCTCCGCCCCGGCCGGGGTGATCCTGACCCGTATCCGCGCCGCGCCGCGCTGCTCCAGCCGGACGCCGGACCAGGAGAACGGCAGCTCGACGGCCGCGTCCTCGGCACGGTCGAGCAGTCCGCCGTGCAGGGCCGCGTCGAGCAGCGCCGGGTGTATCCCGAACTGCTGGGCGGCACCGGCCTCTTCGTCGGGCAGGACCACGTCGGCGTAGACCTGGCCGCCCGCGCGCCATGCCGCCCGCAGCCCCTGGAAGACCGGCCCGTAGGTGTAACCGGCCGCCTCCAGCCGCTCGTAGAGGCCGTCGACCGGCACCGCGACGGCGCCCGGCGGCGGCCACTCGGCCGGGAACGGCGCCGCGGCCGTGTCCTCGGCCGCCGCCGCCAGCTTGCCGCGGGCGTGGCAGGTCGCCTCGGGGCGCTCGGTGCCCTCCGCGGCCTGCGGGCGGGTGTAGATCGCGAGCGCCCGGTGGCCGTTCTCGTCCGGCTCGGCCACGGTGACCTGCAACTGGACGGCCTCCCCGGCCGGCAGGGCCAGCGGCGCCTGGAGGATCAGCTCCTCCACCACCGGCGCGTCGACCTGCTGCCCGGCGGCCAGGGCCAGTTCGGTCAGGGCCGCACCGGGCACCAGCACCGTGCCGAGCACCGTGTGGTCGGCCAGCCACGGCTGCGCCGCGAGGGACAGCCGGCCGGTGAGCAGCCACTCGTCCCGGTCGCCGACCTGGACCGCCGCGACCACCAGCGGGTGGTCGAGCCCGGCCTGCCCGGCCGCGGCCGCGTCACCGGCCACCGCACGCGGCAGCAGCCAGTAGTGCTCGTGCTGGAAGGCGTACGTCGGCAGGGACACGGTCTTCGCGCCGGTCCCGGCGTAGAACGCCGCCCAGTCCACGGTGATCCCGGCGGTGTGCGCCTGCCCGAGGAACGCGGCGAACGCGTCCGGCTCACCCTGCTTCGCCCGCAGCGCGGGCACCACCAGCGCCTCGGACTCCGCCTCATCCAGCACCTGACGGGCCAGGGCGGTCAGTGAACCGTCCGGGCCCAGCTCCAGGAAGCGGGTGACGCCGAGGTCGGCGAGCGCGGTGATGCCGTCCGCGAACCGGACCGCCTCCCGCGCGTGCCGCACCCAGTAGCCGGGGTCGGCGAGCTCACCGGAAGTCGTCACCGCACCCGTCAGGTTCGAGACCACCGGGAGGGACGGCTCCGCGAAACTCAACCCCGCCGCGACCGAGGCGAACTCGTCGAGCATCGGCTCCATGAGCGCCGAGTGGAACGCGTGCGACACCCGCAGCCTCGTCGTCTTACGGTCCTGCCACTGCGGGAGTTGGAGCCACTCGTCCAGGGCGTCCAGTTCACCCGAGACGACCACCGCCCGAGGGCCGTTCACGGCCGCGATCGACAGCCGGTCGGTGAACCCCTCCAGCGCGTCCAGGACTTCCTGCTCGCTGGCCTGCACCGCCGCCATCCCGCCACCCGCAGGCAGCGCACTCATCAACCGACCCCGAGCCGCCACCAAAGCGGAAGCGTCCTTGAGCGACAGCACCCCGGACACGTGAGCCGCCGCGATCTCACCCACCGAGTGGCCGACCAGGAAGTCCGGCCGCACACCCAGCGACTCCACCAGCCGGAACAACGCGACCTCGATCGCGAACAACCCCGCCTGCGTGAACTGCGTATCGTCCAGCAGCGCCGCCTCCGCCGAACCCGCCTCCGCGGCAAGGACGTCCGTCAACGGCCGTTCCAGCAACGGATCGAGTTCCGCCCGCACCTCCGCCAACGCCCGCGCGAACACCGGGAACGCCTCGGCGAGTTCCGCCCCCATCCGCGCCCGCTGCGCACCCTGACCCGAGAACACGAACGCCGTCTTCCCCGAGTCCGCCCGGCCCTGCACCACACCCGCACCCGGCTGACCCGACGCCAGCGCCACCAACCCCGCCAGCAGACCGTCCCGATCAGCCGCCGACACCGCCGCCCGGTGCTCCAGGTGCGCCCGGGTCGTCGCCGCGGACAACCCGAGGTCCAGCAGCCCGACTTCCGGCCGCGCGAGCAGGAACTCCCGCAGCCGGCCCGCCTGGGCCCGCAGCGCCGCCTCGTCCTTCGCCGACACCACCACCGGCACCGCCGGTCGGGACTCCTGGACCGCCGGAGCGGCCTCCTTCGGAGCGGGTGCCTCCTCAATGATCATGTGGGCGTTGGTGCCGGAGACGCCGAAGGAGGACACGGCCGCGCGGCGCGGACGCCCCGGGTCGGTCCACGGCCGGGCCTCCGTGAGCAGCTTGACCGCGCCTGAGGTCCAGTCCACGTGCGGGCTGGGCCGGTCGGCGTGCAGGGTGGCCGGGAGCTGCTGGTGCCGCAGCGCCTGCACCATCTTGATCACCCCGGCCACGCCCGAAGCCGCAGACGAGTGGCCGATGTTGGACTTGATCGACCCGAGCCACAGCGGCCGGTCCTCGGCGCGCCCCTGGCCGTAGGTCGCCAGCAGCGCCTGCGCCTCGATCGGGTCGCCCAGTTTCGTGCCCGTGCCGTGGCCCTCGACCGCGTCGACCTGGTCCGGCCGCAGCCCCGCCGAAGCCAGCGCCGCCCGGATCACCCGCTCCTGAGCCGGGCCGCTCGGCGCGGTCAGGCCGTTGGACGCGCCGTCCTGGTTGACGGCGCTGCCGCGGATCACCGCCAGCACCTTGTGCCCGAGCCGCTTCGCGTCCGACAGCCGCTCCATCACCACCAGGCCGGCGCCGTCGGAGAAGCCGGTGCCGTCGGCGCCGTCGGCGTAGGACTTGCAGCGGCCGTCGGGCGACAGGCCGCGCTGCCGGGAGAACTCCACCAGCAGGAACGGCCCGGACATCACCGTCACGCCGCCGGCCAGGGCGAGCGAGCACTCGCCGTTGCGCAGCGCCTGCGCCGCCAGGTGCATCGCCACCAGGGACGAGGAGCACGCGGTGTCCACGGAGACCGCGGGGCCCTGGAAGCCGAAGGTGTAGCTCAGCCGGCCGGCGATGACACTCGTGGTGGTGCCGGTCAGCCGGAACCCTTCGAGGTCGGGTGTCGCCCCGCCAGCGTACTCGGACGCGACCGCGCCGGTGAACACGCCGGTGTCGCTGCCGCGCAGGGAGCCGGGATCGATCCCGGCGTCCTCCAGCGCCTCCCACGCGCCTTCGAGCAGCAGCCGCTGCTGCGGGTCCATCGCCAGCGCCTCACGCGGGCTGATCCCGAAGAACCCCGCGTCGAAGTCACCCGCGCCGTCCAGGTAGCCGCCCCCGCGCGTGTACACGGTGCCGGTCCGGTCGGGGTCCGGGTCGTACAGCCGCTCCAGGTCCCAGCCGCGGTCCCCGGGCAGCCCCGATATCGCGTCCCGGCCGGAAGCGACCAGGTCCCACAGGCCCTCGGGCGAGTTCGCGCCGCCCGGGTAGCGGCAGGCCATGCCGACGATCGCCAGCGGCTCGTCCGCGTCGGCCCGTCGCCGGGCCGGGGTGCGGGTGGCCGGTGTCTTCGCGGCACCCTCGTCCGTACCCGACACCTGCGTCACCAGGAAGCGCGCCACCGCCAGGGAGGTCGGGTGGTCGAAGACCAGGGTCGCGGGCAGCTTGAGGCCCGTGGCCTGAGCGAGCCGGTTGCGCAGCTCGACCGAGGAGAGCGAGTCGAAGCCCTGCTCCTTGAACGCCCGCCCCGCGTCGACCGCCGAGGCCGACGCGTGCCCGAGCACCGCCGCCACCTGCGCGGTCACCAGGTCCAGCGTCACGCGCTCCCACTGCTCGCGGTCCACGCCGGACAGCCGTGCGGCGAGCGAACCGCCCCCGCCGGCCTTGGCCGTACGCCCAGGGGTGCGGACGAGTCCGGCCAGCAGCGGCACCGCGGTGCCCGCCCGCGCCTGCTCCCGCAGCGCCACCAGGTCCAGCAGCACCGGCGCGACCAGCGCCGCGTCCACCTTCTGGGCCGCGTCCAGCAGTTCGAGCCCCAACTCCGACGGCAGCGGCTGCACACCCATCCGGTTCAGCCGCGTCAACTGTCCGGCGTCCAGTTCCCCGGTCATCCCGGTCTCGGCCGCCCACAGGCCCCACGCCAGCGACACCGCCGGCCGCCCTTCGGCCCGCCGCCGCGCCGCCAGCGCGTCCAACCCGGCGTTCGCCGCAGCGTAGTTGCCCTGACCGGCACTCCCGATCAACGCCGCCACCGAGGAGAACAACACAAACGACTGCACGTCCAAGCCGGTGGTCAACTCATCGAGCAGCAGCGCCGATTCGAGCTTCGGCCGGACCACCCGCTCAAGCTGCTCCGGCGTCATCGACGCCAGCAGACCGTCGTCCAGCACGCCCGCCGCGTGGATCACCCCGCTGAGCGGGACCTCCAACGAACCGAGCAGGGCCGTCAGTTGCTCCCGGTCCGCCACGTCGCAGGCCGCGACCCGCACCCGGGCGCCGGCGGCTTCCAGCTCCGCCGCCAACTCGGCCGCGCCCGGCGCCTCCAGGCCCCGGCGCGAGGCCAGCACCAGGTGCCGGACACCGCCCTCCGTCGCCAAGTGCCGTGCCACCAAAGCACCCAGACCCCCGGTACCGCCGGTCACCAGCACCGCGTGCTCGGGGTTCGGGGGCTGCGGGACGGTGAGCACGATCTTGCCGGTGTTGCGGCCCTCGCGCAGGAAGCGGAACGCCTCCGCGTACCGCCGGATGTCCCACGTGCGGACCGGCGCGTGCGACAGGACGCCGCGCGCGAACAGGTCCACGATCTCGCCGAGCATCTCCCCCAGCCGCTCGGGGCTGACCTCGAACAGGTCGAACGGCCGGTACGCGACCCCCGGGTGGGCCGCCGCCACCTCCTGCGGGTCGCGGATGTCCGCCTTGCCCATCTCCAGGAACCGGCCGCCGCGCGGCAGCAGCCCCAGCGAGGCGTCCACGAACTCGCCGGCCAGGGCGTCCAGGACGACGTCCACGCCTTCGCCGCCGGTCGCCCGGGCGAAGGTCTCGGCGAAGACAAGGTCGCGGGAGGACGCGATCCGCTCGGGCGGCACCCCGAGGGCCCGCACAGCGGGCCACTTCGCGGGGCTGGCGGTCGCGTAGACCTCAGCGCCCAGGTGCGTGGCGACCTGGACCGCGGCCATGCCGACCCCGCCCGCCGCGGAGTGGATCAGCACCTTTTCCCCGGCCCTCAGCCCGGCCAGGTGCACCAGGCCGTAGTACGCGGTCAGGTACACCACCGGTACGGCGGCGGCCTGTTCGTACGTCCACGCGTCGGGGATCGGCGCGACCAGCCGCCGGTCCACGATCACGACGGGGCCGAAGGTGTCGGCGGTCAGGCCCATCACCCGGTCGCCGGGCGCCAGGTCGGTGACGCCCGGGCCGGTCTCCAGCACAGTGCCGGCGGCCTCACTGCCGAGCGTGGCGTCACCGGGGTAGAGGCCGAGCGTGATCAGCACGTCGCGGAAGTTCAGGCCCGCGGCGCGCACCGCCATCCGGATCTCGCCCGCCGCCAGCGGGCGGTCGGTGTCGGCCGGCACCAGCGCCAGGCCCTCCAGCGAGCCCTTCGTGACCGCCTGGAGCAGCCACGGCCCCTCGGCGGGCGCCGCCGAGGCGGTCGCCCGGGCCAGCTTGGGCGCCAGCACCCGCCCGCCGCGCACCGCGACCTGCGCCTCGCCCAGGCCGGCGAGCGCCGCCCAGTCCGGCGCGGAGCCCTCCTCGTCCGCGGCCGTGTCCGGGTCGAGGTCCACCAGCGCGAACCGGTCCAGGTGCTCGGACTGCGCACTGCGGACCAGGCCCCACGCGGCAGCCGCCGCCACGTCCGGCGCCTCACCGGCCGTCGAGACCGCGCCCCGGGTCACCAGCACCAACCGCGCCTCGGTCAGCGCCTCGGCGGCCAGCCACTCCTGCACCAGCTCCAGCGTCCGCGCCGTCGCCGTACGGACCGATGCGACGGTGTCCGCCGTGTCGCCGTCGGGGCCGCCCGCGGACGGCACCTCGGTCACCACCGCGTCCGGCACCGGCGCGCCCGCGGCCACCGCCGCGACCAGCGCGGCCAGGTCCGCGTACGGCCCGTCCGCGCCGAGCACCGCGACGTTCGCCGCGGCCGTGCCGCCCGCCGCCGCGACCTCGGTCCAGTCGACCGTGAACAGCGACCCGTCGGCCGGCTGCCCGGCGCCCGCCAACTGCGTCTGGTCCACCGGCCGGGACGCGAGTTCCCGGACGGACGCGATCGGCTCGCCGCTCTCGTCCGTGATGTCGATCCGGGTCGTGGACGGCCCGGCCGGGGTGATGCGGACCCGGGCCCGCGCCGTGCCGGTCCGGTCCAGCCGCACCCCGGACCAGGAGAACGGCAGCTCGACCGCCGACGTCACGCCCCGGTCCAGCAGCCCGCCGTGCAGGGCCGCGTCCAGCAGCGCCGGGTGTATCCCGAACTGCTGGGCGGCACCGGCCTCTTCGGGCAGCACCAGCTCGGCGTAGACGTCCTCGCCGTCGCGCCAGGCCGCCTGGAGCGCCTGGAAGGACGGGCCGTACTCGTAGCCCGCGTCGGCCAGCCGGTCGTACAGGCCCTCGACCTCGACCGGCTCCGCGCCCGCCGGCGGCCACTCGGCCGGGAACGCCGGCGCGAGCAGCCCGGCCTCCTCGGCGAGCACACCGCGCGCGTGGCAGGTCATCACGTCCGCCGCGTTCGGGTCGTCCTGCGCCGCACGGGTGCGGGTGTAGACCGCGACGTCCCGGCGGCCGTCGTGGCCCGGTTCGCCGACCATGACCTGCAACGGCACCGCCTCGTGGGCCGGCACCGGCAGCGGGACCTGGAGCACCAGCTCGTCCACCACCGGGCAGCCCACCTGCCGGCCGGCCGCCAGGGCCAGTTCCACCAGGGCCGCCCCGGGCGCGATCACCGCGCCGACGACGACATGGTCCCCGCTCCAGGGCTGCACGTCCTGCGACAGCCGCCCGGTGAACAGCCACTGGCCCTGGTCGCCGACCGGGACCGCAGCGGTGAGCAGCGGGTGGTCCAGCCGGCCCAGCCCGGCAGCCGCGGGGTCGCCCGCGCCCACCAGCGAGGTCAGCCAGTAGCGCTCGTGCTGGAAGGCGTACGTCGGCAGGGGCACCGTGCGTGCGCCGGTTCCGGCGTAGAACGCCGCCCAATCGACAGCGATCCCGGCGGTGTGGGCCTGCCCGAGGAACGCGGCGAACGCGTCCGGCTCGCCCTGCTTGGCCCGCAGCGCCGGCACCACCAGCGCCTCGGTCTCCGTCTCGTCCAGCACCTGACGGGCCAGCGCCGTCAGCGAACCGTCCGGGCCCAACTCAAGGAAGCGGGTGACGCCGAGGTCGGCCAGCGCGGTGATGCCGTCGGCGAACCGGACCGCCTCCCGCGCGTGCCGCACCCAATAGGCAGGGTCGGCGAGCTCACCGGAAGTCGTCACCGCACCCGTCAGGTTCGAGACCACCGGGAGGGACGGCTCCGCGAAACTCAACCCCGCCGCGACCGAGGCGAACTCGTCGAGCATCGGCTCCATGAGCGCCGAGTGGAACGCGTGCGACACCCGCAGCCTCGTCGTCTTACGGTCCTGCCACTGCGGGAGTTGGAGCCACTCGTCCAGGGCGTCCAGTTCACCCGAGACGACCACCGCCCGAGGGCCGTTCACCGCCGCAATGGACAGCCGGTCGGTGAACCCCTCCAGCGCGTCCAGGACCTCCTGCTCGCTGGCCTGCACCGCCGCCATCCCGCCACCCGCAGGCAGCGCACTCATCAACCGACCCCGAGCCGCCACCAAAGCAGCC
>NZ_JBYIRM010000054.1:0-37645 GCF_057708105.1 Actinacidiphila sp. bgisy144 | reverse complement strand
CCGCGCGGGGTGGGGTGTGGGCGGTGAGGTCGCGCAGGGCCGCGGAGGCGGCGCGGCGGCCGGAGAAGAGGGCGCCCTGGAGGGTGGAGGTGTCGCGGTGGTCGCCGCAGACGTAGAGGCCGGCGAGGAGGCGGACGGGCCGGCGCAGGTCGTGGGGCGGGGGCATGGCGGGGACGCAGTGCGCGGTGGTGCGCAGGGAGAGCAGGTCCCAGTGGTCGGTGGAGGTGCCATAGAGGTCCGCGAGGTGGGCGCGGACGGTCTTGTCGTCGGAGCCGTCCGGCGGGGGGCCGAGGAGGACGGAGGTGACGAGGGTGCGGCCCCGCGGAGCACGGGTCGGGTCGACGGCGGTGGCCGCGTAGGTGTGGGAGACCGGCCCGAGGCGGTCGGCGTCGAGGACGAGGACGGGCTCGCGCAGGGGCGCCGTGGGTGCGGTGGGCGCGGCGTGGTGGACCACGGTGACGGGGTGGAAGCCGGGCACGCGCAGCCCCGGCAGGAGCGCGGCGGCCGCGTGGGCGTCGGTGGCGACGACCACGCCGCGGCAGGGGAGTTCGGCGCCGTCGGTGGTGTGCACGGCGTTGGCGGCGACGTGGGCGGCGCGCACCCCGAACCGTATGGTGCCCGGCGGGAGGGCGGCGGCGAGCCGTTCGGGCAGACGGGCGGCGCCGCCCACCGGCAGGCAGGACCGGCCCCGGGCGAAGCCGCGCAGCACGATGTCGGCCACCCGGCTGGACGTGCCGAGTTCGGCGTCGCACAGCAGCGCGGCGAGCAGCGGCCGCAGGAAGTGCTCGACCGTGCGGGGCGCGAAGCCGCGCCCGGAAAGCGCGAGGGCGGCGGTGCTCTCGGGGCGGGCGGTGATGCGGTGGGTGGGGGTGGCGGCGAGCCGGTCGAGCGCGGTGCCGAGCCGGGCCCGGTCGCGGGCCGAGCCGAAGGACGCGCGGGTGCCGCGGGGCCCGCCGACCCGGAAGGCGCGGCCGGCGGAGTGGACGAGCGCGCCGGGCGCGAGCGGGGCCAGCGGCAGCCCGCGCAACCCGCGGGTGCGGGACAGCTCGGGGTAGGCGGTGTTGAGCAGTTGGGGCCCGCGGTCGAGCCGGAAGCCGTCCACGCTGTCGGTGGCCATCCGCCCGCCGACGCGTTCGGTGGCCTCCAGGACGGTGACGCGCATCCCCCCTTCGGTCAGGTGGTGCGCGGCGGCCAGGCCGGCCGGTCCGGCGCCGATGACGATCACGTCCGTGGCCGCGGCCGTGCTGTGCGGGCGTGCTGGTGCGAGCACGATGCCCCTCCCGAGGTCGGGTCCGATCCCCGCTCGCGCCCGCGCGGGGGGCGGGGGCGGGCGGGTGCGGCAGGCGGCCCTGCTCCGCCGACGCACCGTCAACTGCCCGCTTCCGCCCGGCGGCCGGCCGTCGGCACCGGCCCGCGCGAAACGCTGCTAAAGGTCATGCCCTCATCAAAGGCAAAGGATGCGGGGCGGATCGGCCCGATCCGGCCCTTTCCGGCGAGCTTTCCGGCCGTACGACCCCGCACGCACCGCCGCCGGCGTACGGCCGCTGGGCCCCCACCGTACGGCCGCGCTGCCGCGCTCCTCAGACCTGGTTGCGCGGGGGCAGCGCCGCCTTGATCGCCCCGTCGATGTCCGGGTGCGCGAACGGGAACCCGGCGTCCAGCAGCCGCTTGGGCCGCACCCGCTGACTGCCCGTCACGTCGCCGGCGAACTCCCCGAGCACCGCGCGCAGCGCGAACGACGGCACCGGCAGCACCGTCGGCCGGTGCAGCACCCGCCCCATCGCCGCGGTGATCTCGCTGTTGGTGCGTGGGTCCGGCGCGGTCAGGTTCACCGGCCCGGACAGCTCCTCGTGGTCGATGGCGAACCGCAGCGCGGCGATCTCGTCGGCGAGCGAGATGAAGCTCCAGTACTGCCGCCCGCTGCCCAGCCGCCCGCCCAGCCCGGCCCGGAAGAACGGGAACAGCGCGCCCCACGCCCCGCCCTGCGGCGAGACCACCAGGCCGGTGCGCGCGTGCACCGTGCGGATGCCGGCCGCGCGCGCCGGGTCGGCCGCCGCCTCCCACGCCTGGACCAGGTCGGCCAGGAAGCCGCTGCCCGCCGGGCTGTCCTCGTCCACGAAGCGGTCGCCGGTGTCGCCGTAGTAGCCGATCGCGCTGCCGGCCACCAGCACCCGCGGCTTCGGGTCGAGCGCGGCCATCGCCCGCGCGATCGTGGCGGTGCCGTCCACCCGGCTGTCGAGGAGCACCTTCTTGCGCCGGTCGCTCCAGCGCCGCGCCGCGACCGGCGCACCCGCCAGGTGGACGACCGCGTCGCAGCCCGCGAGCGCCCCTTCGTCCACGGTGCCCGCCCGCGGGTCCCAGCGGGCCTCTCCGGGGCCGGCCGGGGCGCGCCGGACCAGCGCGACCACCTCATGGCCGTCGGCCGTCAGAGAGGCGGACAGGGCGGAGCCGATCAGCCCGGAGGCGCCGGTGACTGCGATACGCATGGGGGCCATTGTGCCCGGTCGCCCCGGCGCGCTACCCGAAGCGCGCCCACAGCTGCGGGAAGCGCTCCGCCATCGCCGCGTCGTCGTCGAAGTCCGGGCGCACGCCCTCCGGGTCCTGGCGCGGCGGCAGCTCCAGATCCGGCAGCCGCACCCCGGTCAGCTGCTCGTACGCCTCGTCGGCGGCGTACCCCAGGTCCTCGGCGTCGCCGTCGGCCTCGGGGTCGAACTCCGGGACCAGGAACGCCAGGTCGTCCGGGGCGTGCAGGGCGCCCTCGAAGACGTGCCGGCCCTGGCCGATCAGCCAGCACCGGAAGAAGTCGAACGCGTCCTCGTCCACCCCGCCCAGCATGACGTCCGCGGCGCCCCACAGCTCCCACGACAGCGCCCGGTTGAACCGCGTCTCGAAGTGCCGCGCGAAGTCCAGCACGGCGTCCGGGTCGAGGCCGGCCAGCCGTTCCACCACCAGGTCGGCCTGCTCCTCCGGATCGCCCTCCGCCGCCTCACGCGCCCGGTCGACGATCTCCCAGAACTCCGTCTCGTCCATCACGCGTCCAGCTTCCCGTGCGGCGATACCCCGTGCAACGCGACCACGCTACTGCGCGGCGGCCGTATCGAGGGGCCCGGGCAGGTGCGCGACCGGCCCGCCGCCGGCGGGCGGCCCCACGAACGGGTGACGGGGCACCCGGGAAGGTCACGCCAGCCGCAGCTGGTAGGCCACGGTACGCCGCAGCGGCCGGAAGCCGAGCGCGGCGTTCACCGCCAGCATGTGCCGGTTGTCGTCCGCCGTGTTCGTGACGACCTCCGCCACCTCGGGGTGGCCGTCGACCAGGTGCCGCAGCATCGCGGACTTCAGCCACAGCCCCAGCCCGTGCCCGCGGTGTGCGGGCAGCACCGCGGTGTCGAGCTGCTTGGCGCGGGCCCCGCCGCCGGCGGCGGCCTCGGCGGGCAGCGTCAGCTTGGTGTACCCGGCCACGGACCCGTCGGCGACGCTGACCGCCGCGTGGTTGAGCAGCCGCTCACCGCGCCGGGCCGCCAACTCCGCGGTCCTGCGCACCCGCTCGGCGTCCCACTGGGTCCACGTCACGGCCAGGCCGCCGGTCGGCTGGTCCGCCAGCCCGGCCCGGGCAGCGGCGAAGGAGTCCGCGAGCGCGTCCGGCGGCGCGCCCTCCCAGGACGCCAGCCGGTAGCCGGGGTGCGGCACGTCCGGCAGCTTCACGATCCGCTCCGGTATCTCGGCCAGCAGCAGCCGCTGCCAGGTCAGCCGGAGCGCGGGCACGAAGTCCCGGGTGGACAGGAAGCTCTCGCCCGGGGTGCCGGCCAGTACCTCCGTCGACAGCCGGCGGCAGTTCTCCTCGGCCGCCGCGGCCACCACGGTGGTCAGCAGCCGCGACCCCATGCCCATCCTGCGGTGCGCGGGATGGACGGTCAGCTCCACCGACGCCAGGCGGCCGCTGTTCTCGGCGGTCGGCAGCCGCAGCTTCGCCGTCGCCACCCCCTCGCCGTTCGCGCCGTACGCCAGCCACAGCGCCAGCCGGCTGCCGGGCCCGACGGTGGTCAGCGCGGTGCGCACCTCGGCGAGGGTCGGCAGCGGTTCGCCCGGGCGGTCGTGGGCGAGCGCCGCGGACCGCACCCGGTGCCACGCGCGGACGTCGTCGTCGGTGGGGGAGGTCAGCCGCCGGTGTTTGGTAGGCATCCGGGGGAACCTAACCGGTCGGTGTAGGTGCCCGCAATCCCTTCCGCGGCGCGGATTCCCACGTCACGGCGGCCGCCGTACGAAAACGCGCCGTTCCCGGCGGGCGCGTTTCGCACCGGATGCGACCCATGCCCGGACATGCGCCGGCGGCGGGCCCCTCCGGTCAGGGACCCGCCGCCGTACCGCGTTCACCGGCCGGACCGGGCGGCACCCGGAACCGGACGGCACACCGTGCCTCAGAGCCCGTAGCGCTCCGCGGCCTCCTTCACCGTCTCCGGCTTGACCTCGCCGCGCCGGGCCAGCGCCGCCAGCGCCTGCACGGTCAGCGACTGCGGGTCCACGCCGAAGTGCCGGCGGGCCGCCTCACGCGTGTCGGAGAGCCCGAACCCGTCGGTGCCCACCGACGTCCAGTCCTGCTCCACCCACGGCGCGATCTGGTCCGGCACCGCCCGCATCCAGTCGCTGACGGCGACCACGGGCCCCGGCGCGCCGGCCAGCGCCCGGGTCACGTACGGCACCCGGTCCTCGCCGCGCAGCCGCGCCGCGTCGCACGCCAGCGCCTCGCGCCGCAGCTCCGTCCACGACGGCGCCGACCACACGTCCGCGGCCACACCCCAGTCCTCGGCGAGCAGCCGCTGCGCCTCCAGCGCCCAGTGGATCGCGGTGCCCGACGCCAGCAGCTGCGTGCGCGGGGCGTCCGCGGCGGCGGGCGCCGCCTCCTGGTAGCGGTAGAGGCCCTTGATGATGCCCTCCTCCACGCCCTCGGGCATGGCGGGCTGCACCTTCGGCTCGTTGTACACCGTCAGGTAGTAGAAGACGTCCTGGTCCTCGCCCTCGACGGCCGGACCGTACATCCGCCGCAGGCCCTCACGGACGATCACCGCGACCTCGAACGCGAACGCCGGGTCGTAGGAGATCGCCGCCGGGTTGGTGGAGGCGAGCAGGTGCGAGTGGCCGTCGGCGTGCTGGAGGCCCTCACCGGTCATCGTGGTGCGGCCCGCGGTGGCGCCGATCACGAAGCCGCGGCCGAGCTGGTCGGCGAGCGCCCAGAACTGGTCCGCGGTCCGCTGGAACCCGAACATCGAGTAGAAGATGTAGAACGGGATCATCGGCTCGCCGTGGGTGGCGTACGACGTGGCCGCGGCGGTGAAGTCGGCGAGCGAACCGGCCTCGGTGATCCCCTCGTTGAGGATCTGGCCGTCCTTCGCCTCCTTGTAGTACAGCAGCTGGTCGCGGTCGACCGGGTCGTACGTCTGGCCCTTCGGCGAGTACAGCCCGGCGGACGGGAAGAGCGACTCCATGCCGAAGGTGCGGGCCTCGTCGGGCACGACCGGCACCCAGCGGCGCCCGGTCTCCTTCTCCCGCATCAGGTCCTTCACCAGCCGGACGAACGCCATGGTGGTGGCGATCTCCTGGCTGCCGGACCCCTTCTCCAGCGGCTTGTACGCCTTCTCCGGCGGCAGCGGCAGCGGTGCGGCCGCCACCTTGCGGGCCGGCGCGGGACCGCCCAGGGCCGCCCGGCGCTCGCGCAGGTACTGGATCTCGGGGGAGTTCTCGCCCGGGTGCCAGTACGGCACCACGTCCGCGTCCAGCGCGCTGTCCGGGATCGGCAGCTCCAGCAGGTCGCGCATGGCGCGGAACTGCGTGCCGGTGAGCTTCTTCATCTGGTGGTTGGCGTTGCGCGACTCGAAGCCGGCGCCGAGCGTGTAGCCCTTCACCGTCTGCGCGAGGATCACCGTGGGCGCGCCCTTGTGCTCCATCGCCGCGCGGTAGGCCGCGTACACCTTGCGCGGCTCGTGGCCGGCGCGCGAGGTCTGGAACAGCTCCAGCAGCTTGGCGTCGGTGAGCTTCGCGCCGATGGTGCGCAGCGAGGCGTCCGCACCGAAGAAGTGGTCGCGCAGGTAGGCCGCGTCGCGGGTGGCGTACGTCTGGAACTGCGCGTCCGGGGTCTCCCGCAGGCGCCGCAGCAGCGCGCCGTCGGTGTCCTGGGCCAGCACCTCGTCCCAGGCCGCGCCCCACAGCGCCTTCACCACGTGCCAGCCGGCGGCGCGGAACTGCGCCTCCAGCTCCTGCACGATCTTGAAGTTCGGGCGGACCGGGCCGTCCAGCCGCTGGAGGTTGCAGTTGATGACGTAGGTCAGGTTGTCCAGGCCCTCGCGGGCGGCGAGCGCCAGGGCGGCGGTCGACTCCGGCTCGTCCATCTCGCCGTCGCCGAGGAACGCCCACACGTGCGAGCCGGACGTGTCCTTGATGCCGCGGTGCTCCAGGTAGCGGTTGAACCGCGCCTGGTAGATCGCCGAGAGCGGGCCGAGGCCCATGGACACGGTCGGGAACTCCCACAGCCACGGCAGCCGCCGCGGGTGCGGGTAGGACGGCAGGCCGTCGCCGCCGGCCTCCTGGCGGAAGCGGTCCAGGTGCGCCTCGGTGAGGCGGCCGTCGAGGAACGCGCGGGCGTAGATGCCGGGGGAGGCGTGGCCCTGGATGTAGAGCTGGTCGCCGCTGCCGGCGCCCTCCTTGCCGTGGAAGAAGTGCTGGAACCCGGTCTCGTAGAGCCAGGCGGCCGAGGCGAAGGTGGCGATGTGGCCGCCGAGGCCGAGTTTGCTGCCGCGGGTGACCATCGCCGCCGCGTTCCAGCGGTTCCAGGCGGTGATCCGCGCCTCCAGCGCCTCGTCACCCGGGTAGGCGGGTTCGGCGGCGGTGGGGATGGTGTTGATGTACTCGGTCTCCAGCGGCGTCGGCAGGCTCAGGCCGCTCTCGCTACCGCTCTCCAGGGTGCGGCGCATCAGGTACGCCGCCCTGTGCGGGCCCGCGGCCTTGGCGACCGCGTCCAGGGACGCGCGCCATTCCGCGGTCTCCTCCGGGTCGATGTCGGGGATCTGGTCGAGCTGACTCGGCCGGGTACGGCCTACGGCGTCAGGCATGGGTGTGTGCCGCCTTCCAGACAACGGAGGGAGGGTGGTGGGAAGTGTGAGTCGGGCACGACAGGAAGCTCCCCGCCGATCGACGTTACGCCGCGATCGATGATCGATCAATGGGTTGCCGGGAAGTAACCACAGGTCGGCACGGGGTGCCAGCCTTCGGGGCACCCAGTGACACCTGGGCTTCGCCTGGGAAACAGCGGTCCACGCCCCGCCCGCCCCACCCTACCGAAGGGGCAGCCGGGCTCCGCTCCGCCCAACGGCAGGCGCCCGCCCCGCGGCTACACCTGCGGGGCGCAGCTCAGCACATGGGACTTGATCAGCTCGCCGATCCGCGGATCGCGGGCGGTGAACGCGTCCACCAGCTCCTGGTGCTCGTCGGCGTAGGCGCGCGGCGCGGGGCTCAGCCAGCGCATCGACAGCGTGGTCCACACCTCGATGCCCAGCGACTCCCACACGTGCAGCAGCACGCCGTTGTCGGCCGCGCGGACCAGCTCGTGGTGGAAGGCGACGGTGTGCCGGACCTGCGCCTCGTCGTCCAGCGCGGCGTCGGCCGCCCGCAGCGCGGCCACCTCGCGCTCCAGCGGGCCCGGGTCCTCAGCCAGCGCGGCCGCCGCCAGCTCCGCCGCGACCTGCTCGAGACCGGCCCGCACCGGGTAGCTCTCCTTGACGTCTGCCGCCGTCAGACCGCGCACCCGCACGCCCTTGTTCGGCGCGGACTCGATCAGCCGCAGCGTCTCCAGCTCCCGCAGCGCCTCACGGACCGGCGTCTGGCTGACCTCCAGCTCGACCGCGATCCGCCGTTCCACGATCCGCTCGCCCGGCTTCCAGCGTCCGCTGACGATGCCGTCGAGGATGTGCTCGCGGATCTGCTCGCGCAGGCTGTGCACGACCAGATGAGGGGCGGCGACTTGGGCCATGGGGGCGCGCTCCTTCGCTGTTGCGTGCCTACGACGATACGACGGGGCGGCCGGGCTGCCGCCGGTCGGGACGGCCCCGAACCCGTGAACGGGCCGGCGCGCCCCTGCCGCGCGGCGGCGCCCCCGCACCCGGTGGGACCGGTTGCGGGGGCGCCGTCAGCACTGCGGTTCAGGCGCGCAACGCGCTCACAGGCCGAGCTCGACCTCGAACTCGCCGGCCTCCAGGATCTCCTTGACCGCGGTCAGGTAGCGGGCCGCGTCGGCACCGTCCACCAGCCGGTGGTCGTAGGAGAGCGACAGGTACGTCATGTCCCGGACGCCGATGACCGTGCCCTCGGCGGTCTCCACGACCACCGGGCGCTTGACGGTCGCGCCGATGCCGAGGATCGCGGCCTGGTTCGGCGGCACGATGACCGTGTCGAACAGCGCACCGCGCGAACCGGTGTTGCTGATCGTGAAGGTCGCGCCCGCCAGGTCGTCCGGGGTGATCTTGCTGGCCCGGACGTTGGCCGCCAGCTCGGCGGTCTTCTTGGCGATGCCCGCGATGTTCAGGTCGCCGGCGCCCTTGATGACCGGGGTCATCAGGCCCTTCTCGGAGTCCACCGCGATCCCGATGTTCTCGGAGTCGAAGTAGGTGATCGTGCCCTCGTCCTCGTTGATACGGGCGTTGATCACCGGGTGGGCCTTGAGCGCCTGGGCGGCGGCCTTGACGAAGAACGGCATCGGGGAGAGCTTCACGCCCTCGCGCGCCGCGAAGGACTCCTTGGCCAGCCCGCGCAGCCGCATGACCCGGGTGACGTCCACCTCGACCACGCTGGTCAGCTGCGCCTGCGAGTGCAGGGCCTTCATCATGTTGTCGCCGATGACCTTGCGCATCCGGGTCATCTTGACCGTCTGGCCGCGCAGCGGCGACACCTCGACGGACTTCGCCGCCTTGGGCGCGGCGGCAGCGGGAGCGGCCGGCGTCGCGGCGGCCTTGGCGGCCTCCGCGGCGGCGAGCACGTCCTGCTTGCGGATACGGCCGCCGACGCCGGTGCCCCGCACCGAGCCGAGGTCCACGCCGCTCTCGGCGGCGAGCTTGCGGACCAGCGGAGTGACGTAGGCGCCGTCACCGGCCGGGGCCGCCGGAGCCGGAGCGGGCGCGGCCGGGGCGGGCTGGGCCACCGGAGCGGGGGCCGGAGCCGGAGCCGGAGCAGCGGGCGCCGGAGCAGCGGGTGCCGGAGCGGCCGGGGCGGGCGCGGCCGGAGCCGGCGGGGCCGCCTGAGCGGGCGCCGGGGCGGCGGGCGCGGGAGCCGGGGCCGCCGGAGCCGGGGCGGGCGCGGCAGGCGCGGGGGCAGCGGCCGGAGCGGCACCGGCCGCACCGACGACCGCCAGCTTCGCGCCGACCTCGGCCGTCTCGTCCTCCTGGACCAGGATCTCCAGCAGGGTGCCGGAGACCGGCGACGGGATCTCGGTGTCGACCTTGTCCGTGGAGACCTCGAGCAGCGGCTCGTCGGCCTCGACGCTCTCGCCGACCGCCTTCAGCCAGCGGGTGACGGTGCCCTCGGTGACGGACTCGCCGAGCGCGGGCAGCACCACGTCGGTGCCGGACGCGCCGGAGGCGCCGGCGGCCGCCTGCGCGGTCGGGGCCGGGGCGGGGGCCGCGGCCTCGGTGGACGGCGTCGCGGCGGCCGGGGTCGGCGCGGGCGCCGGCTCCGGGGCGGGCTCGGCCGCGGGGGCCGCCGGGGCGGCGGGGGCGCCCGAGCCGTCGTCGATCACGGCCAGCTCGGCGCCGACCTCGACCGTCTCGTCCTCGGCGACCTTGATGGACGCCAGGACGCCCGACGCGGGAGAGGGGATCTCGGTGTCGACCTTGTCGGTCGAGACCTCGAGCAGGGGCTCGTCGGCCTCGACCCGCTCACCTTCGGCCTTCAGCCAGCGGGTGACGGTGCCCTCGGTCACGCTCTCGCCGAGCGCCGGCAGGGTTACGGAAACCGCCATGGTTGCGGTTGCTCCTAACGATCTGTGCGGATGGGTGGCGTGTTCGAGGGTCAGTCGTGCGAGTGCAGGGGCTTGCCGGCAAGCGCCAGGTGCGCCTCGCCGAGCGCCTCGCTCTGCGTCGGGTGGGCGTGGATGAGCTGCGCGACCTCGGCGGGCAGCGCCTCCCAGTTGTAGATCAGCTGGGCCTCGCCGACCTGCTCGCCCATCCGGTCGCCGACCATGTGCACGCCCACGACCGCGCCGTCGCGCACCTGGACCAGCTTGACCTCGCCCGAGGTCTTGAGGATCTTGCTCTTGCCGTTGCCGGCGAGGTTGTACTTGAGCGTGACGACCTTGTCCGCGCCGTACACCTCCTTGGCCTTCGCCTCGCTGAGGCCCATGGAGGCGACCTCGGGGTGGCAGTAGGTCACGCGCGGCACGCCGTCGTAGTCGATCGGCACCGGCTTGAGGCCGGCCACCCGCTCGGCGACGAGGATGCCCTCGGCGAAGCCGACGTGCGCGAGCTGGAGGGTGGGCACCAGGTCGCCCACCGCGGAGATGGTCGGCACGTTGGTGCGCATGTACTCGTCGACCAGGACGTAGCCGCGGTCCATCGCGACGCCCTGCTCCTCGTAGCCGAGGTTCTGCGAGACCGGGCCGCGGCCGATGGCGACGAGCAGCACCTCCGCCTCGAAGGTCTTGCCGTCGGCCAGGGTGACCTTGACGCCGTTGTCGGTGTACTCGGCGCCCTGGAAGAAGGTGCCCAGGTTGAACTTGATGCCGCGCTTGCGGAAGGCCCGCTCCAGCAGCTTCGAGCTGTTCTCGTCCTCGACCGGCACCAGGTGGGGCAGGCCCTCGACGATCGTCACGTCGGTGCCGAAGGACTTCCACGCCGAGGCGAACTCGACGCCGATCACGCCGCCGCCCAGGATGATCGCCGACTGCGGCACCCGGTCCAGGACCAGGGCGTGGTCGGAGGAGATGATCCGGTTGCCGTCGATGGTCAGGCCCGGCAGCGAGCGCGGTACGGACCCGGTCGCCAGCACGATGTGCCGGCCCTGGATGCGCTGGCCGTTCACGTCCACCGAGGTGGGGGAGGAGAGCCGGCCCTCACCCTCGATGTAGGTGACCTTGCGCGAGGCCACGAGGCCCTGCAGGCCCTTGTACAGGCCGGAGATCACGTCGTCCTTGTACTTGTGGACGGCCGCGATGTCGATGCCCTCGAAGGTCGCCCGCACACCGAACTGCTCGCTCTCGCGGGCCTGGTCGGCGATCTCGCCGGCGTGCAGGAGCGCCTTGGTGGGGATGCAGCCCTGGTGCAGACAGGTGCCCCCGAGCTTGTTCTTCTCGATCAGGGCGACGTCGAGTCCAAGCTGTGCGGCACGCAGGGCAGCCGCGTAACCGCCACTGCCACCGCCGAGGATCACTAGGTCGAAAACAGTGCTGGCGTCGTTCGCCACGTCACGTCCTCCATGCATGGGGTTCGCCGGAGCCGGTCCACCTAGACCGGACGGCGGCTTTGGTTCGGCCGCTTTGTCTCAAAGGGGGCCCTGTCGTGCCGACCCACATCTTCGCACTTGTTGGCGGCCGGTGAGGCATCGGGCCGGGCGGTGTGACGCAGCAGGCGCGTAGCACGTACGGCCCCGGGTGATTCACCCGGGGCCGCGTGTGAGCTAACTCACGGCGTTTTTCTCTGCCCACCTCTTTGCCGACCGGCGCGGTCAACGGGCGCCGGTCAGAGCAGCTCGCCCTCGGCGGCGGTACGGGCGAGGCCCACGAGGGTGCGGACGGCGCTGCCGGTGCCGCCCTTGGGGGTGTAGCCGAAGGGCGCGCCCTCGTGGAAGGCCGGGCCGGCGATGTCGAGGTGCGCCCAGGAGATGCCCTCGCCGACGAACTCGCGCAGGAAGAGCCCGGCGATCAGCCCGCCGCCGGGCCGCACGCCCATGTTCGCGATGTCGGCCACCGGCGAGTCGAACGTCTTGCGCAGCTGCTGCGGCAGCGGCATCGGCCAGGAGTCCTCGCCCTCGGCGAGCGCCACGGCGTGCACCTTGGAGCGGAAGTCGTCGTCGTTGGACATGATCCCGAACCGGCCGTCGCCCAGCGCGAGCACCATCGCCCCGGTCAGCGTCGCCACGTCCACGATCGCGTCCGGCGACTCCTCGGAGGCGCGGGCCAGCGCGTCGGCCAGCACCAGGCGGCCCTCGGCGTCGGTGTTGAGCACCTCGACGGTCTTGCCGCTGTACATCTTCAGCACGTCGCCGGGGCGGGTCGCGTTGCCGCCGGGCATGTTCTCGGCCAGCGCCAGCCAGCCGGTCACGTTGACCGCCAGCCCGAGCTTCGCGGTGGCCAGCACCGCGCCGAACACGGCGGCCGCGCCGCTCATGTCGCACTTCATCGTCTCGTTGTGCCCCGGCGGCTTCAGGGAGATGCCGCCCGAGTCGTAGGTGATGCCCTTGCCGACGAAGGCGAGCGAGACGGTCGCGTCGGGGTGCGTGTAGGCGACCTTGACCAGGCGGGGCGGGGTGGCCGAGCCGCGGCCGACGCCGATGAGGCCGCCGTAGCCGCCCTTGGCGAGCGCCTTCTCGTCCAGCACCTCGACCTTCAGGCCGTGCTCCTTGCCGGCCTGCTGGGCGAGGGCGGCGAACGCGGTCGGCGTGAGGTCGTTCGGCGGGGTGTTGATCAGGTCGCGGGCCCGGTTGACCTCTTCGGCGACCGCGACGGCGCGCGCGGCGGCGGCCTTGTGCTCCTTGTCGCGCGGCTTGGCGCCGGTCACGGTGACCTCGCCGAGCGCGCCCTTCGTGTCCCCGGACCGGTAGGTGGTGAAGGTGTACGCGCCCAGCAGCGCACCGGTGCCGACGGCTTCCACGTCGGCGGCGGAAGCGGCGGGCAGGGCGAAGACCGCCTTCCTGGCGCCGGCCAGGGTGCGGGCGGCGACGCCCGCGGCCTTGCGGAGGGCGTCCGCGTCGTACGGCTCGCCGTCTCCCGCGGGTTCGCCGAGGCCGACCGCGAGCACCACGGGAGCCTTCACGCCGTCGGGGGAGGGCACCTTGGTCGACTCGCCCTCGGCGCCGGACGCGCCCAGGGTCTCGAGGACGGCGGCCAGCTTGCCGCCGAACGCGTCGTCCACGGCGTCCGCTCCCGGCGCCAGGCGCGGGCCTTTCGGGCCCTTGGTCACGCCTACGACGACGGCATCCGCGCGCAGCGCTGCGGCGGAGGAGGCGCTTAGTGTCAGTGCAGTCACGGTGGGTGGGGTCCTAACGGTCGAAGGTGTGCGGGCCACCACGACGCCGGAGCAGCCCTCCGTCGAGCCTACGCTGCCGAGTTGCGGCTCAGCGGGCGGGCAGGCGGACGTGTCCGCATCCCGCTGCGGCGGGGCGGACCACGCGGTCAGCGCAGCGACAGGACGAGGAGGGCGCAGGTCGCGGCGGTCTCGCACAGGGCGCCGAACACGTCGCCGGTCACCCCGCCGAAGCGGGTGCGGCAGCGGCGCAGCAGCGACTCGGCGGCGGTGGCGGCGAGGGCCGCGGCGAGCAGGAAGCGGAGCCAGGTCAGGCCCGCAAAGCCCGCGCCGGCGAGTGCGGCGAGCCCGGCGCACCCCGCGGCGACGGTCCACGCGGTACGGGGGGACAGCACGCCGGCGACGGCCGCGCCGAGGCCGCCCGGGCGGGCCGCCGGTATCCCGCGGCGGGCCGCGAGCGTCATCGCGGCGCGTCCCGCGACAGCGCCGGCCACCGCGGACACCGCGCCGTACACCCACCCGTGCCCGTAGCAGGCGGTCAAGGCGGCGACCTGGCCCAGCAGCACCAGGACCAGGGTCAGTACGCCGAACGGTCCGATGTCCGAGCGCTTCATGATGTCCAGTGCCTGCGCGGGGGGCTTGCCGCTGCCCAGCCCATCGGCGGTGTCGGCGAGGCCGTCGAGGTGCAGGCCCCGGGTCAGCACGGCCGGGACGGCGACCGCGCCCACCGCCGACAGCAGCGCGCTCGCGCCGACCGCGTGCAGGCCCGCGCCGACCGCGCCCGCGACCGCGCCCACCGCCACCCCCACCAACGGCGCCGCCCGCATGCCGCCCCGCGCGGCCTCCCGATCCCACCGCGTCACCCGTACGGGCACCACCGTCAATGTCCCGAACGCGAACCTCAACCCGTCCCCACCAGCCACCCCAGGAGGCTACCCGCCCCCGCCCAGCCCAGCGCCCGCCTCCCCCCAAGGAAGACGGCCACCGCCGGGACCGCGCAGGGGGTTCACCCGTCCAAGGGTTCCTCGCCGAAGATCTCCTCGGCCGTCGTCGCGGTGAGCGCGCGGCGGAACCACACGTCGACCACGGCGGGGTCTTCGCACGCGGCGGCCTTCGCGTGCTGCTCGTCGGTGAGGGTGATCCCACGGGATTCGACGAGAATGAACAGACCCCGCGTAATGCCCTCCGCCCGGAGCTTCTGGGAGGAAGCGGAGCGGAAGAAGGAGGTGTCGATGGCCATGAGGTCCTTCCAAATCTGTGCTGCCGGGCCGGTGCCCAGGCCGAGTTCGGTGAGTTCGCGGAAGATCGTCGCGGTGTCGTCGTCGAGCGTCCGGAGCGCGGAGCTCAGTGCCTTCAACATGGTATCCGCGTCGCGGCTGTGACCGTGGGTGATGGCGGAGAAGACGGCGAGCGGGATGTCGCGGACGGCGTCGTCGGGGTCGGTGATGACGGGGACGTTGTGGGGGCCGAGCACGAGGGGGCGCACGGTCATGCTGCGCCACTGGGGTATCCCGTAGTGGAAGGGCCCCTCGGCCCAGCGGGCCGTCCGCTCGTCCTGGCAGGTGACCAGGAGGACCGCCGGCTTGCCGTACTTGGTGTGCAGGTAGCTGAGGTAGTACGCCCAACTGGCGCACTTGCCGGCGTCCTTGCGTCGCTGGGACTCGATGGCGAGCAGATAGCTCTCGCCGTCGGCGCTGTCGATCTGGAGGAGGGTGTCGATACGGCGCTCGACCGGCATGAGCTCGGTGGCGTCGGGCGACAGCAGGGAGACCGCGACCGGCTCGGCCAAGGGGAGGCCGAGCCGGTCGAAGGTCCGGGCGAAGATGCCGGCGTCCTCTTGGAAGATCCGGTGCATCGCCTCATGTGACGAGGTGACCATGCGCACAGAACGTAGCGGGCCGTTCCTGTGCGGAAATGGTTATCCGGCGGTATTTCGCATGGTCTTTCGATTCGGGCAATTCGTCCGCTCAAAGGCTCCGGTCAGTGCAGTGCGAACTTCTGCGCCGCGGAGCCGTTGCAGTCCCAGATCTGGAGCCGTGTCCCGTTGGCGGTGGCGCCGCTGGGCGAGTCGAGGCAGCGGCCGGACTGCGGGTTGAGCAGCGACCCGTCGGACTGCTGCTGCCACACCTGGCCGCCGACACCGTTGCAGTCCCACAGCTCGACCTGGGTGCCGTTGGCCGTGCCGTTGCCGTTGATGTCGAGGCAGCGGCCGATCGTGCTGAGCGAGCCGTTGGTGTGGTGGGTCCAGAACTGGTCCTCGGCGTAGGACTGGCAGTTCCACAGCTGCACCGCGGAGTAGTCCGTCCCGGTGTCGTCGGCCGCGACGTCCACGCACTGGCCGCCCGGGCCGATGATGTTGCCCTGGTTGCCGTTGGGCACGTTCGTCTCACCGGAGTACCCGACGGACACCACGTTCGCCTGTACCGCGTTCTCGGCCGCGTCGGTCGGGTAGCCCGAGACCATCACGCCCTCGAAGAAGGTGCCCCTGTTGCGGTTGCTGTTGTCACCGCCGGTGCCCAGGATGATCCCGCCTTCCTGGTGCATCGGCATGTAGCCGCCTCTGGTCGGCAGCGACCCGTTCCACCATGTCGACAGGCCCCCGGACTGGGAGTTGCCGCCCTTCAGGGCGTATGTCGTCTGCCCGTTGTTCTTCAGCACCGCGGTGACGAAGGCGCTGCTGTTCCCGGCGTTGGCGGTGTTGGAGCCGTTGTCGCCCTGGAACATGCCGTTCTCCATGTCCGCCTCGACCCAGGGGCCCGAGCCGGTGCACGGCGAGAAGTAGCAGGTGGTGGCGATGGACACGGCGTCCATGTGGCCGTTGCCGGTGTCGGAGGCGGTGGCCTCGGCGTTGCCGTAGTCGAAGCAGCAGTCGGACCCGACGTGGGTGCCGCTGGCCACCATGTAGGCGCCCTCGGCCTGGCCGTTGACGGCGGTGCCGGACGCGGCGCCGTTGGAGCGGTAGCCGACACCCGGCGAGATCCAGATGCCGTAGACCTTGTGCCCGCCCGCGGTGACGGACAGCTCGCTCGCGTCCGCGCCGCGGTCGGCGCTGCCGGCGGTGCCGGCCGGACCCGGGTTGAGGTCGTTGTGCCGCGAGGTCTGGTCGTAGACCTTGCTGATGCTGCACGTGGTGTCCGCGCAGAAACTGTCCTGCGCGGCCGCGTTGGCGTAACCGCCCTGCGCGAGCAGGCCGATGTCGGTCTTGGCGCCGTCGGAGGAGCGTGTCACCTGGTACAGCGGGCCGTTGTACGAGGCGAACAGCGCGCGGGTGGTGCTGTGCGCGGCGACACAGGGGGTGCCGGCGGCGGCGTAGATGTCGCACGGCAGCGAGCCGGCGGCGTGCGCGGCCGTGCCCGGCAGGCCGATCAGCGCGCCGAGGACGAGTGCGAGGGCCGCGACGGCCGACATCAGGGCGGCGCGCAGCCGTGGGACGAGGCGGCGTCCCGCGGGCGCGGCGGAGACTCTTTGCATGGCTCGCTCCTGGAGGTGGGGGGTGGTGGAGCTTGCTTCAACAGGCCGCGCCGACCGCCGAGTTCACGTGCGTCCCGGCGGCGCTTGACGGCTCGCTCGGAAGGTACGCGCGCTGGTTGGTTCGGTCAATATTTGTTGCTTTCATTTTTTGGGAGCGCGATCAGCTGTCCGAATCTGTGGGTTTCCGTCGGCCGGACTGCTGGACCGCCGGTGCAACTCAGGGGCGTTGGGGGCGGACGAGCCCCGACTCGTAGGCGGCCACGACGAGTTGCGCGCGGTCGTGGGCGGCGAGCTTGGCCATCGTGTGGTTGATGTGCGTCTTGACGGTCAGCGGACTGACCCCGAGGCGGGCGGCGATCGCGTCGTTCGGCAGGCCGCCGGCGACCTCGACGAGCACCTCCCGCTCCCGCGAGGTGAGGGTGTCCATGCCCGGCACGGTGCGCGGCTCGTCGTCGGCGCCGTGCTGCTGGGCGACGAACCGCGAGATCAGGCTCTTCGTGGCGGCGGGGGACAGCAGCGCCTCACCCTTGGCCACGGTACGGATCGCGCAGAGCAGTTCGTCCGGCTCCGCGCCCTTCCCGAGGAACCCGGAGGCCCCGGCCAGGATCGCCCGCACCACGTACTCGTCCGCCTCGAAGGTGGTCAGCACCAGTACCGCGGTACCGGCGAGCGAGGGGTCGGCGACGATCTCCCGGGTGGCCGCGATCCCGTCGGTGCCCGGCATCCGGATGTCCATCAGCACCACGTCCGGCCGCTCGGCCCGCGCCAGCAGCACCGCCTCGGCGCCGTCCGCCGCCTCGCCCACCACGGCCATGTCCGGCTCGGACTCCACCAGGACGCGCAACGCGCCCCGCAGCAGTGCCTGGTCGTCGGCGATCAGCACCTTCACCGTCTCGGGCGCGGGCGGTGCCGGGTGATCGGGAGGGAGCGCCATACCGGTCAGGTTACGGGGACGGCGCCGCGGACCCGTGCGGGGGCACCGCCAGCGGCAGCCGCACCGACACCCGGAAGCCGCCGCCGGGCCGGGCGCCGGTGCGGCAGACCCCGCCGAGCGCCGAGGCGCGTTCGTGCATGCCCAGCAGCCCGTGCCCGCCGCCGGAGCCGGCACCGGAGTCGCCACCCGCACCCGCACCCGCCCCCGCCCCCGCACCCGCACCCGCACCCGCCCCCGTACGGTCCTGGGCCGCAGCCGTACGCTCCCGCCCCGTACGGTCGCGCTCCGCCCGCTCCCGCCCCGCGCCGCCGTCCGGCTCCGGCAGCGGCCCGCCGAACAGCGGCGGCGCCCCGGGCGCGGCCTCCGGCACGCCGTCGTCGTCGACCACGACCCGCAGCTCGCCGTCGGCCCGGCTGATCCGCACCACCGCGCCCGCCCGCGGGCCGGCGTGCTTCTGCACGTTCGTCAGCGACTCCTGGATCACCCGGTAGGCGGTCAGGTCCACCGACGCGGGCAGCGCGGCCGGCTCCTCGCCGTCCGGCCCGGGGCGCTCGTGGCCGTCGCACTCGACGGTGACGCGCAGCCCCGCCCGCCGGAAGCCGTCCAGCAACTGGTCGAGCACCGCCAGGCCCGGCGCGGGCTCCATCGGCGCCTCGGGCTCGCCGGACTGCCGCAGCAGCCCCACGGTGGTGCGCAGTTCGGCCAGCGCGGTCCGGCTGGCCTCCCGGACGTGGGCGAGGGCCTGCTTGGCCTGGTCCGGACGCGAGTCCATGACGTGCGCGGCCACCCCCGCCTGCACGTTGACCAGCGCGATGTGGTGGGCGACGACATCGTGCAGCTCGCGGGCGATCCGCATCCGCTCCTCCGCGACCCGCCGCCGCGCCTCCTGCTCCCGGCTGCGCTCGGCCCGCTCGGCGCGCTCCTTGATCGCGGCGATGTACGCGCGGCGGCTGCGGACGGCGTCACCGGCCGCGGCGGCCATCCCGGTCCAGGCGAAGACCGCGAAGTTCGCCTGGCCGTACCAGGGGCCGTTGCCGAAGGACATCGCCAGCGCCGTCAGGCCGACGCACACCGCGAGCCCGGTCAGCCACGTGGTGTGGCGGTCGGTCCTGGCCGCGACCGTGTACAGCGCCATCGCCGCCGCGAGGATCACCGGGACCCGGCCGTCGGCCGGGCGCAGCGCGATGAACAGCGCGGACAGCGCGCAGGTGAAGACGAGCACCGACCACGGTGCGGTGCGGCGCAGGCACAGCGACGCGCACGCGGGCGCGGCGAGGCCGACGTCGACCGCGGTCAGCTGGTAGGTGTCCGAGCCGAGGACGCTGCTCAGCAGGATCAGCACGAACACGGCCGACGCGAGAGCGGCGTCGGCCGTGCTGTGGTGCGCCCGCAGCCACTGCCACGGTGCGAGGACTCCCGATGGGTACTGCACGGTCAGCAACGGTAACCCCGCCACCTGGGTGCCAGGCCGCCCCCGCCGGCCCGCCGTCCCTGGTCAGCCGGGGATGAGGCCGTCGTCGTCGAGCATGGCGCGGACCGTCTCCAGGGTGGCGTCGGGGGCGGGGAGGATGAGCTCGGAGGGGAGCAGGGCGTCGTCGGGAAGGGGCTCGCCGAATCCGCGGACGCCGTCGAGGAGGGCGCCCAGGGTGCGGCGGAAAGCGGGCTCGTCGCCGGACTGGACGGCGGCGAGCAGTTCGTTGTCGAGCGTGTTGAGCTCGGTGAGGTGGGACTCGTCCACCCGCACCTGGCCCTCCCCCATGATCCGTACGATCATGACGGCCTCCTCCGTGACGGTGCGGTCCAGTGCCTACTGCTTGTCGAACCGGGGCCGGTCCTGGGGCTGGCCCTGGGCGCCCTGGCCGTTCTGGCCGCCCTCGATCGCCGGGGTGCTGCTGCTGCCGCCGGCCAGCTCGGCCTTCATCCGCTGGAGCTCCAGCTCGACGTCGCTGCCGCCGGAGAGCCGGTCCAGCTCCGCCTGGAGGTCGTCCTTGCCCAGGCCGCTCGGGTCGTCCAGGGCACCGGAGGCCATCAGCTCGTCGAGGGCGCCGGCCCGCGCGCGCAGCTGCTCGGTCTTGTCCTCGGCCCGCTGGATCGCCATGCCGACGTCGCCCATCTCCTCGGAGATGCCGGAGAAGGCCTCGCCGATCTGGGTCTGCGCCTGGGCGGCGGTGTAGGTGGCCTTGATGGTCTCCTTCTTCGTCCGGAAGGCGTCCACCTTGGCCTGGAGCCGCTGGGAGGCGAGCGTGAGCTTCTCCTCCTCGCCCTGGAGCTGCGTGTGCTGCGTCTCCAGGTCGGTGACCTGCTGCTGGAGCGCGGACCGGCGCGAGAGCGCCTCACGGGCCAGGTCCTCCCGGCCGAGCGCGAGCGCCTTGCGGCCCTGGTCCTCGTAGGTGGACGACTTCTTCTGCAACTCGTTGAGCTGCAACTCCAGCCGCTTGCGGGACGTGGCCACGTCGGCGACCCCGCGGCGCACCTTCTGCAGCAGTTCGAGCTGCTTCTGGTACGAGTAGTCGAGGGTCTCGCGCGGGTCCTCGGCCCGGTCCAGGGCCTTGTTGGCCTTCGCGCGGAAGATCATTCCCATCCGCTTCATGACACCGCTCATGGGCCTCGCGCGCCCCCTTCTCGGCAACTGCTCCAGCACGTCTACAGACACCAGCCTACGGGCCTCGGTTCCATTACCGCACTGTTCGGGACCGGATGTGCTCATCCCCAGGGACGATCACGGTTCGGCGACCTAGCGCCCAAGGAGTAGGTGAGGGGCTGGGGTGCGGCGCCGCGAGCACGTAACCTTGGAGTTGTGTTCCGACGTCGTTCCCAAGATGAGCAGTCCCAGAGCGCCAGCACCACGGCGCTGCTGGAGGACCAGCCGCGTGACCCCCAGGCCCCCAAGGGCCGGCCCACGCCCAAGCGCAGCGAGGCCCAGAGCCAGCGCCGCAAGGCGGTGACCACGCCCACCGACCGCAAATCCGCGGCCCGGCAGGCGCGCGACTCCCGCCGGGCGGACATGGCCAAGCAGCGCCAGGCGCTGGCCGGGGGCGACGAGCGGTACCTGCCGCCGCGCGACAAGGGCCCGGTGCGCAAGTTCGTCCGGGACTACGTCGACTCCCGCTACCGCGTCGCGGAGTTCTTCCTGCCGCTCGCGGTGGTCATCCTGGTGCTGAGCGTCGCCGGTTCGATGCAGGACCTGTCGCTGCTGCTGTGGCTGGTCGTGATCGTCGCGATCGTGATCGACTCGGTGGTGACCAGCGTGCTGCTGCGCCGCCAGCTGCGGCGCCGCTTCGAGGGCAAGAACACCAAGGGCGCGGTGGCCTACGGCCTGATGCGTACGCTCCAGATGCGGCGGCTGCGGCTGCCGAAGCCGCAGGTCAGCCGCGGCACCAAACTCTGACCGGGGGGCACGGGGGCCCGGCGGACTACGACGACTACGGCTACGGCGGCGCCGCGTCCGGCGCCGGTGTGCCAGGCGTCCGGCCCGGTGCCGGCGGCTTCGCGGGCGGCGCGGGCAGCTGGCTGGCCGGGCTCGGCGGACTGCGGAACACCGTCCGCCAGGAGCTGGTCGCGCGGCAGCTGGACGAGCAGCTGGCCGCGTGCTTCCCGCAGTCGCCCGGCGCGCACGCCCGGCGCCGGCTGCGGGTGCTGGACATCGGCCCCGGCCAGGGCACCCAGTCGCTGCGGCTGGCCCGGCTCGGCCACCTCGTGACCGGGCTGGAGTCCGATCCGTCGATGCTGGCCGCGCTGCGGCACACGGTGGCGGCCGAGCCCGCCGACGTGCGCGAGCGGTTCGTGGTGCTGCGCGGCGACGGCCGCGAGACCGGCCGGCACTTCGGCCCGGCCTGCTTCGACGTGGTGCTCTGCCACGGCGTGCTGATGTACGTCGCCGACCCCGAGCCACTGCTCGCCGCGCTCGCCCGGGTGCTCACCCCCGGCGGCATGCTGAGCCTGCTGGTGCGCAACGGCGACGCGCTCGCCATGCGCCCGGGCCTGTTCGGGGACTGGGGCGCCGCGCTGGGCGCCTTCGGCTCCGACGCCTACACCAACCGGCTGGGCCTGAGCACCCGCGCCGACCGCCGCGCGGCGCTGACCGCGGTGCTGGAGGGCATCGGGGTGCCGCTGCGCGCCTGGTACGGGGTGCGGGTCTTCACCGACACCGTGCCCGACCAGGCGGCGGGCCCGGCCGACCCGCAGGAGATGGAACTGCTGATCGCGGCGGAGGAGCGGGCCGGCCGCACCGACCCGTACCGCTCGGTGGCGGCGCTGCTGCACCTGTGCGGCGTCCGCGGCTGACCGGGCGCGGGGCCTGACCCGGGTGCGGGGCCTGATCCGGCACGGGACCTGACCCGGCGGGCGTCACCGGTCGTACGACCCGATTGGCGGTCCGGGCCGCGCCGCGCGGTGCGGCGAAAGCGACAATTCCGACATGAGTCGATCGCGCAACGACCGCCCCCGCCGCCGCCTCCTGCTGCCCGCCACCGGTACCGCCGCGGCCTGCGCCGCCGTGCTGCTCGCCGCCGGGTGCGGCCCGTCCGGTACCGCGTCCGACTCCGGCGCCCAGGCACCCGCCGCCAAGGCCGCGGTGGACAGGGCCGGGTCGTCCGACAGCCTCCAGAGCGCCTACCAGAGCACCGTGAAGAACGTGCTGCCCTCGGTCGTGCAGATCACCACCAAGCAGGACCTCGGCTCCGGCGTCGTCTACGACAGCAAGGGCGACATCGTCACCAACGCGCACGTCATCGGGAACGCCACCTCCTTCGAGGTGTCCCTCGCCACCGGCGGCAGCCCGCTGGCCGCCAAGCTCGTGTCGTCCTACCCCGCGAGCGACCTCGCCGTCATCCGGCTCTCCTCGGTGCCCAGCGGCCTCAAGCCGGCCACCTTCGCGCCCGGCGGTACCGCGGCGGTCGGGGAGATCGTGCTCGCCATGGGCAACCCGCTGGGGCTGTCCAGCAGCGTCACCCAGGGCATCGTCTCCGCGACCGGCCGCACCGTCAGCGAGGGCGGCTCCGGCAGCTCCGGCGGCGGCACCGGCGCCACCATCCCCGACATGGTGCAGACCTCCGCGGCGATCAACCCCGGCAACAGCGGCGGCGCGCTGGTCAACCTCGACAACCAGGTGGTCGGCATCCCGACCCTCGCCGCCACCGACCCGCAGCTGGGCAGCGGCGCGGCGCCCGGCATCGGGTTCGCCATCCCCTCCTCGACGGTCAAGCGGATCGCCGACCAGATCATCAAGAACGGGAAGGTCACCGACTCCGGGCGGGCCGCGCTCGGCGTGACCGTCCGCGGGGTCGTCGGCCTGGACTCCCAGCCGGCCGGCGTCGCGATCGTCAGCGTGACGAACGGCGGCGCCGCGGCCAAGGCCGGGCTCAAGGCCGGCGACGTCATCACCAAGGTCGGGTCGACGTCGATCACCACGGTGCAGTCGCTCACCGAGGTGCTGGCCGGACTCAAGCCCGGCGACAAGGCCACGGTCACCTATGTGCGGGACACCGCCACCAAGAGCGTCCAGGTCACCCTCGGATCGCTGAGCTGACCTGCCGCCCGCGCCGGCCCTCCGCGCCCGCGCCCCTCAGGGCGTCAGGACGTCAGGACTCCTCCGGGTCGGGCGCGGGCGCCGGGTCGGGCTCGGCGTCGGCGGCCGCCAGGCTCATGGGGCCGTAGACGCGCGTGCCGTCCTCGAAGAGGGTGACCTGCTCGGTACCGCCGGCGGCGAGCTCCTTCCAGACCTCGCCGACCCACGACTCGGCGTCGCCCTGAGTGGTGAACTCCTCCGGCTCCACCGAAGGCTCCACCTCGGAGCCGTCAGCCGCCTCGAACCGCCACGTCCACGCCATGTGCTGCTCCTCGGTCCGGGAATGGGAGAACAGTGCCCAGGAAGCGTATAGGCACGATTCGCCGGGGCACCGATGATCCTTCCAGCGCGTCCCGGAGCCGTCGAGAGGGCGCCCCCAAGTCGGCACGGGTCCCGGCTCCCGGCGCAGCCCCCGGCGCCATGTCCGGCGCGGCCCCCGGCAGCCGCTTGGACGGCCCCCGCGCGCCCGGGCCCGGCAGGCACGAGACGATCGTGCCGTGGAACTGACTCTGCTCGGCACCGGCGGACCCGACGGCCTGCCGGTGCCCGACTGCCCCTGCGCCGTCTGCGCCCTCGCCACAGGGGACAGGGCACGCGGCGCCACGTCGGTGCTCGTCGACGGTGCGGTGCTGCTCGACCTCCTGCCCGGCGTCGCGCTCGCCGCGGCCCGCGCCGGACGGACCCTGGGCGGGCTGCGCCTCGTCCTGCTGTCCCACCCGCACGACGGTCCGCCGGTCGAGATCCCCCCGGGCCTGCCCGCGCCCGCCCGGGTGCCCGACGGGCGGGAGCTGCCGGTGCTCACCGGGCACCGGGTGCGGGCCGTGGCGACCGACGCCCTCGGCACCGGGTACGAGGTCGAGTCGCCGGACGGGCTGCGCGCGCTCTACCTGCCGCCCGGGTGCGCTCCCGCGGGCCTGGCGGACAACGGCAACCACGGGGTGGAGGGCGCGGCCGCCGTGCCGTACGACCTGGTGCTGCTCGACGTCGTCGGGCGGCCCGACGCCCTCGCGCGGCTGCGTGCGGCCGGCGCGGTGGCCGGGACGACGGACGTCGTCGCGGTGCACCTCGGGCACGAGGCGCCGCCCGGGCCCGAACTGGACCGCCGCCTCGCCGCGCTCGGCGCCCGCGCGGTGCCCGACGGCACCACCCTCACCGTCGGGGACTACCGCCACGTGCCCGACCTGCCCCGGCGCACCCTCGTCCTCGGCGGTGCCCGCTCCGGCAAGTCCGCCGAGGCCGAACGCCGCCTCGCCGCCTTCCCCGACGTCCTCTACGTCGCCACCGGCGGCACCCGCGACGGCGACGCCGAGTGGGCCGAACGCGTCGCCGCCCACCGCGAGCGGCGGCCCGCCGCCTGGCGCACCGCCGAGACCTGCGACCTGCTGCCGCTGCTCGCGGACGGCTCCGGGCCGCCCCTGCTCATCGACTGCCTCTCCCTGTGGCTCACCCACGTCATGGACGAGGCCGGCGCCTGGGACGACCAGAACTGGCGCGAGCATGCGGGCGACTCCGTCGGGGCCCGTATCGACGCGTTGCGCGCCGCCTGGCGCGCCACCCGCCGCACCGTCGTCGCCGTCTCCAACGAAGTCGGCTCCGGCGTCGTCCCCCCGACCGCCTCCGGGCGCCGCTTCCGCGACGCCCTCGGCCGCCTCAACGCCGCCGTCGCCGCCGAGTCCGACCACGTCCTCCTCACCGTCGCCGGAATGTCGATGCCTCTGCGGTAACCCCATCCCCCCGGGCTCCCCCGCCCCGTCCGCCCCGCGACCACCTCCCGGTGGGCGGGTCCCCCTCCGGGGCGGTGTGTTCGGTGGGTGCCGCGCCCGCCTGCCGGTGGGTGGGTTCCCCTTCCGGGGTGGTGTGTTCGGTGGGTGCCGGGCCTGCCTGCTGGTGGGTGGGTTCCCCCGGGTTGCCCCGTCCGCGGGGCTACGGGACCTTGCGGTTCGCGGTGGCTTGTCGCGCAGTTCCCCGCGCCCCTCCGGGGCGCACCCTTCTCCTGCGGGAAGCGCCGAGCAGACCCAGGGGCGCGGGGAACTGCGCGACCGGCCACGACGCACCGTCAAGATCCCGGCACCCACCGATCGCACCCCGCGGAGGGGTACCCACCCACCGGGAGGTGGTCCCGGGACCGGGGGACAGGGGACCGTGGGGCGTCCGCGGGGAGGGCCGAGCGAGCCCAGGGGCGCGGGGAACTGCGCGACCGGCCACGACGCACCCTCAAGATCCCGGCACCCACCGATCGCACCGCGCCGGAGGGGCACCCACCTGCCGGGGTGGTCCGGGGGCCCAGCGAGCGCACCCCGCGGAGGGGTACCCACCCACCGGGAGGTGGTCCCGGGACCGGGGGACAGGGGACCGTGGAGGGTCCGCGCGGCCGAGCGCAGCGGACCGGTACTGTTCGGCGGGTGAGTGGGATTGAGTTGGACGACTTCGGGGCCCTGGTGGAGCGGCCGGACGCGGGCGTGCGTCGGGACTCGCAGGAACGTTGGAGCGGCCTGGTGCGACCGTCCGGCGGCCTGGGCCGGGTGGCCGAACTGGCCGACTGGCTCGCCGCGGTGCAGGGCACACCGGTGGCGCGGCCGATCGTCCGCCCCCGGGCACTGGTGTTCGCGGCCGACCACGGAGTGGCCGGGCTCGAGGTGTCGGCCCGCCCGGCGGGCAGCACCGTGGAACTGGTCCGGGCCGCGCTGGAGGGCATCTCGCCCGCCGCGATCCTGGCCCGGCAGTACGGCGCGGAACTGCGCCTGATCGACATGGCGGTGGACTGCGACCCGGCGGAGCTGCCCGCCGCGGTCACCGCCCACCGGGTGCGGCGCGGCTCGGGCCGCCTCGACATCGAGGACGCGTTGACCCCGGAGGAGACGGAGAAGGCGTTCCGTACCGGGCTGGCGCTGGCCGACGAGGAGGCCGACTCCGGCACGGACCTGGTGCTCCTGGGGGACCTCAGCGTCGGCGGCACCACGGCCGCGGGCGTGCTGATCGCCGCGCTCTGCGGTACGGACGCCTCCGTCGTGACCGGGCGCGGGTCCGGCATCGACGACCTCGCGTGGATGCGCAAGTGCGCCGCGATCCGGGACGGGCTGCGCCGGGCGCGGCCGGTGCTGGGGGACCAGTTGGCGCTGCTCGGCGCGGTCGGCGGCGCCGACTTCGCCGCGATCACCGGCTTCCTGCTCCAGGCCGCGGTGCGGAAGCTGCCGGTCGTCCTGGACGGGGTGGTCGGCGCGGCCTGTGCGCTGGTCGCGCAGCGCGTCGCCTTCCGGGCACCCGACTGGTGGGTGGCCGGCGCCGCAACCGGTGAGGCCGGGCAGGCCAAGGCGCTGGACCGGGTGTCCCTGGAACCGCTCCTGGACCGCGCGGTGGCCGTCGGGGGAGCCGCCGGGTCCCTGATGGCCCTGCCCCTGCTCCAGGCCGCCGCGGCGCTCTCCGCCGGGCTCGCCCCCGACGGACGGACCCCCGACGGACGGACCCCCGACGAGCAGGCCCCGTCCGCCGGTTGAGGGACGGCGCGCCTCACCGGGGGGCGCCGGTCACGGCAACGTACGGGAGAAGACGGCCAGTTCGGGCGGACGAAGCCCCCGCAGGCACAGGAAGCCGTCGTTGGATATGGCCAGCCCCGCCGCGACGGCGACGTCGAGCGCCCACTGGCTCTCGGCGTTGACGTGGGTGACACGGGCCGAGCCGCCCGGGGGAGTGGCGACGAGCGCGGCGGTGAGCAGGCGGGTGGCCAGCCGCCGGGAGGTCGCCGCGAGCGCCTCCACATGCCCGGCGCGGGCGTAGCAGTAGCCGCTGCCCGCGAGGTCGTCCACGACGAACAGCGCGTTGTGCCGCAGCAGTTCCTCGTGGTCGGGCCCGTGCGCGCCGCCCCGGGTGCGCCGGTCCACGGAGTCCATCAGGTCGCGGTGGCGCGCCGAGCCCTGGTGGACGGCGCCGTCCAGCGGATCGAGCCCGGCGGTGTCCACCGGCCCGGACAGCCGCAGCGTCGGATGCAGGGTCAGCCCGGCCCGGCGCAGGGTGCGCGCGGCCACCGGGTCGCCCGGCGCGCACGCGATGCCGCGCAGGCACGCCCGCCCGTAGTGCAGGGCACGGGCCAGCAGCGCCTTGCCGACCTCCTTGCCCTGCGCGCCGGGCACGACCGCGAGCAGCGACAGCGACCAGGTGCCCTCGCGCCGCGCGGACAGCACCGCGCCGACCGGCCCGGCGGTCTCGTCCTCGACGATCCAGCAGCCGCCGGGGTCGCTGCGGGCCAGGTGCCGGACGCGGCTGTGCTGCCGGGCGGTCCGCGCGGCCTCGTCCGTCGCCTGCCCGCCGTCCAGGGACCGCGGCACGCCGAACGCGGCCGCCGCGACCTCCCGTACGACCTCGGCGTCCTGCTCGTCGTCGCGTACGGGGCGAAGAATCACCGTTCCATCATGCGACGACGAGCGGGCGCCGGTACAACTTCCGTGCCGGACAGGCGCGTTACGCGGGGGCGGTTACGGCAGGGCGAGCATCTGCTCCAGTGCGGCCTTGGCGAAGTGCTCGGTCTCGGGGTCGACCTGGATGCGGTTGACCGGCTTGCCGTCGGCCAGCGACTCCAGCGTCCAGACCAGGTGCGGCAGGTCGATGCGGTTCATGGTGGAGCAGAAGCAGACGGTCTTGTCGAGGAAGACGATCTGCTTGTCGGGGTGGGCGGCGGCCAGCCGGCGCACGAGGTTGAGCTCGGTGCCCAGCGCCCACGCGGAGCCCGTGGGCGCCTCGTCGAGCATCTTGATGATGTGCTCGGTGGAGCCGACGTGGTCCGCGGCGGTGACGACCTCGTGCTTGCACTCGGGGTGCACCAGGACGTTGACCCCGGGTATACGGGCCCGCACGTCCTCCACCGACTCCAGCGAGAAGCGCCCGTGCACCGAGCAGTGCCCGCGCCACAGGATCATCTTCGCCGCGCGCAGCTGCTCGGCGGTCAGCCCGCCGCCGGGCTTGTGCGGGTTGTAGACCACGCAGTCGTCGAGGGACAGGCCCATGTCGCGGACCGCGGTGTTGCGGCCGAGGTGCTGGTCGGGCAGGAAGAGCACCTTCTCGCCCTGCTCGAACGCCCACTCCAGCGCGCGCCGCGCGTTGGACGAGGTGCAGATGGTGCCGCCGTGCCGGCCGGTGAAGGCCTTGATGTCCGCGGAGGAGTTCATGTATGCCACCGGGACGGTCGTGCCGGCGACACCGGCGTCGGCGAGCACGTCCCAGCACTCGGCGACCTGCTCGGCGGTGGCCATGTCGGCCATCGAGCAGCCGGCCGCGAGGTCGGGGAGGATCACCTGCTGGCGGTCCGAGGTGAGGATGTCCGCGGACTCGGCCATGAAGTGCACGCCGCAGAAGACGATGTACTCGGCGTCGGGCCGGGCGGCCGCGTCGCGGGCGAGCTTGAAGGAGTCGCCGGTGACGTCGGCGAACTCGATGACCTCGTCGCGCTGGTAGTGGTGGCCGAGGACGAAGACCCGCTCGCCCAGCCGCGCCTTGGCGGCCCGGGCACGTGCCACCAGGTCGGGGTCGGACGGCGCGGGCAGGTCGCCGGGGCAGTCGACGCCGCGCTCGCTGCGCGGGTCGGACTCCCGCCCGAGCAGCAGCAGGGCGAGCGGCGTGGGCCGGACGTCCAGCGGGTCGGTCCGGTCAGTCGGCGTTTGTGTGGTGGTCACGGGCTCGTAGCCCTTTCTTCGCAGCGCGCAGACCTTTTCGTCTACTTGACGCTATCTATCATAACCGGTTCGCGTCAGGTTGACGATGCCCGTTTCGTCAGTGTGACGCATACCGCTGGGCATTCAGCGGGCGTGTGCGACGATGGGGGGACGAGTGAGGAACAAGTCGCCGCGGACCCGGAATGAATCCGAAACGGCGTCGGTTAGTCATCGACAGCCAGCAGTCCGTACAACCCGGGAGTGAAGCACATGACGGTTCAGGACGAGACCACCACGACGGACGGCATCCTCCTGTCCGACGCTGCCGCCGCCAAGGTCAAGAGCCTGCTTGAGCAGGAGGGCCGCGAGGACCTCGCGCTGCGGGTCGCCGTCCAGCCCGGCGGCTGCTCGGGCCTGCGCTACCAGCTGTTCTTCGACGAGCGCGCCCTCGACGGCGACGTGGTGAAGGACTTCGACGGCGTCAAGGTCGTCACCGACCGGATGAGCGCCCCGTACCTGGGCGGCGCCTCCATCGACTTCGTGGACACCATCGAGAAGCAGGGCTTCACGATCGACAACCCGAACGCCACGGGCTCCTGCGCCTGCGGCGACTCCTTCCACTGAGTCGCCGGCCGGGCCCCGCGGGGCCCGGCTGAGGACCCCAGAAGCGGCGGCACCCCCCATGGGCGCCGCCGCTTCGTCCTGTCCGGCCGGCCGCGGCAGCCGCCCGGCCGGTCCTGGTGGCGGGTGCCGGCGAGAGGTCAGCGGCCGCTGAGCGACTGGCCGTTCGAGGCGTCCACCACCGTGCGGCTGCCCAGCGGCGCCGTCAGCGTCACCGTCTGGTGCAGGGACGTGACGAACATCGGGCACACCCCGCTCTTCGGCGTCGCGACCACCGACACCCGCACCTGGTCGCCGCTCTCGCTCGCCGACGCCTTGTACGTGTCACAGCCGCCGCCCTCGTAGACCAGCGTGAGGGTGCGGCCGGAGACGGTGTACGACTGCACCGGCACGCGGTGCACGGTCCGGCCGGTCGAGCCGGTCGGGCCCGTCGGGGTGGGCAGGATCGGTCCGCCCGGGTTCACCGACGGCGTCGGGGACGTCGCCCCGGACGGCGGCGTGCTCGACGGGACGCCGCTGGTGATGTAGCGCGGGTCGACCGCGGTCTGCGCCACCACCGAGGTGTGCGTCGCCCCCTCCGGCGCGGTGGTGAAGAGCCAGGCCGGCACCAGCGTCTGGACGCCCGCCACGTACTGGAGCGCGAGGCCGAAGGTCGCACCGCGCACCTCCGTCCGCTGCTCGGTGCCGCCGCCCGGCAGGGTGCCGGTGGTCCCCGCGCTCCCTGAGGCCCCCGCGGTGCCGGAGCGGGTCACCGCGCCGCCGTTGACGGCGCCCGGGTGCATGATCGTGGTCGAGGAGTTCAGCTCCTTCAGCGCGGTCGCGGCGCTGACGACCGGGTACGTGTCGCCCTTCGCCAGGTCCGACAGCCGGCCGAAGCCGTTGCCGATCCGCCCGTCCGCGCCGATCTGGAGCGAAGTGGTCCAGCCGTGCGTCGGTGCGCCGCCGACCACCGGGTCCGCGGTCACCGTCCGGATCGCGCCGACCGCGGTGGAGGCGTCCACCTTCGCGCCGGACAGGCCGAGCCCCTTCAGCACCGGCGCGGCCACCGCCTTCGCCTTCGCCGCCGGCACCGGGGAGGCGTCCGAACCGCCGCCGCGGGTACCGGTCGTCGGCGTGCCGCCCGCGGAGTACGACCAGGTGCCCGGCGCGGCCTTGCTCACCACCAGCGACGGCGCGTCGGCGCCGGCCGCCGCCCCCGCCCGCCATGAACCGTTCTCCGACCGCACGCCGCCGGACAGCCCGAGCAGCCCGGCCAGGCGCGTCGCGTCCGCGCGCGCCACGCTGCCGGACGGGGCGTACACCGCGGCCTTCTGCGGGCCCTTCGGCAGGGTGCCGGTCAGGTGGTAGGGGCCCGAGCCGCCGTCGGAGGTGGAGGAGGCCACGCCCACCGGTCCGTCGATCCGCAGCGGGGTCGAGGCGGTGCTGCCGCCTCCGCCCGCCGCCGTCGCCCACCAGGCGCCGCCGCCCCCGGCCACCAGGACGGCCGCCACGACCGCCGCGACCGCCCACCGCGGTTTGCGGGCGGGCCGCTCACCGCGGTCCGGGTGATCCGCTGCTGCCATGTCCCCGGCGCCGACCGGGTGTGCTGCCTCGACCAGGTGTTCCGCCCGGTGTTCCGCCTCGGCCGGGTGCTGCGCGTCGGCCGTGTGCTCCGCGTCGCCCGGGCCCGGGGCGGTGCTTTCGGTGGCGCCGTCGTCGCGTTCCTTGCTCACTGGGTGCTCCTTCGGCTCTCTCGACCGTCAGGTGCACCTGTGACGTGGCGGGGCGCGAAGCGGTTCCACCGTTCGGGTGAGGGCCGGGTCAGCGGGGCCCGCCGCGCCCGCGCCGTCAGGCCCCGTACTCGCCCATCTCCCGTACGGCGGCGACCGACGTCGGCGGGACGTGGATGCCCGGCGGGCGCACCGGCTCGGGCCGCGGACCCGCCGGCGCCGCGGCCTTCCAGTGCGCCGCGGTGCGGTGGCAGTCGCCGAGCAGCTCGGCCATGCTCTCGGGATTCTCCGTGTACGGAGTGGTACGGGGAGTGCTCATACTTCGACCCTAGGCACGTTCGCCCGCCGGACAAAGGTCTACCAACCGGTAGTTTCGGGAGGTGCCGAGCGGTTCGCCGCCGTCCCGGGGATATCGCCGTCCGAGCCGTCCGGGGCGGCGCCCCCTGTAGCGTTAGGGTCCCCAAACGCCGTCTTTCAGGGAGCCACTGTCGTGCGCATCGCCGTCACCGGATCAATTGCCACCGACCACCTGATGACCTTCCCCGGACGGTTCGCCGATCAGCTCGTCGCGGACCAGCTCCACACGGTGTCGCTGTCGTTCCTCGTCGACGCGCTGGACGTGCGGCGCGGCGGGGTCGCGGCCAACATCTGCTTCGGCATGGGCCAGCTGGGCACCAAGCCGATCCTGGTCGGCGCGGCGGGCACCGACTTCGCCGAGTACCGGTCCTGGCTCGAGCGGCACGGCGTGGACACCGACTCGGTGCGGATCTCCGAGGTGCTGCACACCGCGCGCTTCATCTGCACCACCGACTCCGAGCACAACCAGATCGGCTCCTTCTACACCGGTGCGATGAGCGAGGCGCGGCTGATCGAGCTCCAGCACGTCGCCGAGCGGATCGGCGGCCTGGACCTGGTCTCCATCGGCGCCGACGACCCCGAGGCGATGATCCGCCACACCCAGGAGTGCCGGACCCGGTCCATTCCCTTCGCCGCCGACTTCTCCCAGCAGATCGCCCGGATGAACGGCGACGACATCCGGGTGCTGGTCGAGGGCGCCGCCTACCTGTTCAACAACGAGTACGAAGCCGGGCTGATCGAGTCCAAGACCGGCTGGAGCGCCGCGGAGATCCTGGACCGGGTGGAGAACCGCGTCACCACCCTCGGCGCCAAGGGCGTGCGGATCGAGCGCAAGGGCCGGCCGGACATCGTGGTCGGCTGCGCGCAGGAAGAGGCGAAGGTCGACCCGACCGGCGTCGGCGACGGCTTCCGCGCCGGGTTCCTGTCCGGCCTGGCCTGGGGCGTCGGCCTGGAGCGCGCCGCCCAGATCGGCTGCATGCTCGCCACCCTGGTGATCGAGACCCTCGGCACCCAGGAGTACGAACTGCGCCGCGGCCACTTCATGGAGCGCTTCGCGAAGGCGTACGGCGACACCGCCGCCGACGAGGTGCGCGCGCACATCGGCGCCTGACCCCGTCCCCCGACTCCTCCGCGCGTAGCCGCGAGGGGAGCGGGCCGAAGCGCCCCGCTCAGCCGCGGCGCCGCACCAGGTAGGCGGTGCCGCGCTCGGCGGGGCGCTCGCCGACGTACTCCTGCGCGCGCATCTCGCACCAGGCGGGGATGTCCAGCCGCGCGGCCTCGTCGTCGGACAGCACCGTGACGAGGCCGCCGACCGGCACGTCGCCGATCACCCGGGCGAGTTCGATGACCGGGATCGGGCAGCGCTTGCCGAGCGAGTCCACGACCAGCCCCTCGTCCGCGGGGAGGGCACCCGGCCCGCTGTCCCCGCCGCTGTCGCCGCCGGCTTCCACCGGGCCAACGCCCTTGCCGCCCACGGTGGTCGGCGCGTCCAGGTGGGCGCGCACCTCGGCCACCACCCCGGGCAGCGCGTCGAGGAAGCGGTCCACGTCGGCCTCGGCGGTGCCGGCGGGCAGCGACACCCGCACGTTCCCCTCCGACAGCACCCCCATGGCCTTGAGCACATGGCTGGGCGTCAGCGTGCTGGAGGTGCAGGAGGAGCCCGAGGAGACCGAGAAGCCCGCCCGGTCCAGACCCGTCAGCAGCGCCTCACCGTCGACGTACAGGCAGGAGAAGGTCACCAGGTGCGGCAGGCGCAGCCGGTCGTGGCCGACCACCTCCACGTCGGGCACCAGCCGCGGCACCCGGGCCCTGATCCGGTCCACCAGCGCCGACAGCCGGGCCGCCTCCGCCTCCGCCTGCGCGCGCACCGCCCGCAGCGACGCGGCCGCGGCCACGATCGCCGGGAGGTTCTGGAAGCCGGGCGACCGGCCCGACTCCCGCTCGTCCGCGGGCTCCTGGGGCGCGTAGCGGGTGCCCTTGCGGACCACCAGCAGCCCCACGCCGGGCGGCCCGCCCCACTTGTGCGCGCTCGCCGCCAGCAGCGACCACGCACCCTCCACCGGGCCCCACGCCAGCGACTGCGCCGCGTCCACCAGCAGCGGCACCCCGGCCGCGCGGCACGCGTCGGCGACCTCCGCGACCGGCTGGAGGGTGCCCACCTCGTGGTTGGCCGACTGGAGCGCGGCCAGCGCCGTGCCACCGCCCGCCCCGGCCCCAGTCCCGGACCCGGCCCCAGTCCCGGACCCGGCCCCGCTGGTGAGCGCCGCCGCGAACCGCGCCGGGTCCACCCGCCCCGTCCGATCCACTCCGACCTGTACGGTCCCTTCCCCCGCGACGGCCTCCGCCGCGTGCAGCACCGCCGAGTGCTCCACCGCCGACACCACCACCCGGCGGCCGGCCCGGCGCCGCCCCGCGGCCGCCCCCGACACCGCCGAGTGGATCGCCCGGGTACCCGAAGGAGTGAACACCAGCTCGTCGGCGCGGCAGCCGACCGCCTCCGCGGCGGCCTCGCGCGCCGCGTCCAGCAGCAGCCGCGCCTGCCGCCCCTCGCGGTACAGCCGGGCTGGATCGGCCCATCCCTCGTCGAGCGCGGCGAGCAGCGCCTGCCGCGCCACCGGGTGCAGGGGAGCGGCGGACGCCGCGTCGAAGTAGGGCACCGCAGCACGCTACAACGCTGGTCCGCCGCAAAAGGGCGCGGTTCGGCGCGGCGTCAGAACGGCTGCGCCGGACGGCACTCCGGGCCCGCGCCCCGATCCGGACCGCACATCATCCGCACGCGATCCACCCCTTATCCATCCCTTCGGGGAGCGCCCCGGCGCGTTGGCCCCCCTCCCCGCGAGACTCCAAATAGCGTCCAGTAGGGTTTGTGCCGCATAAACATCCACACCTACGCGCCCGCGCTCGGGCCGACCGACCAACAGACGGCCGGAACACCCGGGACGCGCGGGCGAGACTCTCGGGAAGGCGCTACGTGAGTCCCAACGGCTCCGACCTCCCCCACGGCCAGGACGGCGTGGGAGGTACCCCATTGTCGCGGCGCCCGGTGCGGCGATGGCTGCCGCGGGCGCTGGCCGCGGGCCTGGTCCTGGCAACCGCAACCGGTTGCTCCTACAAGGACTTCCCCCGCCTCGGTATGCCCACCCCGGCGACGGAACAGGCACCGCGAATCCTCTCCCTCTGGCAGGGCTCCTGGGCCGCCGCACTGGCGACCGGCGTACTGGTCTGGGGCCTGATCCTGTGGAGCGTGATCTTCCACCGGCGCAGCCGGACCAAGGTCGAGGTCCCTCCGCAGACGCGTTACAACATGCCGATCGAGGCTTTCTACACGATCGTCCCGATCCTGGTGATCGCGGTGCTGTTCTACTTCACCGCGCGGGACGAGTCGAAGCTGCTGGACACCTCGAAGAAGCCGCAGCACGTGATCAACGTGGTCGGGTTCCAGTGGAGCTGGGGCTTCAACTACCTGGAGAACGTGGACGGCAACGCCGCGACGCCGGCGAAGGTGCCCTCGGAGATCTCCGAGATCCCGCAGAACAAGCTCGACTGGCAGCCGGGCGAGGAAGGCGTCTACGACGTCGGCACCGCGGCCTCGAAGGACCCCGACACCGGGCTGCCGGGGCCGACCCTGTGGCTGCCCAAGGGCGAGACCGTCCGGTTCGTGCTGACCTCGCGTGACGTCATCCACGACTTCTGGGTCGTCCCCTTCCTGATGAAGATGGACGTCGTGCCCGGCCAGACCAACGACTTCCAGGTCACGCCGAGCCGCCTCGGTGACTTCAAGGGCAAGTGCGCCGAGCTCTGCGGTGTCGACCACTCCCGGATGCTGTTCAACGTCAAGGTGGTCACGCCGGCGCAGTACGAGCAGCACCTCAAGGACCTGGCGGCAAAGGGTCAGACCGGTTTCCTGCCGTCGGGCATTGCCACCACGGGCAACGCGAAGAACTCGGAGCCCAAGACCACATGAGCATTCTCAACGAACCTCAGGGAGCGGCGGAGGCCGACGACTCCTACGAGGACGAAATCCCGGCCCGGGTCAAGAAGCCCGGCTCGATGTCGGTGTCGTGGCTCACCACCACCGACCACAAGACCATCGGCACCATGTACCTGGTGACGTCGTTCGCCTTCTTCCTGATCGGCGGCGTCCTGGCACTGCTGATGCGGGCCGAGCTGGCGCGTCCGGGCAACCAGATCCTGTCCAACGAGCAGTTCAACCAGGCGTTCACGATGCACGGCACCGTGATGCTGCTGATGTTCGCGACACCGCTGTTCGCGGGCTTCACCAACTGGATCATGCCGCTGCAGATCGGCGCGCCCGACGTGGCGTTCCCGCGGCTGAACATGTTCGCCTACTGGCTCTACCTCTTCGGCTCGCTCATCGCGGTGGGCGGCTTCGTCACCCCGCAGGGCGCGGCCGACTTCGGCTGGTTCGCGTACTCGCCGCTGTCCAACGCGGTGAACTCGCCCGGCGTCGGCGCCGACATGTGGATCATGGGTCTGGCGCTCTCCGGCTTCGGCACGATCCTCGGCGCGGTCAACTTCATCACCACGATCATCTGCATGCGCGCGCCCGGCATGACGATGTTCCGGATGCCGATCTTCTGCTGGAACGTGCTGCTGACCGCGGTGCTCGTGCTGCTCGCCTTCCCGGTCCTCGCGGCGGCGCTGCTCTGTCTCGAAGCGGACAGAAAGTTCGGTGCGCACGTCTTCGACGCGGCCAACGGCGGCGCCCTGTTGTGGCAGCACCTCTTCTGGTTCTTCGGCCACCCAGAGGTGTACATCATCGCGCTGCCGTTCTTCGGCATCATCTCCGAGGTCATCCCGGTCTTCAGCCGCAAGCCGATGTTCGGCTACATCGGCCTGGTCGCCGCGACGATCTCCATCGCGGGCCTTTCCGTGACGGTGTGGGCGCACCACATGTACGTCACCGGCGGTGTGCTGCTGCCGTTCTTCTCCTTCATGACCTTCCTGATCGCGGTACCGACCGGTGTGAAGTTCTTCAACTGGATCGGCACCATGTGGAAGGGCTCACTGAGTTTCGAGACCCCGATGCTGTGGTCCATCGGCTTCCTGATCACCTTCACCTTCGGTGGTCTGACCGGTGTGATCCTGGCGGCGCCGCCGCTGGACTTCCACGTCTCGGACTCGTATTTCGTGGTCGCGCACTTCCACTACGTCGTCTTCGGCACCGTGGTGTTCGCGATGTTCGCCGGCTTCCACTTCTGGTGGCCGAAGATGACCGGCAAGATGCTCGACGAGCGGCTGGGGAAGATCACTTTCTGGACGCTGTTCTTCGGCTTCCACGGCACCTTCCTCGTCCAGCACTGGCTGGGTGTCGAGGGCATGCCGCGCCGCTACGCGGACTACCTCGCGGCGGACGGCTTCACCACGCTGAACACCGTCTCCACGATCAGCTCCTTCCTGCTCGGCCTGTCGATCCTGCCGTTCCTCTACAACGTCTGGAAGACGGCGAAGTACGGCAAGAAGGTCGAGGTCGACGACCCGTGGGGCTACGGCCGTTCGCTGGAGTGGGCGACCTCCTGCCCGCCGCCGCGGCACAACTTCCTCACGCTGCCCCGGATTCGCTCCGAATCCCCGGCGTTCGACCTGCACCACCCGGAGATCGCCGCTCTGGACGCGCTCTCCCACGGCGCTGCACCGGCCCCGGCGCTGTCCGGTGCGGATGAGACGGAGGCCGGCAAGTGAAGGTCCAAGGCAAGATGTTCCTGGGCTTCGCCGTCTTCATCCTGGCGTCGGCGATCGTCTACGGCCTGTGGTCCAAGGAAGCGGCCGGCACCACGGCGCTGTTCATGGCCTTCGCGCTGTGCACCATGGTCGGCTTCTACCTGGCGTTCACCGCCCGGCGGGCCGACACCGGCGCCCAGGACCGGGAGGACGCCGACGTCGCGGACGACGCGGGCGAACTGGGCTTCTTCAGCCCGCACAGCTGGCAGCCGCTCGCGCTGGCCGTCGGCGGCAGCCTCGCCTTCCTCGGCATCATCTTCGGCTGGTGGCTGATCTTCTTCGCACTGCCGGTGATACTGATCGGCGTGTGGGGCTGGGTCTTCGAGTACTACCACGGTGAGGACCGCACCCAGTAAGGGCGCAGGGGGGGGGTGGGGGGGCGGCGAACC
>NZ_JBYIRM010000053.1:0-38411 GCF_057708105.1 Actinacidiphila sp. bgisy144 | reverse complement strand
CGCGCCGCAGGATAGCGCCGCCGGCGCCGGCCGCAACCTCTGCGAGGTCGCGGCCGGCGTGCTGTACTGGCCAGGTGAGACGCGAGCCCGGGCCGGAGTCCGACGCCCGCGGAGGGCCGGCCGTCGGTGCCGCTCCCGCGGCCGCCACCGGTGTGGCCGACATGGCTGGAGCCGCCGAGCGGATGCGGCGCCGGGTCCGGCTGATGATCGAGATCACCGCGCGGGCGGGGGAGTACCGCCGGGGCCTGGTGAAGGCGGCCGGCCGGCTCAGCGACGAGGAGGCGGTGATCCTCGACGACCTGGAGCAGCACGGCCTCCAGGTGCCGCAGCTGCGCGACGTGCTGCGCGGCGGCCACGTCCTCGTCGACGACCCGGCGCTGTACGACAAGTGGCGCACCGGCCAGGGCAACCACCCCCGGCTGTCCAGCCACCACCGCGACATCGACAAGAAGCGCTACCCCGACTTCGGGATGCGCGGCCATGTGGTGCGGGAGAAGCTGCACGGCCGTACCGCGAACGGCACCTGGGTGCAGCTGGAGAAGACCCCGGCGGCCTTCGGCGGGTCCAAGGCGCCCAGCCTGGACGACCTGCGGCACCTTGTGGACTACCTCCAGTACCGCTTCACCGGCAGCAACGTCGGCCCCTGGGGGCTGTCGCGGATGACCGAACGCCGCCCGCTGTACCTCTCGCCGATGGTCGCCGTGCCCACCTCGCTGACGCCGCCGGTCGCGCGCACCCTCGCCCGGACGCTGCGCCGGATCGAGGAGAGCGACGACACCACGGCCGTCTCCCGGGAACTCGCGGCGCACTTCCCGCCGCCCGACCGGGCCGACCTCGGCGGCGAACTGGGGCAGGCGCTGACCGGCCGCGGCGGGCGCGGGCTGTTCGGCAACTCCGAGGTGTGGGTCACGCAGGCGCCTTCGCGCACCGCGGCGCGGGTGCTCCGCGAGCGGCACGAGCCGCCCGGGCAGGACACCTGGCGGTCAGGAGGACCGGCATGAGCGACGACACCCCCGGGCCCGGCCAGGCGTCCGTGCCGGCCGGACTGGTCACGGCCGTGGTGAACATGGTGCACACCGGGCCGGTGCTGCTCGGCGCGTACACCATCGCCGAACTCACCGCCGTGGACGCCATCGTGGACTTCCTGGAGGCCCGCCCCTCGGACGAGGAACTCGCCGAGGCCGTACGCTCCCTGGCCGCCCGGGAACTGCTGCTCGCGGGCAGCGGCGAGCAGGTGCAGGTACGCGGCGACCTGGGCATCGCGGTGGCGTTCCAGCAGCGGGCCCGGCGGGTGCTCGACGCTCGTACGACCGGCACCGAGGCGGGCGAGCCCTGGCGCATCCTGCTGCTGCCGCAACCCGAGCGGATCTGCCTGATGGTGCGGATCGACGCGCTCGGCGTCCACCAGATCGGGCTGTACGAACTCGGCGCCGCGGTCGACATCCTCGTCGACTGGCTGCCGCGCGGTCGCCCGGCCGACCCCGACCCCGGTACCGAACCTGGCGCCGACGCACTGCTGTCGGGTGCGGAGCGGGCCGCGCTGCTCACCCTCACCGAGTACACCGCGGAGGGCTCCGCCGAGATCGCGGGCGCCAGCACCGACCTGGTGCTCGCCCGCAGGTCGGGCCGGCTGCACCTGCTCACCCGGGAGGGCAGCGGCGCCGCACTGGAGCCGAAGCCGGTCGCCGGCAAGGACGAGATCCGCGACCGCCTGGTCCGGCTGCTGACCTGACCCGGCCTCGAAGGGCAACGGCTTCGCCCCCGCGGCGGCGCGAACTGCCCATGGGTCCGCTGCCGTCCGGCACCGAAGATCCCTAAACTCAGCACCGTGAGCCTTTGGACTGCCCTGGAACCCCCGTCCGCGACCGTCGACCCGGGTGGGAGCACCACGGTACGGCTGCGAGTGCGCAACACCGGCGACGTGGTGGACGAATACCGCTTCGAAGCCGTCGGGAACATCGCGCCCTGGGTCCGGATAGAACCGCAGGTGCTGCGGCTCTACCCCGGCACCACCGACTCGATCCTGCTGACGTTCGCCCCGCCGCGCACCCCCGACGCCGTCGCGGGCCCCAACCCGTACGCGATCCGGGTCACGCCCACCGAGAGCCCCGAGGCCACCACGGTGCCCGAGGGCAACCTCACCATCACGCCGTTCACCGCCGTCCGCGCGGAGATCGTGCCGCCGACGGTGAAGGGCCGCTTCCGCGGCAAGCCCAAGCTCGCGGTGGACAACATCGGCAACACCAAGCTCACCGCCTCGATCCGCGGCGCCGACAACGGCGACCAGATCGGGTACGACATCCACCCGGCGAACGTCCAGATCGAGCCCGGCCGGGCCGCGTTCGTGAAGACGACGCTCCGGCCGCGGCAGATCATCTGGTTCGGCGCCAGCCAGCAGCGCCCCTACACGCTGGACGTGACCCGCTCGGGCGCGGACCCGGTCAGCGTCGACGGCAAGTACGTCCAGCGCGGCTTCCTGCCGCGCTGGGTGGCCGCCACCTTCTGCGCGCTGATCGGCCTCGTCATCGCCTTCACGATGTTCTGGCTCACCCACAAGCCGCAGGTCAGCTCGCTGGCGACGCCGAAGGCCAGCCCGGCCGCGTTCAGCACCCTGACCCCGACACCCGCGGCGCCCACCACCCCGGTCACCACCCCGCCCACCACACCGGCGACCACCGCGCCCCAGTCCTCGAGCGGCGGGGGCGGCGGCGGGACCACGAAGCCCAAGAGCGTGCTGCCCGCGACCCGGGTGCTGCTGTGGAACACCACCACCGACAAGTGCGCGGACATCCCCGGCTCCGGCGACGGCCAGATCGGCGGCGCGGTCAACGAGTTCAGCTGCATGGGCACGGACGCGGACAACCAGCTGTTCGACCTCGAGGTGCGCTACCAGAACCAGGGGCCGGGCGGCACCAAGCTGTTCCAGATCCGCAACGACAAGGACCGGCTCTGCATGGACCTGCCGGACACCGGGCCGCAGCCGGTCACCACGAAGATCATCGAGGGCCGCTGCACCGGCACCACCGACGACAACCAGCTGTGGTGGCTCGCCAAGCAGCCCGACGGCGCCTACTGGATTCGCAACTACGCCAGCGACAACCTCTGCCTGGACGTGTCGGGCGAGAGCACCGGCGGCGACAACACCGCCCTGACCCTCTTCCACTGCACCGACACCGACGACCAGGAGTGGAAGATCCGCAAGCCGGACTCCCAGCCCTGGGACAACCCGCCGGCCACCACGAGCCCGTCGAACTGAACGGCCGGGAACCGCGCGCGGTGACCGAGCGCGCGGCAACGTGGCGGCGGGGAAGAGGACCGGGCGCCGCTTCGTTGATTCCGGCAACCGGTCCGACCTGGGCCGGCCCCCGCGGGCCCCGCCGCGCTCGGCGGCGCCCGGGTGGTATGCCTGTACGGAGGCCGGGCCACGGTGCCCGTACGGGTCGAAGCGACGAGGAGCCAGCCGTATGAAGTTCGGGATCTCCACTTTCATCACCGACCGCAGCATCCGCCCCGCCCCACTCGGGCGGGCCCTGGAGGAGCGCGGGTTCGACTCGCTGTTCATCGCCGAGCACAGCCACATCCCGGTGAGCCGCGAGTCCGCCTACCCCGGCGGTGGCGAGCTTCCCGACATCTACTACCGCACCCTGGACCCGTTCGTGGCGCTCACCGCCGTCGCGACCGTCACCGAACGGCTGCTGGTGGGCACCGGTATCGCGCTCGTCGCCCAGCGCGACCCGATCCACACCGCGAAGGAGGTCGCCTCGCTCGACCTGGTCTCCGGCGGGCGGGCCGTCTTCGGCATCGGCGTGGGCTGGAACCGCGAGGAGATGGCCAACCACGGCACGAACCCGGCCGTCCGCGGCCGCCTCGCCAACGAGCGGCTGCGCGCGATGATCGAGCTGTGGACGAAGGAACAGGCCGAGTTCCACGGGGAGTTCGTCGACTTCGACCCGGTCTTCGCCTGGCCGAAGCCGGTGCAGCAGCCGCACCCGCCGATCTACGTCGGCGGCGGCCAGGGCGCCTTCCCGCGCGTGGTCGAACTCGGCGACGCCTGGCTCGCCAACAGCCTGCCGCCGAAGGTGCTGGGGGAGCGGATGAAGGAACTGCGCGCCCTCGCCGGACGCGATGTCCCCGTCACGGTCTACGCCGTGCCCGACGACGCGGAGACCATCGAGGCGTACGCCGAACTCGGCGTCGAGCGCGTGCAGTTCTACCTGCCGTCCGACCCCGAGCCGGCCGCGCTCGCGCACCTCGACCGGTTCGCCGAGCTGGCCGCGCGCCTCGGCTGATGCCCGCGCTCGGCACGGCCGAGGCGCGCGAGCGGTTCACGGCGTCCCCGATCGCCAGGCTGGCGACGGCGGACGCCGCGGGCCGCCCGCACCTGGTGCCGGTGGTCTTCGTGGTGGCCGGGGACCTCCTGGCGATCGCGGTCGACCACAAACCCAAGACGTCCCCGCGGCTCAAGCGGCTGGCCAACATCCGCGCGAACCCGGCGGTCTCCCTCCTCGTCGACCACTACGACGACGACTGGGACCGCCTGTGGTGGACCCGCGCCGACGGCCGCGCCCGCGTCCTGCCCCCGGCCGCCGCGTCTCCCGCGGCGGCCCGCTGGACCGCGCTCCTGACCGCCAAGTACCCTCGCCACTACGCCGACCGGCCCCCGGCGGGCGAGGTCATCGAGGCCCACATCACCACCTGGACCGGCTGGCACGCCACCTGACCTTTGACCCCCCCGCCGCCCCCGCCGCCGCCCGCCCGTGGCGGCGCGACGGGCGCGGTTCCGCGGGCGAAGCCACCGGGCAGATGACCATGAAGGCGACCTTCCGTGCGGCGCATGGCATATGCTCGGCGGAGCCGTATGCTTCGCCCCCCGTCCCGAGACACCCACGGGCAGGTCCGGACGGCGCCGAAGCGGTCGTGGCCATGGGAGCAAGGGTGCTGCAAGCTCTCTGCAAGGAAGCCTCCGAGACCCCTGGGTAGTTCCCCGACAGGACCCGACCGGGATGCGCCGAAACGGTCGGCGCGGGTCGGTGGACAGCCGGCCGGACCGAGGAGTCCGGGACGGCGGAGGGGGACTTTCTATGCGCGCCGAGATCGGCCCGGAAAGGCCGATGGATGGGGATCGCGAACAGTGGATGACGGTTCGCGACTGCAAGAAGATTCTGGTCATAGGGCAGACGCTGACGTATCTCCAGCGGCTCACGGACATCTTCCCGATGTTCGACTCCGACATGAGGGTGCAGCTGTTCTTCACGGTGGCGCCGCACGCCGCCTTCGGCGAGGGCGCACTGCGCTTCCTGCGCCGGCTGCGCGCCCCGGTGATCCCGTGGGAGGTCGCGGTCCGGCACGAGTTCGACCTCGCGCTCGCCGCCGGCTGGGAGCACATCGAGCAGGTCCGCGCGCCGGTCGTGCTGCTCTCCCACGGCGCCGGGCAGATCAAGGCCCAGCGGGTCTGGCACGGCCGCCCCGGCCAGGAGCGGCCGCCGGGCATGCTCAGCCGGGACAACCTCACCCGCGACGGGCGGATGCTGCCCGCCGCCGTGGCACTCGCCCACCGCGACGACCTGGCGACCCTCGCCCGCAACTGCCCCGAGGGCGTGCCCGTGGCCACGGTGGTCGGCGACCCGGTGTACGACCGGCTCACGGTCAGCCTGCCGCACCGGGACGCCTACCGGGCCGCGCTCGGACTGCGCGACGGGCAGCGGCTGGTGGTGCTCAGCAGCACCTGGGGCCAGGGCGCGTCCTTCACGGCGCTGGACGAACTGCTGCCGCGCCTGCTGGGCGAACTGCCGCGGCGGCGCTACCGCGTGGCGATGCTCAGCCACCCCAACATCTGGGCGGGGCACGGCTGGTGGCAGGTGCAGTCCTGGCTGTCCGGCTACCGCCGCAGGGGCATCGCGCTGGTGCCGCCGGAGGCCGACTGGCGGGCGTACCTGGCCGCGGCGGACTGGGTGGTCGGCGACCACGGCTCGCTCACCTCCTACGCCACCGTCACCCCGGCGCCCATCCTGCTCGCCCGCTACCCCCACGAGCGGGTGCACCACGCCTCACCGGCCGCCGCGCTCGCCCGGCTCGCCCCGGCCCTGACGACGGCCCGCCCGCTGGAAGCCCAACTGCGGTACGCCGCCGAGGAGTACGACCGGCCCGCCTACGCGGCGGTGGCGGCGCGGCTGACCTCCGAGCCGGGCCGGTTCAACCAGCGGGCCCGCGCGCTCGTCTACGGGCTGCTCGGCATCGGCCGGCCCGCCTACCCGGTGCCGCCGCGCCCGGTCCCCGCCCCCGCCCCGCTCTCCCGCTGGACGGCCGACCGGACCGGAGAGGCGGCATGAGGCCGCGGCACACGGACGCGGTCCCGCACCGCACCGCCGTGGCGGTGCACCGCCGGCCGGCCGGCCGCGGGCAGCGCCCGGCCGGGCTGCTCGTCGTCCGCACGGCGGGGTCCGCGCTGGTCACGGTCCGCCGGCTGCCGCTCGACGGCGCCGGACGGTACGGGCCGGGCGAGGTCGTCGACGAGCACGTCAACACCGCACTGGCCGCGGGTTCGCCGCGGCCGGAGGTGGCGGACGTGCTGGTGCTCGGCTGTGCGCACCGGCCCGCACTGGCGCTGCGTACGGCGCGGGGCGCGCTGGAGCGGTTCCCTGGCTGCCTGGTGGCGGCGGTGCCCACCGCCGACGGCGGCTGCGTCGCGGCCGCCCGCGGCGGGCGGCAGGTGACGGTCACCCCGGCCGACGGCCAACGGGCGCCGACCGAAGCGGAGTTGGCCGTGGTGGCGTCCTGCCTGCACACCGAGCTGGTGCTCGGCGGCAACTGGGCCGACCTGGCGGCGATCTGCCTGTCCGCGCCGTCACCGCGGGCGCCGCGCCACGGCCGGATGCGGTTCCGGCCGGGCCCGGTGCCACCGGCGGACCCGGCGGCGGACCGGCGCCTGTCGGCCTGAAGGCGCGCCGCACCCGCGCCGCACCATGACACCGATCGGCCCCGGCCCGCCGTGCACCCCGCGGCAACGGCCGGGCGCCGACCGGTGCCGACCGGTGCCGGCCGGTACGGGGCGGCCCGACCGGATCGGGCGCACCGCCCTCAGGGCGAGGCGTCCGCGGGCCCCAGCTCGGCAAGGCGCCGCCGCACCCGCTCGGCGTCCACCGGGGCGAGAGAGGCGTAGATCCGCAGCGCCTCCTCGTACTGCTGCCGGGCGGCGGCCTCCTCGCCGTCCTGCTCGGCCAGCAGGCCCAGCATCTCCAGGGTCCTGGCCCGCCAGAACACCGACCCGGTCGCGTCGAACCCGTCGAGGGCGCCCCGCAGCTCCCGCGCGCCCTCCGCACGGCGCCCGGCCCGGCCCAGCGCGAAGCCGAGGAGCGCCCTGGCCCGCGCCGCGTCATAGGCGTCGTGCTCGGCCGACAAGTCCCGGTGGGCGCGGCCGAGGTGCTCCACCGCGCCCTCGAAGTCCGAGCGGTCCAGGGCGAGTTCGCCCAACCGCAGCCGGGACAGCGCGGCCCCGCGGCGGTAGCCGGCCGACTCCCGCAGCGCCAGGGCCCGTTCGTGCGCCTCCTCGGCGCGGTCCAGCCGCCCCGCCTCGCGGAAGGTGGTGCCCAGCCCGATCAGCGCCTGCGCCTCGTCGAGCCGGTTGCCCCCGGCCCGGGCGAGTTCGAGGGCCTGGGTGAACCAGACCTCCGCCTCGTCATGGCGGCCGGCGCCGCGCAGCCCGATCCCGCCCGAGGTGAGCATCCGCGCCTCGCCCGCGGCGGCGCCGTCCCGCCGCGCGGCGGCGAGCCCGGTCCGGTGGGCCGCGATCCACGCGTCATACAGCCGCAGCCGCAGGAACATCGGCCACAGGGCGTCGACGAGTTGCCAGGCGGTGGCGTGCCACTGCCGGTCGGCGGCCAGCGACACCGCGGACGTCAGCGCGTCCTGGTGCGCCTCCAGCCAGGCCAGTGCCGCGCTGTCGTCGGCGAACGACACCGCCGCCTCGGTGGGGAACCGGTAGTCGCGCGCCAGAGTGCGGTGGCTGGGCGCGAGCAGCGCCTCGGCGCGGGTGGCCGTGGCCAGGCACCAGTCCGCGTAGCGGCGCAGGGTGTCGTCCCGGTCCTGCGCGGAATCCCGCGCCTGGCCGCACTGCACCGCGTGCAGCCGTACGAGGGCGTGGAAACGGCACCGGTCCGCGCCCGCCGGCTCCAGCAGGTTCGCCTCCACCAGCACGTCGATCAGCCGCCCGGCCGCGGCGACGGTGAGCCCGCCCGCGGCCGCCGCCGACGGCGGGTCGAACGGGACGGCGGGCAGCAGGCCCAGGCACCGGTACAGGCGCGCCGCGTCCGGCGCCAGCGCCCGGTAGGACGCGTCGAGCACCGCCTCCACGGTCCCCGCGCCCTCCGCCCGCAGCTCGCCCAGCGGCCCGGCGCCCGCCGTCAGCGCGTCGCGCAGCGCCGCCACCGGCTGGTCGGGCCGCGCGGCCAGCCGCGCCGCGGCGAGCCGTATGGCCAGCGGCAGCCCCCCGCACAGCGCGACGACCTCGCGTGCCGCGGCCGCCTCGCGCTCGGCCCGCAGCCGGCCGGCGCCCCGGGCGAACAACTCCTGGGCGGCCGACGGGTCCAGCACCCCCACCCGGCAGAAGCCGGCGCCGTCCACCGCGAGACCGGTCAGCCGGTACCGGCTGGCGGCCATCACCAGGCTGCCGGGGGCGCTGGGCAGCAGCACCCGCACGTCCGCGGCGGTGAGCGCGTTGTCCACCATGACCGCGAACCGGCGGGTCGCGGTGACCGACCGCCACTGCGCCGCCCGCTCGGCCAGCCCGGCCGGCTCGACCGTCTCCCCGAAGGCGCGCAGCAGCGAGCCCAGCGCCTCCGCGGGACCGACCGGCACGTCGTCCGGCTCGTTCCCGCCCAGGTCGACATAGAGCTGGCCGTCGGGGAACTCCGCCTCGCGCGCGCCCAGCCACCGCGAGACCAGGGCGGTCTTGCCGACGCCGCCCTGACCGCTGACCACGATCACCTGAGCCACGTCCGGCTCGCGCCGGTCGCGCAACTCGTCCAGCATCCGCAGCTCCCGCTCGCGGTCCGTGAAGTGCGCCGGGACCGGCAGGAGTTGGCGGGGGACCGGGCGCGGCGCGGGCGCGGGCGGCTGCGCGTGGTGGAAGTGGATGTCGCCGGTGATGTTCCGCGCCTGCACCATGCCGCCGTGCACTTGCGCGCCGCCGGCCAGGTGGTTGCTGACCACCTCGACGGCGGCGTCCTGCCCTGGTGAACGGGCCCTCCAGGCGTGGAGCCGGTCGAGCAGCGCGCCGTGCCGGGCCGCGCACGCGGCCAGCGCGGCCGCGTGATCGCGTAGGGTCGCCGACACCGCGCCGCCGCTGTTGGTGACGGGGTCCGCGCGCAGGTCGTGCCAGGCGGCGGCGAGTTCCGGATCGACCGCCGCCACCGGCCCCATCAGCATGGCGAGTTCCTGCCATGCGGCCGAGCCGCGCCCCGTGCCGTGCAGCAGCTTGGCCGATAACAGCGCCTCGGCCACACCCTCGTCCCGCATGTCAGCCCGTCCCCCCTCACCGGCGACGGCCCGCCACGGTCCGGACGCGCGCGCCGGATGCCTCGTTCCGTCGTGTTTCCCCAAGGCATACCCTGCGATCGCGGTGCGGTCGCCTCCCGGCGGGGTGGAGGGCCCGCTTCGAGTCACGCGCCCGGCACCCGCGCTCGCCCGCGAGGGCTCAGAGGATGAGGCCGCCGGACATCTCGATGACCTGGCCGGTGATGTAGCGGGCCCGGTCGGACGCGAGGAAGCAGACCAGCGCGGCGACGTCGTCCGCGTCGCCGAACTCCCGGGACGGGATGAGGTTCCTGAGGCGTTCGGCCTGCGGTTCGGGGATCGCGGCGGTCATGTCCGTCGCGATGAACCCAGGGGCCACCGCGTTGACCGTCACCCCGAGCCCGCCGATCTCCTTCGCCAGCGCCTTGGTGAAGCCGATCACCCCGGACTTGGACGCGGAGTACGCGGTCTGGCCCGGGGCGCCGTGCAGCCCGGAGGCGGAGGTGATGTTGACGATCGCGCCGCGCCGCTGCCGCACCAGCGGCATCACCAGCGGCCGGGTCACGTTGAACATGCTGCCGAGGTTGGTCTCCAGCACCTCGTCCCACTGCTCGCGGCGTATCCGGGCGAAGCTGATGTCATGGGTGATGCCCGCGTTGTTGACCAGGATGTCCACCGCGCCGTCGAGTTCGTGCAGCGCGTCCTCGGCGAAGCGGCCGGCGTCCGCGGTGTCGCCGACCCGGCCCGGCAGCGCGGTGCACCGCTGGCCGGGATGGGCGGCGCGCATCCTCTCGGCCAGCTCGGCGGCGGCCGCGGCACTGGAGTGGTAGCCGAAGACCACGTCGGCGCCCTGGGCGAGGGCGAGCCGGACCACGGCGGCGCCGATACCGCGCGCGCCACCGGTGACCACGCACTTGCGGCCGCTCAGCGGCAGGTCAGCCGACATGGCCCGCCCCCTCGCCGGCCGGCACCAGCCGCTCCTTCTGCTGGCCGACCTCCCGCTCGCGGAAGCCGTGCTGGATCTTGTTGACCTGGCGCCGGCCGAGGTGGCTGTCGATGTAGTCCGTGACGTAAGTGGAATCCAGCATGGTCCGGCTCATACCTCCGGGAGGGTGCCCCTGCGGGCCTGGGGTGGGGGAGCGGGTCGAAGGGGGCGGGTCGAGGGGGAGCGGGTCGAGGGGCGGCGGGGTTCAGACGTTCGCGGCGGCCGGTTCCGCGGACAGCACCCGCTCCAGGAGGAAGTCGGCGAGCCCTTCGACCGTCTGGTAGTCGAGCGCTTCCATCGCCTTGTAGCGGAACTCCAACTTCTCCTGGATACGCCGCTGGAGCGCGGTGACCCGCAGCGAGTCCAGGCCGATCTCCAGCAGCGCGAGCGACGGGTCGATGCCGTCGGCGACGGTGTCCATCTCCTCGGACGCCTTGCCCAGCGTCTCCCGGACCTCCGCGGCGATCCAGTCGATGACCGCCTGGCGGCGCTCCTGCGGGCCGAGCGGGGCCAGCGCGTCCAGCAGCTCGCGGCGGCTGCGGCCGGGCCCTTGCGCCGGGTGCTCGGCGGGGGCGGGCAGGTCGCTGCCGGCCAGCGCGCCCGCGTGCCGGAACTCGACGCCTTCGAGGTCGGCGACGATCCGGCCGTCGGCGTCGGACAGCCGCACGTCGACCACGAAGCCGGTCCGCGCGGCGTGCGGGCGGCGCCGCACCTGCGCCCACACCTCGCCGGGCAGCGGACCGGGCAGGGCGAGCCGGCGCAGCGCCACTGGTACGTAGCCCCCGGGGAGCAGGGCGTCCCCGGCCTGCGGTGCCGCCGGCACGGTGCTCTCGGCGCCGGCCGGGGTGAGGAAGAGCGCGGCGGCGAGCTGGAGCGCGCCGTCGAGCACCGTGGCGATCCGGTACGGGTGCGTCTCGTCGGGCGCGCCGTCGGGGGTGGCGGTGATCCGGCCGAGCGCCTCCTCGCGGCCGCCGCCGGCCAGCCACAGCTCGCGCACGGTGGCGAAGTGGAAGCCGTGCTCCAGCCCGCCGTCGCGCAGCGCGCCGTAGAGCTGGGCGGGGCGCCGGGCGTGCGGCGCGTCGGCGCGCAGCGCCTCCGGCAGCCGCCCGGCCCGCTCGCCGCTGCGCGCCGGTGCGATGGTGCCGTGGCAGTGCTCGGGCCGGCTGCCGTCCTTCGCGCCGCCGGTGACGGTGAAGCGGCGCTCGCCGTCGGGTGCGGGCGCGGTGAGGGTGACCTGGGCGGTGGGGCCGTCGGCGGTGAGGACCAGGGGGCGGGTGAACTCGATGTCGCCGAGCACGAGGCCGGGGTGCTGCCCGCGGGCACCCCCGGCCGCTACGGCGTCCTGGGCGTCGCCTGAAGCTTCTGCTGCCGCGGCTTCTGCTGGTCCTGCTGTTCCCGCCGCGGCCTCGGCGGCTTGCGTGGCCTCGGCGGCCTGCGTGGCCTCGGCCAGTGCGCGGACGGCCAGGTCGAGGTAGCCGGTGGCGGGGAAGACGGTGGCGCCGTGCACGCGGTGGTCGGACCAGGGCGCGGTGGCGGCGAGCGGGTAGGTGTGGACGGTGGCCTCGGGCCGCTGCGCGGGGATCGCGGTGGCGGCCGCCACCGCGGCGCTGCCGTCCTCGGCCGGCGCGGACGGATCGACCCACCAGTAGCGGTCCTTGCGGAAGGGGTACTGCGGCGCCGCCGAGGTGCGCCGGTACCGGTCGCCGCGGTAGAGCCGGGACACCGCCAGTTCGGCCCCGGCGGTGAACAGGGCGCCGGCGGCGGTCAGCATCCGCCGCACGTCCTGCCGGTCGCGGTCGAGGGTGGGGATCACGGTCACCCCGCGGTCGGCGAACGCCCCGGCGAGGTGCGCGGTGAGCGCGGCATGCGGCCCGACCTCCACCACCAGGGTGCAGCCGGCGTCGACGGCGGCCCGTACGGCGTCGTGGCAGCGTACGGTCGCGCGCGCCTGGGCCGTCCAGTACGCGGGGCCCTCCGCACCGGTGAGCGCACCGCCGGTGGTCGCGGAGAACACCGCGCACTCCGGCCGGGTGGCCCGCAACTCGGCTGCGTGCTTCGCCAGTTCGGGCAGCGCGGGGTCGATGAGCGGGGAGTGGAAGGCGTGCGAGGTGCGCAGCCACGCGGTGTCCACCCGGGCCTGTGCGGCGAGTTCGGCGATCTCCTCCACGGCGTCGGCGGTACCCGAGACGACCACGTCGGCCGGTCCGTTGACGGCCGCGAGCGCCACCTGCTCCTCGCGGCCGGCGAGCCAGCCGGCGACCGTGTCCTGGTCGGCCCGGATCGCCAGCATCCGCCCGCTGCCGGGAAGTTCGGCCATCACCTGGCCGCGCCGCACGCTGAACCGGGCCGCGTCCTCCAGGGGCAGCATGCCGCCGACGCAGGCGGCGACCAGCTCGCCGACGCTGTGCCCGGCCACCGCGGCCGGCCGCACGCCCCAGGAGCGCAGCAGCTCCGCGAGGCCGTACTCGACGGCGAACAGGGCCGGTTGGGCGAAGCGCGTGTCATCGAGGTCCACCCCGCCGCCCGCGTACCCGCCGCCCCCGCTCGCACCCCCGCTCGCGCCCCCGGCTTCGCCGTCCGCGCCGAACAGCACCTCCCGCAGCGGAACCTGGAGCACCCCGTCCATCGCCGTCGCGCACCGGTCGACCGCGTCGGTGAACACCGGTTCCTGCGCGTACAGTTCGCGGGCCATTCCCGGGTACTGGGTGCCCTGGCCGGAGAAGACCAGGGCGACCTGGGCGGTGCCGCGCGGGTGCCCGCTGGAGACGGTGGCCGGGGCGCGGCCGGTCCGCCACTGCCGCAGGCTGTTCGCGAGCTGTCCGGCGCCGCGGCCGGTCACCGCGATCCGGTGGCTCAGCGCGGCGCGCCCGGCGGCCGCGGTGAACACCGCGGCGGGCAGGTCCTGGCGGCCGGTGGTGGACAGGAAGTCCGCCCAGCGGTCGGCGAGTTCGCCGAGGCTGTCGGCGGACTTCGCGGAGAGCACCAGCAGTTCGTCGGTGCGGGCCGGTACGGCGGCCGGGGGCTGTGGCTCGGCCGGCCGGCGGGGCGCCTCGCGCAGCAGCGCGTGGGCGTTGGTGCCGCTGTAGCCGAAGGAGTTGACCGCGGCCATCCGCGGGGTGTCGCGGCGCGGCCAGCTCACCGGCTCGGCGGGAATGCGCACGGGGGTGCCGGACAGGTCGATCTTCGGGTGCAGCCGGTTGAGGTGCAGGCTCGGGTAGATGGTCTCGCGGTCCAGCGACAGCGCGGCCCGGACCACTCCGAGCAGGCCGGCGCCGGCCTCGATGTGCCCGACGTTGCTCTTGCCCGAACTCACGTACAGCGGAAGGTCGGCGGGGCGCCCGGCGCCGTAGGTGCGCAGGATGGCGTCCATCTCGATGGGGTCGCCGACGGGGGTGCCGGTGCCGTGCGCCTCCACGTAGTCGACCTGGGCGGGCTGTACGCCGGAGCCGGCCAGCGCGGCCCGGATCACCCGCTGCTGGCTGGCGCCGTCGGGCGTGGTGAGGGTGCGGGTGCGGCCGGTGTGGTTGAGCGCGGTGCCGACCACGCTGGCCAGGATCGGGTCGCCCTGCTCCTCGGCGAGGGACTGCCGCTTGAGCAGCACCGCCACGCAGCCCTCGCTGCGGACGTAGCCGTCGGCGTCGGCGTCGAAGGTGCGGCACTGGCCGGCCCGGGAGAACAGGCCGAGCTTGGAGAAGGAGATGTGCACGTCCGGCGCGAGGATGGCGTTGGCGCCGGCCACGATCGCGGTGTCGCATTCGCCGGTGAGGATGGACTGCCGGGCCAGGTGCAGGGCGACCAGCGAGCCGGAGCAGGCGGTGTCCAGGGTCAGGCAGGGGCCGCGCAGCCCGAGGAAGTGCGCGACGCGGCCGGCGGCGATGCTGTCGGTGTCCATCGCCTCGTGGGCGGTGATGCCGTTCAGCCCGGCGCGGCTCTTGAGGGTGGAGTAGTCGAAGGACATCAGGGCCATGAAGACGCCGGTGTTGCCGCCGGACAGCTCCTCGGGGTCCTGCCCGGCGTTCTCCAGGGCGTGCCAGACGGTCTGGAGCACCATCCGCTGCTGCGGGTCCATGTGCGCCGCCTCGGCCTCGGAGACGCCGAAGAAGGCGGCGTCGAACCGGTCGACGTCGTCGACGAACCCGCCGTGCCGGACGTAGGTGCGGCCGCGCACCAGCGGGTCCGGGTCGTACAGCGCGTCCACGTCCCAGCGCTCCGGCGGGATCTCCCGTACGCAGTCCCGGCCCTCCTCGAAGACGGCGCGGGCCTCCTCCAGGGTGTGCACACCACCGGGCAGGGTGCAGCCGACGCCGACGACGGCAATGGGCTCTGTTTCCAAGGGGACTTCTCCTTAAACGGTGCGTTCGGGTGGGACGGGGGAACGCGGCCCTCCGGATTTCGGCGGAGGTCCGTACCGGCGGGAGTGGCGGAGGGGAAGAGCGGCGGAGCGGCGGAGCAGCGGGGTGGCGAGTGCGGTGCGGGGGAGTGCGGCGCGGCCGGGCAAAACCCGTTTCGGGCTCCCGGCACGGGATTTCGGCGCTTTCGGTGGACGGCTCCGCGTCGCTCGGCGGTCGAATACCCGCGCGGAGCAGCCGGTCCGGTCCCGCTCGGAACCGACCGGATGTCATCAAGTGAAGCAGCCAACTGCACGACACGCGCCAGCTGTTGCCGCGATATCACCCGAACGGGTCCACGTCCGCGGGGCGTTCCGCGGCTGGGCGTCCGAGAGCACCGGACCCGCCCGCGGGGGCAATTGTGCGGCGCCGCACAATTGCCCCCGTAGTCGCGTTGCGGCCGCCGCCGAATTACCGTTGAATTCCCTACTTCCGTGGGTGCGGCGCCATTTGTCGATCGCTTCACCCGGTGCGCACCGAATCGCCACACCCTTTACCCCGTTGGAATGAAAGACGCATTCCCGGTGATCGGCGACGGGCCCGGCCGGAAAGAACGCCCGTACCGTTCAGGGCGCGATACGGCCGTAAGACGGCGGCGCGCGACAAGGAGAGGGGCGTACGACGTGAGGGGACGACCCATGGTCCCGGCCCAGTCGACCGCCGGATCGAGGAAACCGGCCGGACCGCGGCCCCGCGGCGTGCTCGCCGAAGTCGCGGGCTACGCGGAGGCGTTCATGGCCGCCGACCGGACGGTGCGGGCCCGTGACCCGGGACGGGTCGCCGAACTCCTCGGCGGGCCGCTGCCGGTGGCCGGCCACCCCGAACACGCCACCGTGGAACGGCTGATCAGGGCCGGCGAGGCGGGCGCTCCGGCCACCGGCGGTCCGCGCGGCTTCGGTTACGCGGTCGGCGGCGCGCTGCCGGTAGGTGTCGCCGCGGACTGGCTGACCAGCGTCTGGGACCAGTGCGACGCCTTCCACGACCTCAGCCCGCTGTCCGCGGTCGCCGAAGAGGTCTGCGAACGCTGGCTGGTGGAGCTGCTCGGGCTGCCGGCCGGCACCGCGATGGGCCTGACCTCCGGCTCCACCACCGCCAACCTGGCCTGCCTGGCCGCCGCCCGCGAGCACCAGCTCCAGCGGGCCGGCTGGAGCGCGGGCGAGCAGGGCCTGGCCGGCGCGCCGCCGCTGACCGTGCTGGTCGGCGAGGAGACCCACGCCTCGGTGCTGCGCTGCCTGCGGCTGCTCGGGCTCGGCGGCGCGATCCGCCGGGTGCAGGCCGACGACGTCGGCCGGATGGCCGTGCCCCACCTGCGCGACCTGGCCGCGGCCGCCCCCGGCGGGCTCATCGTCTGCGGCCAGGTCGGCTCCACCCACTGCGGCGCGGTCGACCCGCTGCGGGCGATCGCCGAGGTCACCCACGCGCACGGCGGCTGGCTGCACCTCGACGGCGCGTTCGGGCTGTGGGCGGCGGCCTCCTCCCGGCACCGCCCGCTGCTGGACGGCGCCGGCCAGGCCGACTCCTGGGCCTGCGACGGCCACAAGTGGCTCAACACCCCCTACGACAGCGGGCTGGCGTTCTGCGCCCGGCCCGAGCCGCTGCGCCGGGCGGTCGGCCCGCACACCGAGTACGCCCCCGGCGCCGAGCCCGCCGGCCGCGAACCGCTGGACCACCGGGTGGAGATGTCCCAGCGGGCCCGCGCGCTGACGCTGTGGGCGGTGCTGTACCACCTGGGCCGGCAGGGCGTCGCCGACCTCGTCGACCGCAACTGCGCCGCCGCGCGCCGCCTCGCGGTCCGGCTGGCCGGCGAACCCGGCATCGACGTCCTCGTGCCGGTCCGGCTCAACCAGGTGCTGCTGCGGATCGGCGACGACGCGCACACCCGCCGGGTGGTCGGACGGCTCCACTCCGAGGGCACCTGCTGGGTGACGCCCACCCACTGGCGCGGGCAGAGCGCCGTACGGCTGTCGGTGTGCGGCTGGCGCACCGACGAGGCCGCGACCGAGCCGGCGGTGGCCGCCTTCCTCGCCGCGCACCGCACGGCCCGCGCCTTCGGTCCCGGGCCCGAGGACCCCGGCCACGGCCGCCGCGACACCGGCCCCGACACGCGCCGGCAGGCGCCGACATGACAGGCCACCGCTCCGCCGTGGCGCGCGGCGCGGGCGACGGCCGCGCGGCGCGGGACGCCGTAGCCTCTCGGGTATGAACGACTCCGTACACGTGCGTACCGCCACCGCTCAGGACATCGAGGGCATCGTCACGTGCAGCGTGGCGCTGCTGACGGAGGACGCGGCCGTCCGCGACCCGGCGGTGGAGCCGCAGTGGGCGCTGCGGCACGGCAGGGAGTCCTTCGCGGCGACCCTCGCCGACCCGTCGTCGCTGGTGCTGGTCGCCGACGGCGGGGACGGCGCCGTCGTCGGCTACCTCGTCGGCGCCCTCGCCGAGCCGGTCGCGGTCCTGCCGATCCGCAGCGCCACCCTCCGGGCGCTGTACGTCGCCCCCGGCCACCGCGGCAGCCGCGTCGGGACCCGCCTCACCGCCGACTTCCTCGCCTGGGCCCGCAGCCGGGGCGCCGTCCGCGCCGAGGTCAACGCCTACGCCGCGAGCGACACCACCCGCCGCTTCTACGAGCGCCAGGGCTTCACCACCCGCGCCATCCGGCTCGACCTCGACCTCACCCTGCCGCCGGCGCAGTAGCGGGCCGCCGGTGCGCGTCAGTCGACGCCGGGATAGCGGACGTTGACGCGTTCGCGGACGCGGTCGAGGGTGGACATCACCGCGAGCGAGCCGTCCAGCGGCACGAGGGGCGACTCGGTCTCCCCGGCGCGCAGCGCCCGCATGACCTCCGCGGCCTCGTGCCGCATGCTCCCGCGCTCGTGGTCGTCGCTGACGTCGGAGAGCAGCACCGTCTGCGGCTCGACCCCCTCGCGGTGGACGACGAACCGGTCGGCGTTGAAGAAGCCGTCGGGGATCTCGATCCGCCCGCCGGTCCCGGCGATCGCCGCCGGCGCCCCGATGTCCGCGGTGAACCCGCAGCTCAGCGTGGCGATCGCCCCGCTGTGCCAGCCGAGGACGATCCCGGTCGCCGCGTCCACCCGCTCCGGCGTCAACTGGGCCCACGCCTCCACGGTGTCGGGCACCCCGAGCAGCAGGTGCGCGAAGGACACCGGGTACACCCCGAGGTCGAGCAGTGCCCCGCCGCCCAGGCGCGGGTCGCGCATGCGGTGCTCGGGCGGGAAGTCGCTGTGGAAGCCGAAGTGCGCGCTGACGTGCCGTACTTCACCGATCACGCCGTCCTGCACCAGCGCCAGCAGGTGCCGGATCAGCGGGTTGCAGTACGTCCACATCGCCTCCATGAGGAACAGCCCGCGCTCGCGGGCCAGCCCCACCAGCTCGCGCGCCTCACGGGTGTTGATGGTGAACGCCTTCTCGCACAGCACCGCCTTCCCCGCCTCCAGGCACAGCCCGGCGGCGGCGCGGTGCGCGGAGTGCGGCGTGGCCACGTACACCACGTCCACGTCCGGGTCGGCGGCGAGTTCCGCCCAGTCGCCGTACGCCCGCGGTATGCCGTAGCGCTCGGCGAACGCCGCCGCCGCCTCGGTGCTGCGCGAGCCGACCGCGACCACCTCGGCGTCCGCCGGCAGCGACAGCAGCGCCTCGGTGAAGCTCGCGGCGATCCCGCCGGTCGCCAGGATGCCCCAGCGGATTCTGCGCCCGGGTGCGCCGGCGCCCGCCCCGCCCGCGGTGTGCCCGCCCGTCGTGTGCTCGCTCATCGTGCGTACGCCCTCGCTCGTTGCGGACCTCACATCTCGGTCCCCGGATATTCGTGCCTGATGGTCCATGGCGACTGAAAGAATAGGCAACGCTTCAACAACTTCCGATGGAGAGTGCCCACGTGCAGGACGCCGGGCCCAACGGCCCCGCCCAGTTCACCGCCACCCACGCCCCGACCTCGACCCCCATTCCCCCGGCACCCGCCCCGGCCCGCGGCCCGCGGGGGAAGCACCCGGCACCGGACCGCAGCGTCCGCACCGGCTTCGTCGTCACCCTCGTCCTCGGCGGGCTCACCGCGCTCCCGCCGCTGTCGATGGACATGTACCTGCCCGCGCTGCCGCGGGTCTCGGGTGCTCTGCACGCCTCGTCCGCGATGGTGCAGCTGACCCTGACCGCGTGCCTGGCCGGCATGGCGCTCGGGCAGCTCGTCGTCGGCCCGCTCAGCGACCGCTGGGGCCGCCGCCGCCCGCTGCTGGCCGGCATGGCGATCTACGTACTGGCCACGGTGGTCTGCGCGTTCGCCCCCACCGTGCCGCTGCTGATCGGCTTCCGGCTGGTCCAGGGGCTGGCCGGCGCGGCGGGCATCGTGATCTCCCGCGCCGTGGTCCGCGACATGTACGACGGCCTGGACATGGCCCGGTTCTTCGCCACCCTCCAGCTGATCTCCGGGGTGGCCCCGATCATCGCCCCCGCGATCGGCGGCCAGATCCTGCGGCTGACGAACTGGCGCGGGATCTTCGTGGTCTGCGCGGTGGTCGGCACCCTGCTGACCGTCGTCTGCTGGCGGCGCCTGCTGGAGACGCTGCCTCCGGAGGACCGGCACAGCGGCGAGCTGAGCTCCACCTTCGGCTCGATGCGCAGCCTGCTCGCGGACAAGGTCTTCACCGGCTACGTGCTGGCCGGCAGCTTCGCCTTCGCGGCGCTGTTCACGTACGTGTCCGCGTCGTCGTTCGTCGTCCAGGACATCTACGGCGCCTCCCCGCAGACCTTCGGCTGGCTGTTCGGCCTGAACTCCGTCGGCATCGTCGGCGTCGGCCAGCTCAACGGCAAGGTGCTCGTCGGCCGGGTGGACATGGACAAGGTGCTCGGCTTCGGCCTCGCCATGATCACCCTCGCCGCCACCGCGCTGGTGCTGCTGACCACCGGCGCCCTCGGCCACGCCACCCTCCCGGAGATCGCCGCCGCGCTGTTCGTGCTGATGGCGTCGATGGGCCTGGTGCTGCCCACCTCGAACACCCAGGCGCTGCTGCGCACCCGCAAGCACGCCGGCGCCGCCTCCGCGCTGATCGGCACCTCGTCCTTCCTGGTCGGTGCCGTGCTGTCCCCGCTGTCGGGCGTGGCGGGCGACGGCACCGCGGTGCCGATGGCGGTCACCCAGCTCGGCTGCGTGCTGGTCGCCGTGGCCTGCTTCGCCGGGCTCTGCCTGCGCGGGCGGCGTACGGTGGAGGGACCGTAGACCTCGGGAGGTTGCGATGTCCGACGATCCGGAGAAGACCTGGGCGTTCAAAACCGCCGACAGTACGCTGCACACCGGGGCGGAGCACTCCATCGACCCGGAGGACCTGGTGATGGCCTCCGGCCGCGACTGCACGCCGGAGCTGATCGAGAAGGCCCGCAAGGCACTGGAGGAACATGGCCCCGCCGCTGTCGAGAGGTTCCTGCCGTGAGGCCGGCCTCGACACCGACGAGCTGCACCGGATCGTTCCCGGCCTGAGCGCCTGGCTGGAGCCCGGCCACGACCACGACCGCCCGCACCCGTGGTGCGCGGGCGCCGTCGTCGTGGCCGGGCGCGGCCGTGTGGTGGCGCTGCACGAGGCGGTCGGCTGGGCGGTGCGCTACGCCGCCTACGACGAGCACGCCGACCGCGGGGTGGAGCTGCCGCGCGAGCGGTGGGTGCCGGCCAGGGCCGACACCGTCTTCGACCTCGCGTCGGTCACCAAGCTCTTCACCGCCCTCGTCGCCGTCCAGCAGATCGAACGCGGCGCCCTGCGGCTGGACGCGCCCGTCGCGTCGTACGCGCCCGAACTGACGGCCGCCGCGGCGCACGGCGTCACCCTGCGGCACCTGCTCACCCACACCTCGGGGCTGCGGCCGGAGCTTCCGCTGTACGACGAGCCGGACGCCGCGGCCCGCGCCGCCCGCCTCGCCGCGGAGCCGCCGCTGACGCCCCCGGGCACCACCCGGACGTACTCCGACCTGAACCTGCTGCTGCTCCAGACCGTGCTGGAGCGCGTCACCGGCCGCACCGTCGACCGGCTGATCGCCGAGCAGGTCACCGGGCCGCTGGGCATGGCCGACACCCGCTACAACCCGCCCGCCTCCTGGCTGCCGCGGATCGCGGCGACCGAGGACCAACGGCGGCCGTGGGGGAAGCTGGACCGGGGCATGGTGCACGGCTCGGTGCACGACGAGAACGCGTACGCGATGGGCGGGGTGGCCGGGCACGCCGGGCTCTTCTCCACCGGGTGGGACCTGGCGGTGTTCTGCCGGGCGGTGCTGGACGCTGTCGCGGGGACGTCGCAGGTGCTGCTGTCGGCGGCGGGGGTGCGGTTGCTGCTCGGGGCCGGGGGTGCGGGCGGTGCCGGCGGTGCGGGCAGCGCGCGCGGCGCGGGCGGCGCGGGCGGGGCGGGTGCTGCGGGCGCGGGCAATTCGGGGCCTGCGCTGGGCTTCGAGCGCGACCAGCCGTGGTTCATGGGCGAGCTGGCCGGGCGCGGTGCGCTCGGGCACACCGGGTTCACCGGGACCGGGCTGGTGCTGGACCCGGCGACCGACACGTTCCTGGTGCTGCTCACCAACTCGGTGCACCCCGCGCGCGGCTGGCGCGAGGGCAGCAGGCCGCGGGCCGAGGCGGCGACCCGGCTGGCACGCGCGGTGCGCTGACCCTTTCTCCCGGCCGCGGCCGCGGGGGGAGCGGTGCCGTCACGCGGCCGGCCGCGGCCGCAGCGCGTCCATCACCAGCTCGATCAGCCGGTCCGTCTGCTCCTGGCCGCCGCCGGTGGCCGCGGTCAGGAAGATCCCGACGAGCATCACGGTCAGGTCCTCCGCCGCCACGTCGCCGCGGATCGTCCCGTCCTGCGCGCCCGCTGCCAGCAGGGTGCCGACGGCCGCGCCGATCCGCCGGCGCGTGTCGGGCGGGGAGATCCGGCCCGAGGACCACCCGGCGCGCAGCACCTGGCCCATGCCGCGCTTGGTCGCGACGAAGGCGGCGTAGCGCCGCATCCACGCCCGGAGCGCGTCGGCGGGGGGTAGCTCCGCCAGCAGGCGGGGCGCGCTGGCGGTGACGTCGTCGAGTTCGGCCGAGTAGACCGCCTCCACCAGGGCCTCGCGGGTCGGGAAGTTGCGGTAGAGGGTGCCGATGCCGACTCCGGCCTCGCGGGCGATGGCTTCGAGCGGGGCGGCCTCGCCGGCCGTGGTGAAGGCGGCGCGGGCGGCGGCCACGAGTTTGTCGCGGTTGCGCTGGGCGTCGGCGCGGGCGGCGCGCTTGCGGGGCGGGGGCTTGGGGGCCGTGGGAGCCGCTTCGGGTGCGGGTTCGGGTTCTGGCGAGGGTTCGGGGGCGGGTTCGGGTGCGGGGTCGGCGTCAGTCAAAGCGGAGGGTCCTCCGTTAAAGGTGTACAGTGGCGATACGGAGGTTCCTCCGCTTACTCCATCGTCTCACGAGGAGCATATTTCCCATGGCAGCAAGCCCCGCCGCCCCCGCCGGCGGCACCACCGGCCTCGGTAGCCACACCGTCTCCCGTATCGGCTTCGGCGCGATGCAGCTCGAACGCCTCCACGACGACCGCGCCGCCGCCGTCGCCCTCCTGCACCGCGTCGCCGAGTTGGGCGTCAACCACGTGGACACCGCCGAGTTCTACGGCGACGGCTTCGTCAACAGCGTGATCCGCGACGCCTACCGCGACCGGCTCGGCGCGTCCGACGCCTCCGCCGACGGCACCGGCATGATCATCGTCAGCAAGGTCGGAGCCACCCCGGCCGACGGACCCATCCGGCTGCGGCTGGCGCAGCGCCCCGACGAGCTGCGCGCGAGCGTCGAGGACAACCTCAAGAGCCTCGGGCTCGACCGCATCCCCGTGGTGAACCTGCGCCGTACCGACACCGGGCCCGGGCTGCGCGCCGAGGGCGACCAGGTCGTGGACCTCGACGACCAGCTCGCCGTCATGACCGACCTGCGCGACCAGGGCAAGATCGGCGCGATCGGCCTCAGCTCCGTCTCGATCGACACGGTGCGCCGCGCCCTGCCGGCCGGCATCGTCTGCGTCCAGAACGCGTACAGCCTGGTCGCCCGCCGCGACGAGGAGATCCTCCGGCTCTGCGTCGCCGAGAACATCGCCTGGGTCCCGTACTTCCCGCTCGGCGGCGCCTTCCCCGGGCTGCCCAAGGTCACCGACGAGCCCGCCGTCCAAGCCGCCGCCACCGCGCTCGGCGCCACCCCGGCCCAGGTCGGTCTGGCCTGGCTCCTCCACCACACCCCCAACACCGCCCTGATCCCCGGCACCGCCGACCCCGCCCACCTCGAGGCGAACATCGCCGCCGGCGCCCTCCACCTCGACGCCGCCACCCTCGCCACCCTCGACGCCGTCGAATCCCGCCCCCTGGAGCTCCCGCTCAGCTGACCCCTGCCAGACTGCCGGGCATGCCCGCCCTGGTCCCCCCCGCGATTCCCCGCGGCACCCTGTCCCGCACCGCCCAGCCGCTGCTGCCGGTCGGCGGTGACATGGTGCGGCGGGGCGAGGAGAAGCAGGGCGGCGTCTGAGGCGCGGTACGGCTGATCGCGCGCGCCGGGTGGGGCCGGTCCGGCAGGATACGGGTGGGGGGCGGCGGCGAGGGGGAGGCGGATGGGCGGGCGGGCGCTGGGGTTCGGGGAGGCGCTTCGGCGGTTGCGGGGGGCGCAGAAGACCGCGAAGGGCGTCTCGCTGTACTCGCGGTACGTGAACCGGCCGGTGGGGCGGGTGCTGGCCGCGGGGGCGTACCGGGCGGGGCTCGGCCCGAACCAGGTGACGCTGGTGAGCGCCGCGTGCAGCGGCGCCGGGATCGCCGCGCTCGCCGTGGCGGCACCGTCGTGGCGGCTGGCGGTGGCCGTCTACGCCGCGCTGGCGGTCGGCTTCGCCTTCGACTCGGCGGACGGCCAGCTCGCACGGCTGCTGGGCCGGGGCGGCCCGGCGGGGGAGTGGCTGGACCACGTGGTGGACTGCGCGAAGATCACCGCGCTGCACGCGGCGGTCCTGATCACCTTCTACCGGCACTTCCGGCTGCCCGGCGCGGGCTGGCTGCTGGTGCCGCTCGGCTTCCAACTCACCGCCGTACTCGTCTTCTTCGGTGGCCTGCTCACCGACAAGCTGAAGCCCAAGGGGAGTTCGGCCGGCGCCCCGGCGCAGCCGCCCTCCCGGCTGCGGGCGGTCGCCCTGCTGCCGGCCGACTACGGCGTGACGTGCGCGGCGTTCCTGCTGCTCGGCAGCGAACGCGCCTTCCGCTACGGCTACACCGCGCTGTTCGCGGTGCATGTGCTCTTCCTCGCGGCCTTCCTGACGAAGTGGTTCCGCGAGCTCAACGCGCTCCCGCGTCAGGCGGGTTGAGCGGGGCGGCGGCCGCACCTGCCGCACCCGCCGCGCCCGCCGGTCCGGCCAGCACGTCCAGCGCCCGCCGTAACTGCGTACTCGACGTGTGCACGGTGTACGGGAAGTACACGACCTCCACCCCCACCGCGGCAAGCCTCTCCTCCAGCCGCCGCCCTTTCTCCGTCCCGCGCCAGTCGTCCCCCTTGAACAGCACGTCGAACCGCACCTGGCGCCACGTCTCCAGCTTGTCCGGCACCGTCTCCACGAACGCGGCGTCCACGAACCGCACGCTCCGCACGATCTCCAGCCGCTCCACCAGCGGCACCACCGGGCCGCGCCCCTTGGCGAGTTGGGCCATCTCGTCGGAGACGACACCCGCCACCAGGTAGTCGCACTGGCTGCGGGCGTGCCGCAGGATGTTCAGGTGCCCGACGTGGAAGAGGTCGTAGACCCCCGGCGCGTAACCGACCCGGTGCAGCATCATCAACCCCCAGCCGTACGACGCTCTCCAGCGTCGCGGAGTCTCAGACGATAGCCGGACGTATCGCGCGCAACGGGGGATTCGCGGAACTGCGGCCGCCGACGCACGGCAACCGCAGGTCCGGTGGCGCCGCGAACGGCTAAGGTGTGCACTTGTCTGGATCTGGGGGTTCGTCCCGGGGGGAAGGAACACTTCGTGGCTACGTCGGATCTGCGCCGTCGGCTCCTGCTGGTCTCCACCAACTACGCGCCCGAGCACGCCGGCATCGGGCCGTACGCCACCCAGATCGCCGAGCACTGGGCGGCCGGCGGCGCGGAGGTGCACGTGCTCACCGGCATGCCGCACTACCCCGCCTGGAAGCTCGACCCGGCCTACACCGGGGTGCGGCGGATCGAGGAGGACCGGGCGGGCGTCCGGGTGCACCGGCGCGGCCACGCGGTGCCCGCCCGCCAAACCGCCCTGCGCCGGGCCGCGTTCGAGCTGAGCGTGCTGCGCGGCGGCCGTGACGAACCCGCCGGGATGGGCCGGCCCGACGCGGTGTTCGCGCAGATGCCGAGCCTGGCCGGGGCCGTCCTCGGCGCGCGGCTGGCCGAGCGGTACGACGTGCCGTTCGTGCCGATCGTGCAGGACCTGATGGGCGCGGCGGCCGCGCAGAGCGGGATACGCGGCGGCGGGCCGGCCGGGCGCGCCGCCGGTCTCGTCGAGAAGCACGCGTTGCGGCGGGCCGCGCTGGTCGGGGTGATCCACGAGTCGTTCGTGGCGAAGGTGGCCGCGATGGGGGTGCCGGCCGAGCGGATACGGGTGGTGCCGAACTGGTCGCACGTACGGCGCCCGTCGCGTCCCCGCGAGGAGATGCGGGCCCGGCTGGGCTGGCGCCCCGGGCAGACGGTGCTGCTGCACTCCGGGAACATGGGCCTGAAGCAGGGGCTCGACGTCCTTGTGGAGACGGCCCGTTCGGCACCCGAGACCCGCGTCGTCCTGATGGGCGACGGCAACCAGCGCGACCAGCTGCGGGCGCTCGCGGGCGGCCTGCCCAACCTGGACTTCCTCCCGCCGGCCGCGGACGAGGAGTTCCCCGACGTACTGGCCGCCGCCGACTTCCTCCTGGTCACCCAGCGGGCCTCGGTACGGGACATGAGCCTGCCGTCCAAGCTCACCTCGTACTTCGCGGCCGGGCGCCCGGTGATCGCCGCGGTGGCCGCGGACAGCGGTACGGCGGCGGAGGTGCGGCGCTCCGGCGCCGGGGTGGTGGTGGCCCCGGAGTCGCCGCAGGACCTGCTCGGCGCGGTCCTGGCGCTCACCCTCGACGAGCCCCGCGCCGCGCTCCTGGCCGCCGCCGGGCCGGTCTACGTGGACGCGCACCTGTCCCGCGAGGCGGGGCTGAAGCGGATCGACGCGCTGCTCTCGGAGGTACTGGGGGACGCGGAGCGGGGGCCGCAGGGGGAGGCGCCGGAGGGCGCCGACATGGAGGGGGCCGCGCCTGCGGAGGCAGTACCCGCAGAAGACGTAACTGCGGCGGCGCCCGAGCCCGAGACCGGCGCCGATCCGGCGCCCGCCGCCGCCGTACCGCCGCGCCCGGACGCGCCCCCGAAACCCGCCGCCCCACCGCGCCCGGCGGCCCCGCCCCGCCCCGCCGCCGAACCGCAGACGCAGCAGTCGGCGGAGGAGCGGGCGGCAGAGTGTGCGGACGCCCCGGCAGCGGACCCGGGCGAGGCCCGAACCGACGACGAGGACGCCGACTTAGCGGGCCGGGAGCCGGCGCAAGTGCCCGCCGGGGCGCCCGCGGGGGAAGGCGGAGCCGACGATGAGCGGTGAACTGCTGGACGACGGCGAGGAAGTGGACCTCGTACGGGACCAGGTGCGCCAGATCGTCCGCTACAAGCGGCTGATCGCGGCCGGTCTGGTGGTCGGCGTCGTCGGCGGTGCCTACCTCGCGCTGGGCGGCACGGACACGTACGCCGCGAGCAGTTCGGTGATGGTGCGGGCGGCGACCGCGGACCCCTTCGCCGCCGGCGCGACCCCGGACAAGGGCATCGACATCGGCACCGAGCGCCAGTCCGCGATGAGCACGAGCGTCGCCGAGGCCGCCGCGAAGGCGGTGAAGCAGCCGGTCACCAAGCTCCAGCACTGCCTCCAGGTGACCAACCCGCCCAACACACTCGTGCTGCGCTTCACCTGCACCGCCGCGAACGGCGAGGACGCCGCCGCGTGGGTCAACGCCTTCACCGCGGCCTACCTCGGCAGCCGCGAGTCGGCGACGAAGGCCACCATCGCGAAGATGGTCAAGGGCTACCAGGACCAGCTGGACCCGCTGGTCAAGCAGCGCAACGAACTGCTCGACCAGATCGACGCCACCAAGGACAGCCAGGTCGTCGGCACCCTGGTCTCCGTCCAGACCAACCTGCTCAGCAGGATCACCGAACTCAACGGCGACATCAGCGGGTTGCGGGCGCTGGACACCACCCCGGGCACGGTCATCAAGCCGGGCACGGTGCCCGACGCGCCGACCGGCCCGGGCCTGGGCCTGATGCTGGGTCTGGGTGCCGCGGTCGGGCTCGCGCTCGGCCTGCTCGCCGCGTGGCTGCGGCTGGTCTTCGACCCGCGGCCCCGCTCGGCCGGCGAGGTCACCCGCGCGATGGGCGCGCCGGTGCTCGGAACCCTGCCGCACGGCCGCGGTCGCCACGACCTCCAGGCGCCCCAACCCCTTCTGGCCGAAGGCCACATGGCGGGCCGCCTCGCCGAGGAGTACCGGGCGATCGCCTTCCGGCTCAGCCATGACAGGCGGTTCGCCGAACGCCGCCGCCTGCTCGTCGTCGAACCGCGCGGCAGCAGCGACACCGCGGCCGCCGTCGCGGTCAACCTCTCCGCGTCCTTCGCCGAGATGGGCAAGGAGGTGCTGCTCGTCGAGGCCGACCTGCGCACCCCGTCGCTGTCCGCGCGGCTCCGCTCGGCCGAGGGCCACCGCCCCGGATGGGCCCGCAACGCCGGCCTGGCCGAAGGCGGTTGGCCCGCCGGTCTGCAACTCCCGGTGGACACCGGGGGATACGGCTCCTTCGACCTCGTGCCCGGCCGCCGCGTGCCCAACGTGGCCCGCGCGCTCACCTCCGGTCAGGCCGGCCGGCTCTTCGCGGAGGCCGACGACCCCGGCACCGTCGTGGTGGTCCTCGCCCCGCCGCTGCTGTCCTACGCCGACGCGCTCGCGCTGGCCGACCGGGTGGACGGCGTGGTCGTGGTCTGTGACCCGGCCGAGGTGCGCCGCGAAGACCTGGTCCGGGTACGGGAGTTGGTCGACGGAGCGGGCGGGGCCGTGCTCGGCGCCGTACTGCATCGCGCCCCGGCCGCGCCTGGCGGCTCCCGGTTCCTGCCGCGCCTGCTCGGCGGCGGGCGCCGTACCGCCACCGCGGCCGCGCCCGGCCGGACGCACCGCGCGGCCCCGGACGCCCCCACCGCTCCGGAGCACCACCCGGTCCCTTGACCGGCCCCGCCCCGCGGTACGCCGCGGCGTCCGGGGCCGAACCCCCGCAGCGGGCCGCCGCATCGTACGGCGGCCCGTACGACACGACGTACGGCAACGCCTACGACAGCGCGTACGACGACCTGTACGGCGGTGACCCGCACGGCGAACTCCCTTACGAGGACGCCGAGTCGGCCGACGGCACCGATCCGTACGGCGACGACCCCTACGGCGAGCACACCGAGGGCTCCGACGCCAACGGCTCCGGCCCCGACGGCTCCGGCGGGGGGCGCTCGGTGGCGGCCGTGGCGAGTTCCGTCGCGGACCAGGGCGTCGCCGCGTTCACCAACATCATCGTGCTGGTGGTCGCCGCGCGGCTGTCCACGGCGGCCGGCTTCGCCGTCTTCTCCATGGTCTACATGGTCTTCACGGTGCTGCTCGGCGTGAACGTCTCCTACGTCGGCCAGGCGCTGGTGCTGGAGCGCGGCTCGCGCCGGGTGCGGGCCGCCTGCCGCTCCGCCGTGGTGTTCACCGCGGTCGCGTCCGCCGTCCTGGGCTGGGGCATGGCCGGCGCGCTGCTGCTCCTGCCCGGCACCACCGCGCGCGGGCTGGCCGTACTCGGCCTGGTGCTGCCGGTGGTGCTCACCCAGGACGGCATGCGGTACTGCTTCTCGGCGCTGCGGCTGCCCCATCTCGCCCTGGCCGCCGACGTGGTGCGGCTGCTGGTCGCCGTGCCCGCGCTGGCCGTCCAGCCGCAGGGCGCGGGCGCGGTACGGCTGGTGGCCGTCTGGGGGCTGTCCGGGGTGCCCGCGCTGGTGGTCGGCGCGGCGCTGCTGCGGCACCGGCTGCGGGGCGCGCCCGGCGAGGCCCGGCCGCCCGTCGACCTCCGCGCGTACCTGCGGCGCGGCCACCTCGGGCAGCGGTTCGTGGTCGAGTTCGGCGTCGGCAACGCCACCAGCCAGCTCGCCGTGGTGGGCCTCGGGCTGTTCGCGGCGCCGCTCGCGGTGGGAGCGCTGCGCGGTGCGACGACCCTGTTCGGGCCGATGAACGTGCTGTTCAACTCGGCCACCGCGTTCGGGCCGCCGCTGCTGAACCGGGTGCGCGGCACCGACGACAAGGTGCGGGTGACGGCGGTGCTCGCCGTCGTCCTGGCCACCGTCGCCACCGCCTGGACGGTCGTGCTGATGCTGCTGCCCCCGCACGCCGGGCGGGCGCTGCTCGGGGACACCTGGGCGGCGTCGTCCGCGCTGCTGCCCGCCTCCGGCAGCCAGTACGCGTGCATCGCGCTGGGCACCTCCGCGCTGCTGACCCTGCGCGTGCTGCGCCCCCGGGCGACCCTGCCGATCCAGGTGGTCTTCTCCCTGGCGTCGGTCCTCTTCATGCTGGCCGGCTACCGCCTCGACGGCGTCCTCGGCGCCGCCTGGGGCCTGGCGCTCGGCTCCGCCCTCAAGGCGGTGGCGCTGTGGCTGCGGATCGCGGCGGAGCGCCGCGCGGTGAACGCGACGCCGTCGCCAGCGAGTTGAACGCGGACCCCGCCCGCGAACGCGCGCCCCGCGGCCACCTCCAGGGCAAGACCGTCCTCTCGACACCCGGGTCCCGCCCCGGGCCCCCTACCGCCGGAGCCGTGCCGTCCGGCGGGCCGCGAATCGCTCCGCCGCACCCCGGCGGGACCCGGCAGGGTTCCGGGACGTCCGCCGGTCGCGGCGACATCACCTCCGCTCGCCCTGCGCCCCATCGCCGGACCGATCCAACGCGGCCTCTACGCGGGAACGCACGCAACCGGCGCGGCCGTCGGTGCTGTTCCGGTCAGGCCGCGGGCGGCGGCGGCAGGTCGGCCACGGCGCGGTCGAAGTACGTCTGGACGTCCTCGGCGGCCTCGTACAGCTCCGCCAGGTACTCCGCCCAGTTCCTCACCAGGTCCGGATCGGTGAAGCGGACCGCGCCGTCCGGTCGGCCCGCATCGGTGTACAGCACCCGGTACAGAACCCGGCCGTCGAGAAGGTTGAGCTCTGGCAGCGGTGTGTCGGCCTCCGCCGCAGCCACCGCGGCAGCAGGCAGTACGCGGACGGAATGGCCGCACTCCGCGGTCAGCCGAAGCCAGTTCAGCTCCCACTGCACGTACGGCGTCAACGGCTCCTCGACCACACGGATGCGATGGAAGGCCGCGCCCCGTGCCGCGTCGTCGCGGGCCCTTCGCGTCAGAGCGTCGCGCTCGGCCTCGAACAAGCGCAGCACGCCGGGCCAGTCTCCCTGGCGGAGTGCGTCCCGGCTCTCGTCGTTCGTCTCCTCGAAGTGCTGCAACCGCTCGAGTTTCCAGGACTCCCCGTCGCGGAGCGCCGCCCGTCGCTCCCGGAAGTCCCGCTTGTAGTCCTCGCGTACGAGCGACTCACCTAGCTCGTCGGGGAGCCCAGGGGCCAGGAGATCAGGCATCGGGAATGTCCGCCTTCGCTGCGCTCAGCATGTCGCCCGGGATGACGACCAACCGCTCGTCCGGCCCCAGGTTCACCCCGCCGGGAAGATGCTGCCGGTAGTGGGAGGTGAGATCGCGGCCGACCACCGCGATGTCACCGTTGCTCAACTGCCAGATGTCCGGGCACTCCTCTTCGTCCTTGGAGTGGCCCAGCTCTGCCGCCGACTTGCCGAGGCGCCTGACGAATGTGGCCGACGGATCGGCTTCCCACGTGTGGGCCACGGCTGCCTCCAGTACTCGAAACGTCACTGACGGTGCTCCCGAGGATACGCCGCTACAGCGGAAGGGAGCGCGGGCCGCAGCCTCGCGGCGTACCAGCCCCGACCCGGGCGCGACCTCACCCTGGACGCCTCCAGTTGGCTCGTGCCACCCACGTCCTGGAGGTCATTGCAGCTCCTTGTGATGGTCGCTGACCTTGATGGCCGCGCGGACGTACTGCTCGGCCAGTTCGAGATCCTGCTCACGATGCCAGACGGGGAGCTTGAACGTGTGGGCGTGGGCGTGCTCAGCGACGGGGAAGTCCCCGCTCCTGTACCGGCGGTGGGAGCGCGGGCGGTCCGGGAACAGCGGGGTGGGCGGCTGGAGAGGCGGCGCGGAACGTACGGTGGCCGGGGGCTGGTCAGGCGTCGAGGGTGGGGAAGTGGTCGGCCTTGACCGCGTTCACGAAGTGCTGCCATTGGGCGGGCTCGAAGGTGAGGGCTGGTCCCGTGATGTCCTTGGAGTCGCGGCAGCCTACGGTCCCACCCTGGAGACGCGTCTCGACGCAGCCGCCGTTCTGGCCGCTGTAGCTGCTCTTGGACCAGTTCTCACGCATGGGGCCGCTCTCTTCTCGGGGAGGGTTTGCGTGCTCTGAGGCTTCTCATGGGTGCGGCCCCTCACTCGTCGGGGGAGCGAGGGGCCGCAGGGGGCGCTACGGGAGGAGGAGGTTGCGCTGGCCGGCGCGCACGCTCTTGGTGAAGAGTTCGTAGTCCTTCTCGGAGATGATCAGCACCTTGGCGTCGGGGTCGCCGACGTCCACGGAGTCGCGGAGGGCGACCACCCCGTCCACGAAGGCGACTTCCAGGCAGTTGTTCCCGGCATCGGACATCTCACTCTTGGCCCAGGTGGCGTTGGTGAGATCGACCTGCTTGTTCATGTCTGGCAGTCCTTGATCAGTTCGTGGATGAAGCGGCGCGACGCCGGGCCGTCGAGCGACTGGGCGCGGAGGAACTCAAGAGCCGACTCGTACCTGCCCACATCTCCATCTTCCTCCAGGTAGAGGGAGGTTGTCATCGTCTCGACGACGGCAACCGGCGACCCCACCTGGAAGTGTAGGAGCCGGAACGAGCCGTTCATGCCCGCGTGCGCCCCGGTCCCGAAGGGGAGCACTTGGATCTCCACATGGGCGTACTGTTCGGTGACGTCCAGCAACCGCTGGAGCTGGGCTCGCATCACATCCGGACCGCCGATCGTGCGCCGCAGCGCGGCCTCGTCCAGGACGCAGGACATCGTCAGTGGTTCGTCGCGGGCGAGCACCGCCTGCCGGGCAATGCGCAGATCGACGAAGCGGGCGGCCTCGCGCTTCGACGGCCACTGCTGGCTCCGCTCCACGACGGAGGTCGCGTACTCCCTGGTCTGGAGCAGGCCAGGCACCATGGTCAGGTAGGACTCGGCCTTCGACGCCATGCCTTCGAGGTGCAGGAAGTCCTCGAACTCGTCGGTCTGGATCACTTCCTTGTACTCGTCCAGCAGGTTCGTCCGCTTGCCTGGGGCCGCGAGGGACGCCATCACCTTGATCTTGGTGCGCGTCTCGTCCGAGTCGACGCCGTAGATCTCGAAGAAGGCCGTCAGCCCGAGACCCGAGACGCGCTGTTTGCCGTTCTCGATCTTGCTGAGCGCGGGCTTGCCTGCCAGACCGAGCTGAGTCGCGGCTTCGTCCATCCCGAGCCCCGCGGCGGCACGCAGTGATCGCAGAGCCGATCCGAGCCTACGCCGGTGCACGTTGGGCCTTGCTTCCGCCATCGGCCTGCCTCCCTTGTTTTCGGTGCAGCCTAGTACCTGGCAACGTTGCTGGCATATGCCGCCTTGATGGACCGTCAACATTCACTGTCGAACGGCTTGCTAGAAACGTTGCTCATGCGCCACAGTTACTCCCGGGCGCGATCAACGCAGCGTGTTGGCGCCGTCATTGTCCGACACCAGCGCGGTCGCCCCGTCAATCTGTGAACCGGTGAAAGGTGGCCCCATGACTTCCGGCTCCCGTCGAAGCAGGCTGGACCTGGTGTGTGGGCCCTTGGCGGTGGGGCGGGCGCGGGAGCACGTGAGAGGGGTTCTCGCGGAGTGGGCGGCGCCCGAGACGCTGGCGTACGACGCGGTGACCGTGGTCGTGGAGCTCGCCGGGAACGCCGTACGGCACGCCGGGGGCCGGTGCGCGCTGAGCATGTGGGTCACGAACACGCGGCTGCACCTCGGCCTGTGGGACCAGAGCCCCGCACGCCCGGTGCTGCGGCCGATCTCGTACGACGCCGAGTGCGGGCGCGGGCTCCGAGTCGTGGCCGGGCTCTCGGAAGGGCAGTGGGGCACCGCACTGACCAGGCCCGAAGGGAAGGTCGTCTGGGCCGCGCTGCCGCTCCCCGCCGGGTACCGCCGGCGTATCGCGCGGGTCGGCTCGTTACCGGGGCAGGCCCACCGCCGCCCTCACCGTCACGCACCACACCAACGAAAAGGAGCAACGGTATGAATGGCGGCGGCGCGGGCAAGGACGCGGTCGACGGGGAGGGGCTGTCGGCGCGGGCGCTGTACGCCGGCGAACTCGCCTTCCGTCGGCGGCAGTCGGGCATGACGTTGGTGCAGCTGGCGGAGAAGTGCTGTTTCGAGCAGTCGTACCTGCACCGGCTGGAGCACGGCGAGCGGCTGGGGACGGTGGAGACGGCGGCCGCGCTGGACCGGGTGTACGGGACCGGCGACCTGCTGGTGAAGCTGTGGCACCTGGCGAAACGGGAGACGAAGGACCGGCTGCTGCTGGGGCTCGCGCCGTTGGAGGTCGACGCGGTGAGCATCCAGGAGTACGCGGTCGGCGCGGTGCCGGACCTGCTCCAGACCCGGGCGTACGCGCAGGAGCAGTTGCAGTTGGCGCGCCTCGGCACGGAGCAGATGGCGGCACAGGTCGCGGCGCGGCTCGACCGGCAGGAGCGGCTGGCCCGTCAGGACCCGGTGCACTACCGCGTGCTGATCGACGAGGCGGTGCTGCGGCGCAAGGCGCGGGACGCGCAGACGTGGACCGCCCAGCTGGAGCGGCTGATCGAGGCGGCCCAGCAGCCGGACGTCGCCCTGCACGTGGTGCCGTTCGGGGCCGGGCCGCACCACATCCGCAGCTCGCTGGAGCTGGTGTACTTCCGTGACGGGCGCACCGTGGCCTACACGCAGGGAAGTTGGAGCGGTCATCTCACCGAGGACCCGGAGGAGGTCGAGCCGCTGCGCCTCGCGTACGACGTGCTGCGCGACACCTCGCTGGCCCCGGCGGAGTCGTTGGTCTTCCTGCGCGCCCTGCTGGACGAGCACACCGGGTCGCCGGAGGACGTGCAGCCCTGAGCGGCAGCCGCCCCCTTTCGTTGGCCGCTAGGCCGTGTCTGACAAATCCCGCCTGGCTGACGGGGTCTGGCACGCACGCTCGCTGCGTTGTCGGTCGTCGGCGCAGCCCGCTGCGCCCTCCTCCCTCCGCCTTGCGATCGCACGCACCAGACCCCGTCAGCCCCCGCCCTTCGGGCGGGACGACGCTATTTGTCAGACACGACCTAGCGCAGCGCCCGCCGCGGGTCCCTGCTGGTCGTCGCGACCAGCGCCACGCACAGCAGGAGGATGCCGATGCGGCCGGCGGCCTGGAGGAGGGGCCCGCGCAGGAGGATGAAGGAGTAGCCCGCGGCGAGGGGGGTGACCACGGCCGCGAGGGTGCCCGGGCGGGGGGACTCCAGGGTGCGGCGGGCGTAGCGCAGGTCGGCGCGGGAGGACGCATACCCGATCAGGAGGAATCCCGCGGTCATGCCCAACGGGCCGAAGTCCAGCCAGAGTTCGGCCCACAACGGGGAGGAGAGGTTGGTGTTGGCCATGCCCATCCAGCGGCCGACCACCACCCCGGAGTCCAGCGGCTTGCCGTGCCAGACCGAGCGCGGCACGAAGAAGAAGACGTCGGCGGCGAGGTGGCGTCCGTGCGTGTGCCCGGCGCCGGACTCCACGTAGCTGAGGGTGTTGGAGAACATGCCGACCTGGTCGTAGTCCTTGATGGTCAGCGGGTCGAGCACGGACGTGGACTGCACCGGGTGGTAGCCGCCCGCGTCGTAGCGGAAGCGGTCGAGGAACGGGAAGAGCAGCAGCGCCGCGACCACTCCGCCGACCAGCGCCGTACGGTACACCGCCGGGCTGCGCGGGAAGACGGTGAACAGGATCGCGAAGACCACCGTCAGGAACCAGTAACGCGGGTTGGAGATCGGGTTGTTGACGATGACGTTGATGACGGCCAGGCCGCACAGGGCGACCAGCGCGGGCAGGTTGCGCCGGGCCCGCCGGGAGGTGGCCATCCAGCGGATCAGGACCAGCAGTGCCAGCAGCGCCGGCACCGTGCCGAAGCCGCGGATGAACGCCGAGCCGACATGGCTCTCACCGCTCGCCCCGGTCAGCCCGCTGGCCTGCACCGTCTCGCTGATGTCCTGGCGGCTGGTGAAGAACACCGCGGGGCCGCCGAGCTTGGCGATGCACAGGGCGCTGCCGGCGTACGCCAGCAGCACCAGCAGCCACAGCCGGCGCCGGGCCACCTGTGCCGGGGGGCGGGGCGGCCGGGGGGAGTCGCGCGGCGGCTGGAGCCGTGCCGCGAACGCGCCCACGTCGTAGGCGACGCAGCCCAGCAGGGTGAGCGAGATCGCCAGCACCGTGTCGGAACGGGGCCCGACCACCGGGGTCGGCACCTGCCCGATCACTTGCTGGGCGAGCGGGGCCACGCCCATCGCCACGTAGCAGAAGAGCCAGAACGCGCCCTGGAGCAGGCGCCGCCGCCGGCCCAGCGCCATCGCGCACAGCCGCGCGCCCGCGTAGCAGGTCAGGGCCAGTTGCAGCCAGAAGCCCGCGTCCCGCTGGCCCGGACCCGGCTGGATCAGGACGTACCCGGGCAGGAGGGCGACCAGCGCGACCACCAGCGGTACGGCCAACGCCCGCGACAGTACGGCCCGAGACGACGCGGCTCGGGAAGACGCGGCCCGGGAAGAGGCGACCCGGGACGACGCGGCCGGTGCGGAAGCCGCCCGCGGCGCTCCCCGTGATGGCTCCGCCCCTAACGATGCCGCGCGGAACGATGCCGCGCCGGACCGTACGCCCTGCGGAACCTGCGACACGTCGCCCGCCATGGCTCCCTCCCCCTCCCTGCCGCGAGTCTAGGCGGCAGGCCGCGGGCGAGGGGCCCGGTCGGCCCACTCCGGCCCGCCGCCGCCCGGATCAGGCCCCGTCGAACGCCGCCTGGAGCGTCGCGATGTCCAGCTTGCGCATCTTCATCATCGCCGCCATCGCCCGGTCGGCCTTCGCTCGGTCGGAGGCGGTGAGCAGGGTCGGCATGATGTTCGGCACGACCTGCCAGGACACGCCGAACCGGTCCTTGAGCCAGCCGCACTGCCCCTCCTCCCCACCGCCCGAGGTCAGCCGCGACCAGTAGTAGTCCACCTCGGCCTGGTCGGCGCAGTCGATCTGGAAGGAGACCGCCTCGGTGAAGGGGAACTGCGGCCCGCCGTTGAGCCCCAGGAACCGCTGCCCGTTGAGCGTGAACTCCACGGTGAGCACCGTGCCCTCCTCGCCGGGGCTGGCGTCGGTGTGCCGCAGCGTGCTGCCGCGCGAGGAGTCCTCGAACACCGACAGGTAGAAGTCCGCGGCCTCCTCCGCCCTGCCGTCGAACCACAAGCACGTCGTGAGCCGTCCGCTCGTCATCGCGTCCTCCGTTGCCGTACGGGACCCGGCGCGGCGACCTCCGCCGCGCCCCTTCACCGTTTAAGACACCCCCCGCCCGCAAAAGTCATCGTCCCCGCCCCCGATCAACCCTTCCGGGGGAAGACCCCGAATTTTTTCATACCGGTACGAAACGATCCGGCCCGGCGCGAGGCGCCGGGCGGCCGTGGATGAACCGGTGTGACGGGGGTGCGACAGGGGTGCGAAATGCGGGGCGCGGTTTTTCCGGGGTGTTGACGAAAAAATCGGCGACTCCACATCCTGGCGGCACGCCCCGGGCGCGGCCGGCTCCATCCGTGCCCCGGCGCCTCCTGTCATGCCCCGAACCCGCCAACCCCCCTACCGCTCAAGGGAGTCCACCGCATGAGCAGAACGCGTCCCCCCGCCGCGCGGACGTCCGCGCGGCCGTCCCTGCCGTACCGGCTGCGCCGCGCCCTCCTCGCGTGTTGCGCCGGCCTCGCCCTCGTCCTGGGCGCCCTGGCCGCCTCCCCCGTGCCCGCGCAGGCCGCCGGCTCCCGCCCGTGCGACATCTACGCCGCCGCGGGCACCCCCTGCGTGGCAGCGCACAGCACGGTGCGCGCGCTGTACTCCGGCTACGGCGGCAGCCTCTACCAGGTCACCCGTGCCTCCGACGGCGCCACCCGCGACATCGGGGTGCTGACCACCGGCGGTTACGCCGACGCCGCCGCGCAGGACGCGTTCTGCGCGGCCACCTCCTGCGCGATCACGAAGATCTACGACCAGTCGCCGCGGCACAACGACCTCACCGTGGAGGGCGCGGGCACCCAGGGCCTGGCCGACCACGGCGCCCCGGCGAGCGCCCTGCCGGTGACCGTCGGCGGCCACCGCGCCTACGGCGTCCTGGTCACCCCCGGCACCGGCTACCGCCACACCGACGCCGCGGGCGTCGCCGTGAACGGCCAGGCCGAGTCGATGTACATGGTGGCCAGCGGCACCCACGTCAACGGCGGCTGCTGCTTCGACTACGGCAACGCCGAGCACACCGTCGACGACACCGGCAACGGCCACATGGACGCGGTCTACATCGGCGACCGCTGCCATGACGCGCCCTGCACCGGCAGCGGCCCGTGGGTCGCGGCGGACCTGGAGAACGGCCTCTACCAGGGCAGCGGCAACAACCCGGCCAACCTCGGCAACAGCAGTCCGTTCGTCACCGCGCTGCTGAAGAACGACGGCCAGACCACGTTCGCCCTCAAAGGCGGCAACTCCCAGTCAGGGGCCCTGTCCACCTGGTGGCACGGCGCGCTGCCCAGCGGCGGCTACACCCCGATGCAGCAGGAGGGCTCCATCGTCCTGGGCACCGGCGGCGACAACAGCAACCGCGCCGTCGGCTCCTTCTTCGAGGGCGTGATGACCTCCGGCTTCGCCACCGACGCCGCCGACAACGCCGTCCAGGCCGACATCGTGGCGGCCGGCTACACCGGCGACCCCGCCGGCAACCAGGGCGCCACCATCACCGGCCCCGGCAGCAAGTGCGTCGACGTGGCCGGCGACGACGTCGGTGTCGACCACGCGGCCGTCCAGCTGTGGGACTGCCAGTCCTACGCGGTCGACCAGCACTGGGTGCACAACCCGGACAACTCCCTGGAGACGCTGGGCCGTTGCCTGGACATCGCCGGGAACGGCACCGCCGACGGCACCAAGGTGCAGCTGTGGGACTGCAACGGCGTCGGCGGCCAGGTCTGGGTGCAGCAGTCCGACGGGTCGCTGCTCAACCCGCAGTCCGGCCGCTGCCTGGACTCGCCCAGCGGCGCCACCGCCAACGGCACCCGGCTCCAGATCTGGGACTGCAACGGCGCGAACGCGCAGAAGTTC
>NZ_JBYIRM010000052.1:0-39770 GCF_057708105.1 Actinacidiphila sp. bgisy144 | reverse complement strand
CCGGGATGTCCGTGCCCGCACCCAGCCGCGTGTACAGCGCCGCCAACGCCGCCTGGAGCACCATGAACAGACTCGCCCCACTACCGCGCGCCAACTCCACCAGCGCCGCGTGCAGTTCGGCGTCGACACGCAGTTCCAGCACGTCGCCGCCGTACGACATGGCGGCCGGGCGGGGCCGGTCGGCGGGCAGGCGCAGTTGCTCGGGCAGCCCGGCCAGCGCCTCCTTCCAGTAGGCGACCTGGCGGGCGAACACGGAGCCGTCGTCGTGCTCGTCGCCCAGGATGTCGTGCTGCCACAGGGTGTAGTCGCTGTAGGTCACCGGCAGCGGCGGCCACACGGGCGCCGCGCCGCCGAGCCGGGTGGTGTAGGCGGCTGCCAGGTCGCGGGCGAGCGGTCCCATGGACCAGCCGTCGCCGACGATGTGGTGCATGACCAGCAGCAGCACGTGCTCGTCCGGCGCGAGGGCGAACAGCTCCGCGCGCAGCGGCACTTCGCAGGTCAGGTCGAAGCCGCGCACCGCGGCCGCGCGCAGCAGGGCGGGCACCTGCGCCGCGCCGGCCGTGCGCACGGCCAGCCGGACCGGGACCTCGGCGGCCTCCAGCACCCGCTGGCGCGGGATTCCGGCGGTGTGCGGGAAGACGGTGCGCAGCGTCTCGTGCCGGGCCACCACGTCCGCGAGGGCGGCGCTCAGCGCGGCCCGGTCGAGGTCGCCGGACAGCCGCAGCGCCAGCGGCATGTGGTAGGTGGCGCTCGGCGCGCCGAACTGCTGGAGGAACCACAGCCGGCGCTGCGCGAAGGACAGCGGCATCGGCTCACGGCGCGGCCGCGGCACCAGGGCCTGCCGCGCGACCTCGGCGTGCCGCAGCCCGGCCGCCACCCCGGCGGGGGTCGGGGCGCGGAACAGGGCGCGCAGCTCCAGTTCGACGCCGAGGGTCGCCCGGACCCGGGAGACCAGCCGGGTGGCGAGCAGGGAGTGCCCGCCCAGCGCGAAGAAGTCGTCGTCGGCGAAGACCCGCGGCAGGCCCAGCACCTCCGCGAACAGCTCGCACAGGATCTGCTCCTGCGGGGTGCGCGGGGCGCGGGAGGAGCCCGCGGTCGCTACCTCGGGCGCGGGCAGCGCCGCCCGGTCCAGCTTCCCGTTCGGCGTCAGCGGCAAAGCATCCAGCAGCACGAACGCGGACGGCACCATGTACTGCGGCAGCCGCTCGCGCAGGTGCGCCGTCAGCGTCCCGGCGCTCGCCGCGGCGGGGTCGGAGGGCACGACGTACGCGACGATCCGGTCCTCGCGGGCCAGCACCGCGACCTGGGCGACGCCGGGGTGCGCGGTCAGTTCGGCCTCGATCTCGCCCGGCTCGATCCGGAAGCCGCGCACCTTGACCTGGTGGTCGGCCCGGCCGGCGAACTCCAGCTCGCCGTCGGCCCGCCAGCGCACCAGGTCGCCGGTGCGGTACATCCGCGTGCCGGCCGGGCCGTACGGATCGGCGACGAACCGCCCGGCGCTCAGCCCCGGCCGGTCCAGGTAGCCGCGGGCCAGGCCGGTTCCGGCCAGGTACAGCTCGCCGAGCACGCCGGGGGCCACCGGCCGCAGCGCCGTGTCGAGCACGTAGGTCCGGCAGTTGGCGATCGGGCGGCCGATCGGCACCGGCTGCGGGCGGTCGGCGGGGTCGGCCGGCAGCGGGTAGGCGGTGATGACATGGGTCTCGGCCGGACCGTAGTGGTTGTGCAGCACCCGGCCGGCCCGGGCGGCGTGGAAGCGGCGCACGGCGGGTCCCCGCCGCATCGCCTCGCCGGCCTGCGCGACCAACCGCAGGTGGGGCAGGGCGAGCCCGGACTCCTCGGCGGCCTCGGCCAGTGCCTCGACCACGAGGTTGGGCGCGAACAGCTCCTCGACGCGGTGCCGGTCCAGCCAGTGGGCGAGCAGTTCGGCGCTGCGGCGCTGCTCCTCGGTCGGCACCACCAGCGTCTTGCCGTAGAGCAGGGCGGAGAGCACTTCCTGCACCGAGACGTCGAAGCTGATCGCGGTGAACTGCGCGGTGCGGGTGCCGGGTTCGCCGCCGACGGCCCGGTGGTGCCAGGCCAGCAGGTTCAGCAGGCCGGCGGCGGGCATCACCACGGCCTTGGGCCGGCCGGTGGAGCCGGAGGTGTAGATGACGTAGGCCGGGTGCCGGGGGTCCACGGGGACGCCGGGGTCGTGCTCGGGAAGCTCCCCGGCCGGGTCGAGGTCCGCGAGGTCGTCGAGCACCACGGCCGGGCGGGCGTCCGCCAGCATGAACGCGATGCGGGCGGCCGGGTAGTCCGGGTCGACCGGCAGGTAGGCGGCGCCCGTCTTGAGGACCGCGAGGATCGCGACCACCAGCTCGGCCGAGCGCGGCAGCCGCAGGGCGACGATCCGTTCCGGGCCCGCGCCGCGCTCGAGGAGCGCGTGGGCCAGGCGGTTGGCCCGGCGGTTCAGCTCGCGGTAGGTCAGCGCGGTGTCCTCGCACAGCACCGCGGGGGCCCCGGGGGTGGCCCGCACCCGCGCCTCGAACAGCGCGGGCAGCGTGGTGGCGGGCAGCGGGCGGGCGGTGGCGTTGCGGGCGACGAGCAGTTCGTGCCGCTCCTCGGCGGTCAGCACGTCGATCCGGCTCAGCGGGCGGGCCGGGTCGGCGACGACGGCCGCCAGCAGCCGCAGCCACCGGGCGACCAGTGCCTCCACGGTGGCGGCGTCGAACAGGTCGGTGCGGTACTCGACGCGTCCGACGATGCCCTCGGCCGGGCCGCCGGTGCCGTCGCGCTCCAGCAGGTGGAAGCCGAGGTCGAACATGGTCGTCGGGGTCCGCACCAGCAGGACGTCGGCGGTCAGGCCGCTCAGCGCGAACTCGGTGCGGGGCACGTTCTGGAGCGCGAGCAGCACCTGAAACAGCGGCTGGTGGGCGGCCGACCGGGACGGGTTGAGGGCCTCGACGACGTGCTCGAACGGCAGGTCCTGGTGCGCGTACGCGCCGAGCGCGGCCTCGCGGACCCGGACCAGCAGCTCGGCGAAGGCCGGGTCACCGCTGGTGTCGGTGCGCAGCACCAGGGTGTTGACGAAGAAGCCGACGAGGTCGTCCAGCGCCTGGTCGGTGCGGCCCGCGATCAGGCTGCCGACCGGGATGTCGTTCCCCGCGCCCAGCTTGTCCAGCAGGGCGGCCAGGGCGGCCTGGAGCACCATGTACACGCTGGCGCCGTGTTCCCGGCCGAGCCGGACGAGCCCGGCGTGCAGGTCGGCGTCCAGTTCGACGGCCAGGTGGCCGCCGGCGTCGGAGGGGGCCGCGGGGCGGGGGCGGTCGGCGGGCAGCCGGATCTGCTCCGGCAGGTCGGCCAACTGCCGCTGCCAGTACGCGAGCTGCTCGGCGAACCGGCTGTCGGGGTCGCCGGGGTCGCCGAGCAGGTCGCGCTGCCACAGCGTGTAGTCGGCGTACTGCACCGGCAGCGGGGACCACTGCGGGGCCTCGCCGCGGCGGCGCGCCGCGTACGCGGTGGCCAGGTCCGCGGCCAGCGGGCCCAGCGACCAGCCGTCCCCGGCGATGTGGTGCATGACCAGCAGCAGCACGTGCTCGTCCGCGGCGAGCTCGAACACCTCGGCGCGCAGCGGCACTTCGGCCGCGAGGTCGAACGAGCGCGCAGCGGCCGCCGTCAGCAGGCCCGGCAGGTCCTGCTCGCCGGCCGGGGTGAGCGGCAGCGCCGGGCACGCCGCGGCGGCGGCCAGCACCTGCTGGCGGGGCACGCCGTCGGCGGCCGGGAAGACCGTCCGCAGCGTTTCGTGCCGCTCGGTGAGGTCGCCGAGCGCCGCTTCCAGCGCCGCCAGGTCCAGCGGGCCCGAAAGCCGCCACGCCAGCGGCATGTTGTAGACCGCGTCGGCGCCCTCCACCTGGCGCAGGAACCACAGCCGGCGCTGCGCGGAGGACAGCGGGACCACCGCGGGCCGCTCCGCCCGCCCCAGGGCGAGCCGGGCCCGGTCGGCGCCGTCCAGGCCGGCGGCCAGCCCGGCCACCGTGGGGGTGCGGAACAGGGCGCGCAGTTCCAGTTCGACGCCGAGGGTCGCCCGGACCCGGGCGACCAGCCGGGTGGCGAGCAGGGAGTGCCCGCCCAGGTCGAAGAAGTCGTCGTCGGCGAAGACCCGCGGCAGGCCCAGCACCTCGGCGAACAGGCCCGCCAGGACCTGTTCCCGGGGCGTGTGCGGTGCCCGGCCGGCCCCGGTCGCGGCGGCCTCGGGCACGGGCAGGGCGCGCCGGTCGAGCTTGCCGCTGGTGTTCAGCGGCAGGGCGTCCAGCAGGACGAACACGGACGGCACCATGTAGTCCGGCAGTTGGCCGCGCAGGTGGGCCCGCAGATCCTCCGCCCGGGGCGGCTGCCCGGCTGCGAGCGGCTGCCCGGATGCGGACTGTTCCCCGGCTGCGGACTGCTCCCGGGCTGCGGGCTGCACGTAGGCGACCAGGCGGGCGTCCTGGCCGCGGTCGGAGCGTACGACCACGGCGGCCCGTGCGACCTGCGGGTGTGCGGCGAGGGCGGCCTCGATCTCACCGGGCTCGATCCGGAAGCCGCGCACCTTGACCTGGTCGTCGCCGCGGCCGAGGAACTCCAGGTTCCCGTCCGCGCCCCACCGCACCAGGTCGCCCGTGCGGTACATCCGGCTGCCGGCCGGACCGTAGGGGTCGGCCACGAACCGCCCGGCGGTCAGGCCGGGCCGGTCGAGGTAGCCGCGCGCCAGACCCGCGCCGGCGACGTACAACTCACCGGCCACGCCGGGCGGGACCGGCCGCAGGCCGCCGTCGAGCACATGCAGCCGGGTGCCGCCGAGCGGCCGGCCGATCACCGGCCGCGGGCTCGACGCGAGCGGCGCGCAGACGCAGTCCACGGTGCACTCGGAGGGCCCGTAGTAGTTCAGCGAGAGCACCCCGTCGGCCGCGCGCAGCCGCTCCCACAGCGGCTCGGGAACGGCCTCGCCGCCGAGCCCCACCATCGACGGGCGCCACCGCGGGTGGTCCAGCAGGCCGTGCTCGACCAGGACGTGCAGGTAGGAGGGGGTGCCGCCGACCGTGTCCAGGCCGACCCGCGCGGCGTAGGCGAGGTAGGCGTCCGGATCGGTCCAGGTCGCCTCGTCCAGGACGTGCAGTTCGTGGCCCGCGAAGAGGGCGAGCAGCTGGTCGCAGGAGGCGTCGAAGGACACCGAGGTGGTCAGGCCGACGCGCATCCGCCGCTTCGCCCGGAAGATCAGCGGAAGCTGGTTGGCGAGCAGGTTGAGCAGTCCGCCGTGGGTGGCGACCACGCCCTTGGGCCGCCCCGTCGAACCCGACGTGTAGATCACATACGCCGGATGCGCCGGATCAACGGCCACCGGCTCCAGCACCTCCGACTCCGCCACCAGAGCGGCCGTCGCCGGATCATCCAGCACCAGAGACCCGACCCCGCCGAGCTCCGGCAACCCCGCCGCCGTAGCCGTATCCGTCACCACCAGCACCGGCCGCGCATCCCCCACCATCAGCTCGACCCGCGACCGCGGATACCCCGGGTCCACCGGCACATACGCCCCACCCGCCCGCAGCACCGCAAGCAACGCCACCACCAAATCCACCGACCGCGGCAACACCACCGCCACCAACCGCTCCGGCCCCACACCCCGCCCCGCCAACACTCCGGCCAACCGGCCCACCCGCGCATCCAACTCCGCATACGTCAGCGCCACACCACCACACACCACCGCCACCGCACCCGGAGCCCGCCGCACCTGCGCCGTGAACAGACCCGCCAGATCCCCGGCCGGAGCCTCCACCACGGGCCCGGTGCCCCAACCCGCCACCACCCCGCGCTCCCCCGCCGACAGCAGCTCCACCCGGCTGATCCGCTGCTGCGGGTCGGCGACCGCGGCGCGCAGCAGCCGCTGCCAGCGGTCGGCCAGCTCCTCGACGGCGGCCGGGTCGTAGAGGTCGGCGGCGTACTCGACGGAGCCGTCGATGCCCTGCGGGGTGCCGTCGGCCGCGAGGCGCTCGGACAGGGTGAGGACGAGGTCGAGCTTGGCGGTGGTCGAGGTGGGCGGCACCTCGGCCACCCGCAGTCCGGCGGGGGCGAAGTCGGCCCGGGGCGCGTTCTGGAGCACCAGCATGACCTGGAAGAGCGGGTGGTGCGCCAGGGAGCGGGCGGGGTTGAGGATCTCGACCAGGTACTCGAACGGCAGGTCCTGGTGGGCGTATCCGCCGAGCGCGGTGTCCCGGACCCGGGCCAGCAGTTCCGCGAACGTCGGGTCGCCCGAGGTGTCGGTGCGGAACACCAGGGTGTTGACGAAGTAGCCGACCAGGTCGTCCTGCGCCTGGTCGGTCCGGCCGGCGACGGGGCTGCCGATCGGGATGTCGTCCCCCGCGCCCAGCTTGCTCAGCAGGGCCGCCAGCGCCGCCTGGAGCACCATGAACAGGCTGGTGCCGTGCGCGCGGGCGAGCTCGCGCAGTCCGCGGTGCAGTTCGGCGTCCAGCCCGGCGGCGACGCTGCCGCCGCGGTGCGAGGCGACGGGCGGGCGGGGCCGGGTGGTGGGCAGGTGGAGCAGTTCCGGCAGCCCGGCCAGCTCCCGCGTCCAGTACGCGGCCTGCCCGGCGAGCAGGCTGTCCGGGTCGGCGGCGTCGCCGAGCAGGTCGTGCTGCCACAGGGTGTAGTCGGCGTACTGCACCGGCAGGGGTGCCCACGCGGGGGCCTCGCCGCGGCGGCGCGCCGCGTAGGCGGCGGTCAGGTCCCGGGTGAGCGGGCCCAGCGACCAGCCGTCGCCGGCGATGTGGTGGAGCACCAGCTGGAGCACGTGCTCGTCGGTTGCGAGGGCGAACAGCCCGGCGCGCAGCGGCACTTCGGCCGCCAGGTCGAACGGGCGGTCCTTCGCCCGGGCCAGGGCGGCCGGCAGTTCGGCCTCGGTGGTCGCGTGCACGGGCAGCGGCGGGCGGACGGCCTCGGCGGGCAGCACCCGCTGGTGCGGTACGCCGTCCACCGCCGGGAAGACGGTGCGCAGGCTCTCGTGCCGCTCGACGACGTCGGCGAGGGCGGCTTCCAGGGCCCGCCGGTCCAGGTCCCCGGACAGCCGCCAGGCGAGCGCGATGTGGTAGTTCGCGCCGCCGTCCTGGAGCTGGTGCAGGAACCACAGCCGCCGCTGCGCGAACGACAGCGGGACCGCCGCGGGCCGCTCGCGGCGGGCCAGCGCGGTCTGCGCCGGGCCGGCCGCCGTCAGGGCGGCGGCCAGGCCCTCCGGGGTCGGCGCCTCGAACAGGGTGCGCAGCGGCATCTCCACGCCGAGCGTGGCGCGGACCCGGGCGGCCAGGCGGGTGGCGAGCAGCGAGTGCCCGCCCAGGTCGAAGAAGCCGTCCTCGACGCCGGCCGACGCCACCCCCAGGACCTCCGCGAACAGCTCGCAGAGGATCTGCTCCCGCGGGGTGCGCGGGGCGCGGGAGGCGGTCGCGGGGGCGGGGCCGGGGGCGGGCAGGGCGCGGTGGTCGAGCTTGCCGTTGCCGGTCAGCGGCAGGGCGTCCAGTACGACGAACGCCGACGGCACCATGTACGCCGGCAGCTGTTCGCGCAGGTGGGCGCGCAGGTCGGCGGGGTCGGGCGCGGTGCGGTCGGCCGGGACCAGGTAGGCGGTCAGCCGGGTGTCGTCGGCGCGGTCCCGGCGGGCCAGGACGGCGACCTGGGCGACGCCGGGGTGCGCGGCGAGCGCCGCCTCGACCTCGCCGAGCTCGATCCGGAAGCCGCGCACCTTCACCTGCTGGTCGGCGCGGCCGACGTAGCGCAGGGTGCCGTCCGCGGCGCGGCGCACCACGTCGCCGGTGCGGTACATCCGCGTCCCGGGCGCCCCGAACGGGTCGGCCACGAACCGCCCGGCGGTCAGGCCGGGCCGGTCGAGGTAGCCGCGCGCCAGGCCCGCGCCGGCGACGTACAGCTCGCCGGGCACGTTCGGGGCCACCGGCCGCAGTCCGCTGTCGAGCACATAGGTCCGCAGGTCGGGCAGGGCCGTGCCGATCTGGCCGGCGGCGGTGCCGGAGTGGTCGAGGGCCGCGTGGGTGACGTGCACGGTGGTCTCGGTGATGCCGTACATGTTGACCAGGCGCGGCGCGTCCTGCGGGTGCCGGCCGTACCAGTCGGCCAGCCGGGCGTGCTCCAGGGCCTCGCCGCCGAACACCACGGTGCGCAGGGCGAGTCGGCGGCCGGTTCCGGGGGCCTGGGCGTCGGCGGCCATCAGCTGGTAGAAGGCGGAGGGCGTCTGGTTGAGCACCGTGACCTGTTCGCGGGCGAGCAGGTCGAGGAAGCGGCCGGGCGTGCGGCTGGTCTCGTGGTCCACGACCACCAGGCGGCCGCCGTGCAGCAGCGGGCCCCACAGCTCCCACACCGAGAAGTCGAAGGCGTAGGAGTGGAAGAGGGTCCACACGTCGTCGGCGCGGAAGCCGAACAGCTCCCGGGTGGCGGTGAACAGCCGCACCACGTTGCGGTGCGGGACCACCACGCCCTTGGGGTCGCCGGTGGAGCCGGAGGTGTGGATGACGTAGGCGGCGTGGCCGGGGTCGATACGGACGCCGGGGTCGTCCTCGGGCAGCGTGTCGAGGTCCGCGGTGTCCATCAGCAGGCGCTCCAGGCCGCCGGCCTCGGGCAGCTCGGGGACCTGGCCGGTCGTCACCAGCAGCGCGGGCCGGGTGTCCTTGAGCAGGTAGGCGATCCGGGCGGCCGGGTATCCGGGGTCCACCGGTACGTAGGCGGCGCCGGCCTTGAGGACGGCGAGCACCGCCACGACCAGGTCCGCCGAGCGCGGCAGGGCCAGCGCCACCAGCTGCTCGGGGCCCGCGCCCCGGCCGATGAGGGCGTGGGCGAGCCGGTTGGCGCGGGCGTTCAGCTCGCCGTAGGTCAGGGTGGTGGCGCCGTCGGTGAGGGCGGGCGCGGCGGGGTCGGCCCGCACCTGCCGCTCGAACAGCGCGGGCAGCGCGGTGCGCGGCAGGTCGCCGTCCTGGTCGGTGGCGGCGGGCAGCAGGGCCCGCAGTTCGTCGGCGGACACCACGTCGATCCGGGCGATCCGCCGGGAGGGGTCGGCGGCGACGGCGCGCAGCAGCCGCAGCCAGCGGTCGGCGATGTCGCGGACGGTGGCCGCGTCGAACAGGTCGGTGCTGTACTCCACGACGCCCGACAGCCCGTCCTCGCCGGGCTGTTCGGCCAGGACGAAGGTGAGGTCGCACTTGGCCGTGCCGGTGGGCACCAGGTCGCAGCTCACGCTCAGCCGCGGCAGTTCGAAGCCGGCCGACGGCGCGTTCTGCAAGGTCAGCAGGGTCTGGAAGAGCGGGTGGTGCGCGAGGGTGCGGGTGGGGTTCAGGGCCTCCACGAGGTGTTCGAACGGCAGGTCCTGGTGCGCGTAGGCGGCCAGGGCGCCGGTGCGCACCCGCTCCAGCAGGTCGGTGAAGGCCGGGTCGCCGGACAGGTCCGTGCGCAGCACCAGGGTGTTGACGAAGAAGCCGACCAGGTCGTCCAGGGCCTCGTCGGTGCGTCCGGCGACGGGGGTGCCGATCGGGACGTCGGTGCCGGCCCCGAGTTTGCCGAGCAGGGCGGCCAGGCCGGCCTGGAGCACCATGAAGAGGCTGGCGCCGCCGTCGCGGGCGAGGGCGCGCAGGTCGCGGTGGAGGTCGGCGTCGATCCGCAGCGGCAGTTGGGCGCCCTGGTAGGTCGTCGCCGCGGGGCGGGGCCGGTCGAAGGGCAGCTCGACCTGCTCGGGCAGGTCCGCCAACCGGTCGCGCCAGTAGGCAAGTTGGCTGCCGATCAGGCTGCCGGGATCGGTTCCGTCGCCCAGCAGGTCCTGCTGCCACAGGGCGTAGTCGGCGTACTGGACGGGCAGCGGCGCCCAGCTCGGCCGCTCCCCCGCGCTGCGGGCGGCGTAGGCGGTGGCCAGGTCGCGGGCGAGCGGCCCCGTGGACCAGCCGTCGGCGGCGATGTGGTGCACCACCAGCAGCAGGACGTGCTCCTGCGGGCCGAGCCGGAAGAGTCCGGCCCGCAGCGGCGGCTCCTCGGCGAGGTCGAAGCCGCGGCGGGCGGCCCGCGCGAGCCGGTCCGGCAGGTCGCGCGCGTCGACGTCGGTCAACGGCAGCGGGGGCCGGGCCGCGCCGGGGTCCAGCACGTGCTGGCAGGGGGTGCCGTCGGCCACGGGGAAGACGGTGCGCAGGCTCTCGTGCCGCTCGACGACGTCCGCGAGGGCGGCTTCCAGGGCCCGGCGGTCCAGTTCCCCGGACAGCCGCAGCGCCAGCGGGATGTTGTAGGTGGCGCTCGAGCCCTCCATGCGGTGCAGGAACCACAGCCGGCGCTGCGCGAAGGACAGCGGGACCGCCGCGGGCCGCTCGCGCCGGGCCGGCGCCGGGCGCGCCCGACCGGCGGCGCCGACCGCGGCCGCCAGTCCCGCCGGGGTCGGCGCGTCGAACAGGTCGCGCAGTCCCAGCTCCACGCCCAGCACGGACCGGGCCCGGGCGACCAGCCGGGTGGCGAGCAGGGAGTGCCCGCCGAGGTCGAAGAAGCTGTCGTCCGGCCCGGCCTCGGCGACGCCGAGCACCTCGGCGAACAGCCCGCACAGCAGGTGCTCGGCCGGGTTGCGCGGTGCGCGGCCCGGTGCGGCGGGCCGCGGCCCGGGGGCCGGGAGGGCGCGGCGGTCGAGCTTGCCGTTGGGGGTCAGCGGCAGGGCGTCCAGCACCTCGAAGACCGACGGCACCATGTACGCCGGCAGCCGCTCGCGCAGGTGGGCCCGCAGGTCCTGGGCGCGGACGCTCCGCCCCGCGGCGGGCACGACGTAGGCGACCAGGCGGGCTTCCTCCTCGGCACGCGCCATGACCACGGCCCGCGCGACCTGCGGGAGTCCGGTGAGCGCGGCCTCGATCTCGCCGGGCTCGATCCGGAAGCCGCGCACCTTGACCTGGTCGTCGCCGCGGCCGAGGAACTCCAGGTTCCCGTCCGCGTCCCACCGCACCAGATCGCCGGTGCGGTACATCCGGCTGCCGGCCGGACCGTAGGGGTCGGCCACGAACCGCCCCGCCGTCAGCCCGGGCCGCCCCAGGTAGCCGCGCGCCAACCCCGGTCCCGCGATGTACAGCTCCCCTGCGGTGCCCGCCGGCACCGGCCGCAGGCCGCCGTCGAGCACATGCAGCCGGGCGTTGGCGACGGGGCGGCCGATGACCGGCCGCGGGCTCGAACCCACCGGTGCGGTCACCGCGTTGACGGTGCACTCGGAGGGCCCGTAGAGGTTGAGGCAGGCGGTCCCGTCAGCAGCTCGCAGCCGCTCCCACAGCTGTTCCGGTACGGCCTCGCCGCCCGCCGCCACCAGCCGGGGGCGGTGCCGCGGGTCGTCCAGCAGCCCGTGCTCGACGAGGACCCGGAGGTAGGACGGGGTGGCCTCCACATAGTCGAGTCCACGGCTCGCGGCGTACTCGGCCAGGGCCTCGGGGTCGGTGAAGGTGGCGTGGTCCAGGACGTGCAGTTCGTGGCCGGTGAAGAGGGCGAGCAACTGGTTCCAGGAGGCGTCGAAGGACACCGAGGTGGTCAGGCCGACGCGCATCCGCGGCCGGTCCGCCGACGGCGGCGCGAACTGCGCCATGCCCGGGTCGGCGAGCAGGTCGAGCAGTCCGCCGTGGGTGGCCACCACGCCCTTGGGCCGCCCCGTCGAACCCGACGTGTAGATCACATACGCCGGATGCGCCGGATCGACCGCCACCGGCTCCACCACCTCCGACCCCGCCACCAGGGCAGCCGTCGCCGGATCATCCAGCACCAGAGACCCGACCCCGCCGAGCTCCGGCAACCCCGCCGCCGTAGCCGTATCCGTCACCACCAGCACCGGCCGCGCATCCCCCACCATCAACGCGACCCGCGACCGCGGATACCCCGGGTCCACCGGCACATACGCCCCACCCGCCCGCACCACCGCAAGCAACGCCACCACCAAATCCACCGACCGCGGCAACACCACCGCCACCAACCGCTCCGGCCCCACACCCCGCCCCGCCAACACCCCCGCCAACCGACCCACCCGCGCATCCAACTCCGCATACGTCAGCGCCACACCACCACACACCACCGCCACCGCACCCGGAGCCCGCCGCACCCGCTCGGCGAACAGACCCGCCAGGCCCCCCACCGGAGCCTCCACCACGGGCCCGGTGCCCCAACCCGCCACCACCCCGCGCTCCCCCGCCGACAGCAGCTCCACCCGGCCGACCGGCTCGTCCGGGGCGCAGTCCGCGACGGCCTCCAGCAGGGCGAGCAGCCGCTGCTGGTGGTCGGCGAGGTCGTCGTTCCCGTACGCCTGCGGCGCGCCGTGCAGCCGGAGCTGCGGGGGGTTGCCGTCGCGGTAGTCGAAGACCCACACGGCCAGGTCGGTGGTCGAGCCGGACACGAAGTGGTGCACGGAGGCGGGGTGCCCGGCGAAGCTCGGCCGGGCGTTGAACGCCATGATGTTGACGATCAGCGGGAACGCCGTGCCGATGCCGCCGGGCGCGCCGAGGTCGCGCAGCAGGTCCTCGCTGCGGTAGCGCTCGTGTGCGACGGCCGACTCGACCTCGCGTGCCGCCTGGGCGACGAGTTCGCCCCAGGGCATGTCCGGGCGGACCGTCAGCCGCAGGGGCACCACGTTGGACATCGTGCCGGGTACGGACATCAGCTCGCGGCCGGTGCCCCGGCGGGCGGTGACGGGCAGGGCGAGCACCACGTCCTGGGCGCCGCTGAGCCGGTGGGCGTAGAGCGCGGTCGCGGCGACCACCAGCCGGGACCAGCGGACGCCGGCCCGTTCCGCGGCCGCCCGCAGCGCCTCGGGGCGGCGCAGTTCCCGCTCGCCGGTCACCCGCAGGGCCAGGTGCGGGTCGGTGGCACCGCGGTCGGTGAGGCGGGTGGGGGCGGGCAGGTCGGCGAAGCGGCCGGTCCAGTAGGCGCGGTCGGCGGTGAAGTCCGCGGACGAGCGGTAGGCGGTGTCGCTGTCGACGAGGTCGCGCAGCGGGCCGAACGGGCAGGGCGGCACGGCGCCGCCCTCGGCGAGCGCCGAGTACACCTCGCCGACCCGCGCCCGGACCATGGAGCTGCTGATCGCGTCCAGCACCAGGTGGTGGTAGTTGAGGTACCAGAGGAACTCCGTGGGCGACAGCCGGATCAGCGCGTGGCCGAAGAGCGGGTCGCGGGCGGGGTCCAGCGGGCGGGCCAGGTCCTGTTCCATCCATGCCGTGGCCGCGGCCCGGGGAACCGGTTCAGCGGCGAGGTCGAGGTGCACCGGTGCCCAGTCCCAGCTGTCGCGGAGGACCTGGCGCGGGCCGTCGCCGTCGTCGGTGAAGGTCACGTGCAAGGCGTCGACCTCGTCGACCACCCGGCGCAGCGCGGTGTCGAACAGCTCCGGGTCGACCGGACCGTGGATCTCCAGGCACTCCCCGACGCGGTAGCCCGGGATCGGGGTGCGGGAGCTCTGCTCGGCGAGCCAGATCTCCCGCTGCGCCGCGGTCAGGGGAAGGGTTTCTCGTTCGCGACGGGACATGGGGGTACCTCCGAAAGAAGTGGGCGGGGCGGGCGCGCGGGACGTGCCGGGCCGCGCCGGTCGCGGTGGCGTCACGCGACGGGCGGCGGGGCGGGGCGTCCGCGGTCAGGCGGCGAGTTCGCCGGCCTGGATCTGCCAGAGGGATGCGTAGTGCCCGTGCCGGGCGAGGAGTTCGTCGTGGGTGCCCTGTTCGGCGACGACGCCGCCCTTGTCCATGACGTAGATCCGGTCGGCGTGGCGGACCGTGGACAGGCGGTGGGCGATGACGATCATCGTGCGGCCGGCCGCGAAGCTGCGCAGCGCGCGCTGGATGGCGGCCTCGGTCTCGTTGTCGACGGCGGAGGTGGCCTCGTCGAGGATGACGACCGGGGAGTCCTTCAGGATGGTGCGGGCCAGCGCGATGCGCTGCCGCTGGCCGCCGGAGAGCGCGGCGCCGCGTTCGCCGATCAGCGTGTCGTAGCCGTCCGGCAGGGCTGCGATGAAGGGGTCCGCCTCGGCCATGGCGGCGGCCTTGCGCACGGCCTCGTCCGGGGCGTCGAAGCTGCCGTAGCGGATGTTGTCGGCGATGGTGCCGTCGAAGAGGAAGGGGTCCTGGGAGACGAAGCCGATGGCGTGGCGCAGGCGGTGGCGTCCGAGGTCGCGGATGTCCTGGCCGTCGAGCAGGACCCGGCCGGAGTGCGCGTCCTGGAAGCGCATCAGCAGTTTGGCGATCGTGGTCTTGCCGGAGCCGGTGGCGCCGACCAGGGCGGTCACCCGGCCGGCCGGGACGGTCAGCGAGAGCTGGTCCAGGGCCGCCGGCCGGCCGGGGTAGGCGAAGGTGACCGCCTCGAGGGCGATCTCGCCGCGCACCTCGGCGGGGCCGGCCGCCGCCTCGCCGCTGTCGGTCTCGACGGGCAGGGCGCGCAGCCGCTGGACCCGGTCGTAGGAGGCGAGGGTGCGCTGGTACTGGTCGGCGATGCCGCCGAGCCGGCTCATCCGCATCAGCAGCATCTGGGGCAGTCCGATGAGCGGGCTGAACACCTCGAAGCGCAGCGTGCCGTTGAGCACCGAGCGGCCGCCGACCAGCAGGGTGCCGGCCATCGACGCGGTGGTGCAGGCGCGGACGGTCTCGGCGTGGCGGATCGTGCCGCGGTCGCTGAGCCGGCTGCTCTCCAGGGCCGCCTCGCTCAACTCGTCGACGTGTGCGGCCTCGTGGTCCTCGGTGCAGAAGCTCTTGACGGTCGCGCCGGCCTCCAGCGAGTTGATCACCTGGCTGCCGAGCCGGGCCCGGCGCTCGCCGGTGACGGCGTATCCGGCGGCGGCCTTCTCCTGGTGGCGCAGCGACAGCCAGGCGACGACCGGGATCGGCAGGAAGGCGATCCAGGCGATCTGCGGGGCCAGCAGGAGGAACGCGGGCACCAGGAGGGCGAGGCTGGTGCCGAGTTGCAGGACGTCGTTCGCGGGGCCGGAGAAGAACGCCCCGAGCTGGCCGACGTCATTGGTGAGGGTGCCGGCGACCCGGCTGGTCCGCTCGCCCTCCAGGTGGCTGAGTTCGAGGTGCTGGACGTGCCGGTAGGTGCGGCTGCGCCAGTCGTGCTCGATGTCCTGGCCGAGGCGGCGCCACTGGAGGTTCGAGGCGTAGGAGAGGGTCGCGACCGCGGCGCAGGCGGCGGCCACCAGCCCGGCCAGGCCCCAGAGTTGGGCGGAGGCCGTGGTCAGGCCGAGGCGGGCCAGCGGGGCCGCCTCGCCCTTGATGAGGACCAGGCCGGTCCAGCCGAGGAAGGTGCCGAGCGCGGTCTCGGCGGCCTGGCAGGCGACCGACAGGGCGGCGGCGCGGTAGAGGCGGCGCCGGTGCGGTCCGACGATCTCCAGCAGCGGGTGGCGCTCGCCGTCCGGCCCGGCCGCCTGCCGGGCGGCGTCGAGCGTCCGGCGCCAGTCGTTGCGCAGCACCACGGCGGTCGCGGCGACCACGCCGCCCGCCGCGACCAGGTGCCGGCTCAGCGCCGATCCCCTGACCAGCGCGATCCCGGCGGCGACGGTGGCGCCGACGGCGAGCACGGGGCCCGCGGCCGGGCCGCGGTGCGCGGGCGGGGCCGCGTCGGCGGCGGGGCCGGCCGGTGCCGGGCCGCCCGCCGGGTCTCCGGCCGGTGTTCCAGCCGCTCCGCCGGCCGGTCCGCCGGCGTCGATCGGCTGCTCCGCGATCAGGGCGACGGCTTCGCGCACGGTCCGCCCGATGTCCGCGGCGCGCATCCGCGGGTCGTGCCGGACGAGCACCCCGCCGGTGACCGGGTTGGCCTGCGCCTCGGTGATCCCGGGCACGCGGCGCAGCGCGGCGGCGAGAATCCGGGCCGTGCGGGGCCGGCCGCGCACCGGCCCGACGTCCCAGCGCTGGCGGCCCGGGGTGACCGAGCGCGGGCGCGCGGCCCGGTCCGCGGATCGGGTTCCGGCTGCGGCGCCCAGTAACGATGGCATTTCTACGATCACCTGTTTGCGGGGGTCGCGGCGGACCGTCGCGCACGCGACGGAATACGGCGACGAAGTGGAAAGTGCTGGACGGCGGGTCTCAGCAGCCGAAGGCTTTGCGAACGGCCGCCGCCCGGGGGCGTTCCGCCGAATGCGATCGGCAGGTGCGCGCCCGGCGGCGGCCGCAGGCCCTGACGGTTCGTCAGTGCGCCTTTCCGGCGGTGGCGCGGGGCTTCGGGGTCTTCGCGGCGCTTTCGGCGTGGCCGACGGCCTCGTCCATGGGGGCGCGCGCGGCGACGGTCCGGGCGTCGCCGGAGCGCGCCCCGGCGTCGGCGCCGGTGATCTGGGCGGCCACCACGTCGGCGGTCACCTCGGCCGCGAGGTCGTTGAGGTTCTCCCCGACCTCGTAGGCCGCCTTCTTCACCTCCATCGCGATGCCGACGGACGTCCGGACGACTCCGCTGACCACGGGCCTGAGCAGGCGCTTGGCGAGCGGTGCGACGATGAGACCTACCAGGAAGGGCGGTACGACGGGCGGCATGATGCTCCATCCTCTCCACGTATACGTATGACAGGGAACCCGGGCACGGCGAACACCGATAAGCGGCGCACGGCCGGGCGGAAGGAAGCATTCCAGCTCGGTATCCGGGATTCACCGAAAACATCGGATTCCCGGGCACCGGAACGCGCTGTCCGATCCCGTGATCACCGTAGTGGAGCTGTGCGCGCTTGGGCCAAACGGCTACCTCCGAGTTCACTCATGCGAGTGTTCATTCCCTTCCCGCGTGACCTGAACCTCGGCGCACCGAAACGCCAAAGAAAGCGATGAACGGTTCATATGATCTCCATATGAACCCGTTGGCGAGGGTGAAATCGATCGCGCCCCGCTCAGGAATGGCACAGCACCGCCCGCCGCCCCTCGTAAAGGTGAATCGCCGCCACCCGCCCGGGCCGCCCCGAACGCCCCCCGGCCTGCTGCCACATGGCCTGCCGGACATTCGAACGCCGTTGCCGCGCCCGCCGGTTGCCCCGCCGCAACCGAGCCCCGATGGCACGATGACGCCATGCCCCGACGCACCCCCGCGGTCGTCCTGGCGGCCGCCCTCACCGCCGCGTCCATATCGCTGGGCGGCTGCGGCCGCGGCCCCGCCTCCTCGACGACCACCCCCCTGGTGGAGCACGGCACCGTCCGGATCGCGGAGTCCAGCGAGACACCGAGCTTCGACCCGTACTCCGCCTTCGGCGCCTCCCAGGCCCGCTACGCCTACGACTCGCTCGTCGACACCGCCCCCGACGGCAGCCTGGTGACCGGGCTGGCCGCCTCCTGGCACGCCACGTCCACGACGGCCGCCTTCACCCTGCGCCCGGGCATCACCTGCTCCGACGGCACCGCGCTGACCGCCTCCGCGGTGGCCCGGGCGCTGACCTACGCCGACGACCCGGCGCACCAACTCGCCGGCGCCCGGACCGTACTGCCGAACGTACCGTTCACCGCGCGCGCCGACGACCGCACCGGCACCGTGTCGGCCACCAGCGCGGCCCCCTACCCGTTCCTCGTCCGGACCATCGGCCTGCTGCCGATCGTCTGCCCCGCCGGACTCGACCGGCCCGGGGCGCTCGCCCGCACCACCGAGGGCACCGGCCCCTACGTACTGACCCGCTACACCCCCGGCGGGCCCTACGAGTTCACCGTCCGCGACGGCTACACCTGGGGGCCGGCCGGGGCGCGCACCGACGCCCCCGGCCTGCCCGCGCGCCTCGTCCTGTCGGTGGTGCCCCAGGCGTCCACCGCGGCGAACCTGCTGCTGACCGGCGGCATCGAGATCGCGGCCGTGAGCGGGCCGGATCGCGCCCGGCTCACCGGCCGCGGCCTGGCCGCCACCGACGTGGCGACCGTGGTCGGGCTGACCTTCTTCAACCAGCGGCCCGGCCGGGCCCTCGCCGACCCCGCCGTGCGCCGCGCCCTGGTCGCCGCCCTCGACCGCCAGGGGCTCGCCAACGTGGCCGTCGGCGGCACCGGCCGGCCCGCGACCGACTTCGGTGCCGAGGGCGCCGTCTGCCACGCCGACCTCGCCGACGCCAACCTCCCCTCGGGGGACGCCGCCGCGGCGCTGCGGGCAGCCGGCTGGACCCGCACCGGCGGCGGCCCGCTGGCCAAGGGCGGCCGCCCGCTGCGGCTGCGCCTGATCACCAGCCCCGACCTCGGCCCCACCCTGCCGTCGGTCGCCGAGCTGATGGCGCGGGAGTGGACGGCCCTGGGCGCGCGGGTCGAGCAGGTCACCGAGAGCCTGCCCGCGCTGGTCAACGCGATGTACGGCACCGCCGACTTCGACGTGGTCGTCGGCAGCACCCCGGGCCTCGCCCTGCCGGTCGGCTACGTCCCCTTCTTCTCCGGCCCCGCCCCCGCGCGGGGCCTCGACTTCGCGGGGGTGGCCGATCCGGCGTACGACGCCCTGGTCGCGCAGGCCCTGAAGGAGGCCGACACGAGCGGCTGCGCGACCTGGCACCGGGCCGCGGCGGCGCTCTTCCGCGCCGCCGACGCGCTGCCGATCGCCGACGGCCGCAGCGGCGTGTACGGCTACCGCACCACCTTCGCCACCTCGTTCGGCGGCCAGCTCGTCCCCACCAGCATCCGCCTCCACCGGTGACCGCCGCCCGTGACCGCCACCCATGACCGGGGACCCGCCATGTCCGTACCCCAGCTGACGCGGCACCCGTGGGCGGTGTTCCTCGGCCGCCGCACGCTGCGGCTGCTGCTGTCCCTGGGGGTCGTGCTCACCGCGTCGTTCGCGATGGTCCGCCTCGTCCCCGGCGATCCGGTCCGCGCCTCGCTCGGTGTCGACGCCGCCCCGGACCTGGTGGCCGCCCGCCGGCACGCCCTCGGGCTCGACGCGCCTTTCTGGTCCCAGTACGGGACTTACGTCCACGGCCTGCTGCACGGCAACCTCGGCACCTCGCTGGTCACCGGCACACCGGTCGCGGAACTGGTGGAGACCCGGCTGCCGGCCACCCTGGAGATCGCCGGCCTCGCCTTCGCGGCCACCCTCGCCGTCGCGCTGCCCGGCGGGCTGCTGGCCGCCGTCCGCACCCGCGACGGGCGCCGGCCGCGGACCGAGCTGGCGTTCACCGCGGTCACCGCCGCCCTGGCCGGCGTGCCGGACTTCGTCCTGGCCGCCGGGCTCACCGCGCTACTGGCCGTCGGGCTGCGGCTGCTGCCGGTGGCCGGGGCGGCGGGCGCGGAGTCCTTCGTGCTGCCCGTCCTCGCACTCTCGCTCGCCCCCACCGCCGTGCTGCTGCGCATCGTCCGGGTGGAGGCGCTGAGGGTCCTCGACGAGGACTACCTGCGCACCGCCCGCAGCAAACGCCTCTCCCCCGCCCGCTGCTACCTGCGGCACGCGGCGCCGAACACGGCCACCGCCGCCCTCACCGTCGCCGGCAGCCTGCTGCCCGCGCTGATCGCCGGCACCGTGCTGGTCGAGAAGGTCTTCGACTGGCCCGGCATCGGCTCCGCGCTGGCCCAGTCGGTGCTGGCGCAGGACTACCCGGTGATCCAGGCGATGGTGCTGGTGCTCGGCTCCACCCTGCTGCTCACCGGCCTGCTGGTCGATGTGCTGCTCGCCGCCGTCGACCCCCGCTCGGCGATCCGGGAGATGTGACCATGCGCCCTCCCGCCGTCCTGCGGCGCTCGCCCCTGGCCTGGAGTGCCGCGGCCATGACCGCCTCGCTCGCGGTGCTCGCCCTGATCGGCCCGCCGGTGTGGGGCGCGGCAGCGGACCGGGTGGACCCCTCGGCCGTACTCCAAGGGCCCTCCGCGCACCACCCGTTCGGCACCGACGGCCTCGGCCGGGACCTGCTCGCCCGCGTCCTGACCGCCGCCCGGCCCTCCCTGCTGCTCGCGCTGGCGGCGGTCCTGCTCGGCGCGGGCGCGGGGGTCCTCCTCGGGGCGGGCAGCGCCGTGCTCGGGCGGCGCGGCCGCCGGCTGACCGCCGGGCTGGTCACCCTGCTGCTCGCCTTCCCGGCTCTGCTCGTCGCGATGTTCCTCGCGGTGGTCCTCGGCGCGGGCAGCACCGGGGCGGTGCTGGCCCTCGCGGCCGCGGGCGCCCCCGGGTTCGCCCGGCTCGCCCAGACCCTCGCCGCCGCCGTCGCGGGCACCGACCACCTGGCCGCGGCCCGGGTGCTCGGGCTGCGCCGCGGGCGGCTGCTGTGCCGGCACGTCCTGCCGCACATCGCCGAGCCGCTGCTGCTGAGCGCCACCACGGCCGCGGGCACCAGCCTGGTGGCGCTGTCCGGACTGAGCTTCCTGGGCCTGGGCGTCCAACCACCCGGCTACGACTGGGGACTCCTGCTCAGCCAGGGCCTCGACCGGATCTACGCCGACCCGCTGCCCGCGCTGGCCCCGGGCCTGGCCGTGCTCTACGCGGCCCTGGCCTTCCAGCTGCTCGGCGAGGTCCTGGCCGGCAGCGCCGCCCGGCGCGGCCCGGCCCCGCGCGTCCCGGCGGCGCCGCCCGCCCCGAGCGGCCCCGCGCAGGACGGGCTGGTCCTCCAGGTCGAGGACCTCAGCGTCGAACTGCCCACCCCGCACGGCCCGATCCGGCCGGTGCGGGGGGTGAGCCTCACGGTGCGGCCGGGCGAGGCCGTCGGGCTCGTCGGCGAGTCGGGCGCGGGCAAGTCGCTCACCGCGCTCGCCGTCGCCGACCTGCTCCCGTACGGCGCCCGGGTGTCGCGCCGCACCCTGCGCCTGCGCGGCGCGGACCTGGCCGCCATGGCCCCCAAGGAGCGGGACCGGCACCTCGCGACGGGCCTGGCGATGGTCTTCCAGAACCCGGCCTCGGCGCTCAACCCGGCCCTGCGGATCGGCACCCAGCTCACCGAGGCCGTCCGGGCGCACCGCGGCGCGAGCCGGGCGCAGGCCGCCGCGCAGGCCGCGGAGGCGCTGCGCCGGGTCGCGCTGCCCCCGGCGCTGATGCGTTCCCGCCCGCACCAGCTCTCCGGCGGCCAGCGGCAGCGCGTGATGATCGCCGCCGCGCTGATGACGCGGCCGGGGCTGATCATCGCCGACGAGCCGACCACCGCGCTGGACGTCACCGTGCAGCGGCAGATCATCGGGCTGCTCACCGGCATCCGGCGGGAGACGTCGACCGCGGTGCTGTTCGTCAGCCACGACATCGCGCTGGTGGGCGGGGCTTGCGACCGGGTGCTGGTGATGTACGCGGGCGCCGTCGTGGAGGAGTTGCCGGCCGGCCGCCTCGCCGACGGCACCCGCCACCCGTACACCCGGGCCCTGGTCGGCTCGGTGCCGGACCTCGCCGCCGACCGCGGCCGGCCGCTGCCGGTGATCGAGGGCGCGCCGCCCGACCCGCTGGCGCCGGCGCCCGGCTGCCCGTTCGAGCCGCGCTGCCCGCGCCGCCGGGCCCGCTGCGCCGAGCAGGAGCCCCCGCTGGCGGACGTCGATGCCGGCCACCGGGTGGCCTGCTGGCATCCGGTGCCGGTGGCGGCGATCCCCGGGCAGGTGACCGCCTCATGACGGCCCTTCAGGTGATCGGCCTCACCGTGCGCCACCCCGGCCCGGGCGTGCGCCCCGCGGCCGTCGACGGTGTCTCGCTGGAGATCCCGTCCGGCACCACCCTCGGCCTGGTGGGCGAGTCCGGCTGCGGCAAGTCCAGCCTGGCCCGCGCGATCGTCGGCCTGCTGCCCGTGCACGGCGGCCGGGTGCTGGTCGACGGCCGGGAGGTACGCACCCGTACCGTGCGCGACCGGCGCCGGCTCGGCCGGCTGGTCCAGATCGTCCTCCAGGACCCGGACACCGCGCTCGACCCGCGGATGACGGTGCGTCAGACGCTGGCCGAGGCCGCCACCGTCCACGGGCGGCTCGACCGGGACGCCCGCGCCGAGCGCGTCGCCGGACTGCTGGGCCTGGTCGGTCTGGACCACCACCTCGCCGGCCGCCTGCCGCGGCAGCTGTCGGGCGGGCAGCGCCAGCGCGTCGCCCTCGCCCGGGCGCTGGCCGCCGGGCCCGGGCTGCTGATCGCCGACGAGATCACCTCGGCGCTCGACGTGTCGGTGCAGGCGGCCGTCCTGAACACCGTCCGCGAACTCCAGCGGCGGCTGGGCCTGTCGGTGCTGTTCATCGGCCACAACCTGCCGGCGGTCTGCCATGTCTCGGACGCCGTGGCGGTGATGCGCGACGGCCGGATCGTGGAGAGCGCCCCCACCGGAACGATCCTGCGCGCACCGCGGCACCCCTACACCCGGGAGCTGCTCGCCGCCGTGCCGTCCCTGCGGACGCCCCCGCCCGGGCAGCCGTCGCCGGCGCCGGGGGCCGTCCCCCGCTCCGGGGCCGGGAGCGGCTGATCCGCCGTCCCCTGCCCGCGGACGTGCCCCATCCCCGGGCCGCAGCCGCGCCCCGCCCGCCCGCACCCGCCACGAACCGCTGTCGAAAGGAACGGACCATGGGAGCCCTTCGAGAGGTGCCGCCCGCACCCGGACGGAGGCCGGTATGACCGTCGCCCCGGACCTGACCCCCTGCCACCAGACCGGCGCCGGCCTGTCCGTGCCCTTCGCCGTCGCGGGGACCGGGATGCACCTGCCGCCGGCGGTCGTCACCAACCACGACCTCGCCCGCACCCTGGACACCAGCGACGCGTGGATCACCAGCCGCACCGGCATCCGCGAACGCCGCCGCCTTGACCCGCGGCTGGCGACCTCCGACATGTGTGTCGCCGCCGCCCGCCCGGCCCTGGAGGCCGCCGGCACCTCGCCCGCCCGGCTGGACGCGGTCGTCGTCGCCACCTACACCTGGGACCAGCCGCTGGTGTCCACCGCGCTGATCGTCAAGGACGCCCTCGGTGCGGAGCGCGCCCTGGCCCTGGACGTCACCCACGCCGCCTGCGCCTCCGGCATCCAGGCCATGCTGATCGCCGCCCACCTGCTCCAGAACCCGTCCATCACCACGGTGCTCCTGATCGCGGCCGACTGCGCCTCCCGGATCACCGACCCCGCCGACCGCACCACCGGCGTCTTCTTCGGCGACGCCGCCGCGGCCGTCGTCCTCACCCGCGCCGGCACCCCCGGCGCGGGCCTGCTCTCCTACAGCCTCGGCTCGCAGCTGTCCTACGCCGTCGAGATCCCCGCGGGCGGCTCCCGCCGGCCCGCCGGGAGCGCCACCGTCGCCGCGGGAGGCCACCACCTGTCCATGGACGGCCGCGCCGTCTGGAACACCGCGACCACCCGCCTGCCCGAGAGCATCACCCGGGCCGTCGAGCGCGCCGGCCTGCCGCTCGGCGCCGTCCGCCACTTCTTCCTGCACCAGGCCAATCTGAACATCATCACCGAGACCATGGCGGCGCTGGAGGTTCCCCCGGAGCGCGCCCCCGTCACCGTGGACCGGCTGGGCAACACCGGATCGGCCGGGCTGTTCACCGCGCTGCACACCACCGCCGCCGCCGGCGCGCTGCGCCCGGGCGACACCTATGTGCTGGCCGGGATCGGCGCGGGCTTCCAGTGGGGAAGCCTCTGCATGCGGCACGCATGACATCGCGTCAGCCCGCCGCCGCGGTCCTGCCCGGACGGGTGAACTCCCCTCCGAACCCGGGCGGGCCGGCCGCCGCCCGCAGCAGCATGGGCGGCATGACGACCACGCGCTCCCGGGCCGAACGGGCCGCCCAGGCCCGGACCGCCGCACCACGACTCGCCGCCGAGGGCATCGACGGGGTGGTGTTCGGCTGGGTCGACAACGCCGGGCTCACCCGGGTCAAGTCCGTCCCGCTCGCCCAGCTCGAACACGCCGCCGAGTACGGTGTCGGCGCCGCGCCCTGCTTCGACTACTGTCTGGTCGACGACTCCTTCACCACCACGCCGTCGAGCAGCGGCGCGACCGGCGACCTGCGGCTCGTCCCCGACCTCGACCGGCTCACCCCGCTCGCCGCCCAGCCCGGCTGGGCGTGGGCCCCGGCCGACCGCTACACCCAGGCCGGCGCCCCGCACCCCGGCTGCCAGCGCGGCTTCGCCCGCCGGGCCGCCGAGGCCGTCGAGGGGCGCAGGATGTCGGTCAAGGCCGGGATCGAGGTCGAGTGGGTGGTGGCCGACGCCGCCGGAACCCCCGCGGCGCCCGGGCCCGGATACGGCATGACCCGCTTCGTCGAGCACTCCGACTACCTGCGGGAGGTGCTGACCGCCCTCACCCGCCAGGGCCTGGACGTGCTCCAGCTCCACCCGGAGTACGCCGCCGGGCAGTTCGAGGTCTCGCTGGCCGCCGAGGGGCCGGTCGAGGCGGCCGACACCGCGATGCTGGTGCGCCACACCATCCGGGCCGTCTCCGCCCGGCACGGCCTGCGGGTGTCCTACGCGCCGGTCTTCTCCGACGGCGTGCTCGGCAACGGCGGGCATGTGCACCTCAGCCTCTGGCGGCGGGACCGCAACCTCGCACACGGCGGGCCCGGCCGCCACGGGCTGCACCCGGAGGGCGAGCACTTCCTCGCCGGCGTGCTGGCCGAACTGCCGGCCCTGCTCGCCCTCGGCGCGCCCAGCGCCGCGTCCTACCTGCGCCTGGTGCCCTCCCGCTTCGCCGGGGCCTACCGCTGCTGGGGCCTGGAGAACCGCGAGGCGGCGCTGCGCCTGATCACCGGCTCCACCGCCGGGCAGGCCAACGCCGAGTTCAAGTGCTTCGACGCCGCCGCCAACCCCTACCTGGTGCTCGGCGGTGTGCTGTCCGCGGGCCTGGCCGGGCTCGACGCCGGGCTGCCGCTGCCGCCCGAGGTCCGCGGCGACCCGGCCGCCCTCGGCACCGCCGACCGCCTCCCGACGTCCCTGTCCGAGGCGTCCGACGCCTACGAGAAGTCCGCGCTGCTGCGCACCGCCCTCGGCGGCGACCTGTACGAGGCGGTGCTCGCCGTACGCCGGGCGGAGGCGGAGCTGTTCGCCACCCGCACGGACGAGGACGTCATCGAGGCCACCCGCTGGCGCTACTGACCGGCGGCCGGTTCCCCGGCCGCGTCCAGCGGCTGCGCCATGTAGACCGCGTCGGCGCCGTAGCCCGCGGGCAGTTCGGCCTCGGGGCGGGCGCGGTAGCCCAGCCGCCGCCACAGGCCCTGCGAGCCGTGCACGGCGACCAGGGAGAGGGTGCGGTGGCCGCCGGCCCGCCCGGCCCGCGCCAGCTGCCGCTGCATCCGGCGGGCCAGGCCCCGGCCGCGTGACCGCTCGGCGATCACCAGGTCGTGCAGGTGCAGGTTGCCGGGTGCGGCCCGGCCCTCCTCGGCGCGGCTCAGGTCCGGGCAGCGCAGGAGCGGGTAGGGCAGCGCCAGCAGGTAGCCGCCGAAGCCGCCCGCGTGCTCCAGTACGAAGCAGGTCGCCGGCGAGGCGCGCTGCCGGGAGCGCAGGATCTCCTCGCCCTCGGACATCCCGCTCGCCGCGTAGGCGCGCTCCTCCAGCGCGACCACCTCGGCCCAGTCCGCCTCCCGGAGCAGCCGGACCCGGGTGCCGGTCACCCGCGCCCACCGCCTGGGCCCGGACCGCCGACGCAGGTGTAGGGCAGCGGCGCGAAACCGTTGAACCCCCGCGTGGTGTACGCCGCGGCGTACGCGCCGCAGGAGTGGACCCACACCGGCTCGCCGGAGGCGACCGCGCGCGGGACCCGCACCAGGCCGCCGTCCTGGGCGTACGCGTCGTCGCTGTCGCAGGTCGGCCCGGCCACCACGGCGTCGGCGAACGGCCCGCCGGGGTGGGTCGGGAACTCCAGCCGGTACCGCAACTGGTCCATCTCGTACAGGCCGTTGAACTTCCCGCAGCTGAGGTAGAGCCAGTCCTGACGGGTGCCGTCGAGCCGGTGGCGGGAGGTGAGCCGGGCGACGTGGGCGCGGATCGCCCCGTGGTCGGCGACCAGGTGGCGGCCGGGCTCCAGCAGGAAGTCCAGCGGTGCCGGGCTCAGGGTGCGCAAGTGCTCCATGCCCCCGCGGATCACCGTGAACATCGCGTCCAGCGGCGGTTCCAGCGGCCGGCCGCGCCGGTCGAGGACACCGAGCGCGGGCAGCCCGCCGCCGAGGTTGATCCGGTCCGGGACGATGCCGCGCCGGGTGAGCGCCGCCAGCACGGCGGCCAGCGTCTCGAACGCCCCGGCCCACGCCTCGGCCGTCATCTGCTGCGAGCCGACGTGCACCGACAGGCCGGAGGGCACCAGCCCGGCGGCCCGGGCGGCGCCGAGCACCCGCACGGCGTCCTCGGGCGAGCAGCCGAACTTGTGGCTCAGACCCCACAGCGCGCCCGCGCCGGTGGTCGCGATCCGGCAGAACACCCGGGCGCCCGGGGCGTGTGCGGCGATCGCGGCGACGTCCTCCAGGCTGTCGGTCGCGAAGTCGCGCACGCCGAGCCGGTGGGCCTCGGCGATGTCGCGGTCCGACTTGATCGTGTTGCCGTAGTGGACCAGCCCGGGCGGCACCCCGGTGCGCAGGGCCTGCGCGATCTCCCGCGGGCCGGCCGCGTCGAAGCCGCAGCCGAGCCGGGCGAGGTGGCCGAGCACCTCGTCCACCGGGCACGCCTTCATCGCGAACCGGACGGCGGCGCCGGGCAGTTCGGCCCGTAAGGACGCGTACTGGCGGCCGATGCCGTCCAGGTCGTAGATGAGGGTGTCCTCCGTGGCCGCGGCGAGCGCGGCGCGCAGTGCGGGGCGGCCCGGGCGGCCGCGGGGATCGTACGGCCGCGGCAGCACCACCCCGCCCGTGGCGCGGTGGCCGCTGCTGCCGCGGCCGGCCGTCCGCCGCGGTTCGTCGATCCGACGCGTGTCGGCGGCCTGAGGTGTCACGGGTGTGCTCCCAACGCGGCTGGACGGTCGATGCCGGACCTCACCGGCATCCACCCGCAGAACGAACAACCCGGCCGCCGGTTATGACATATGCCCCTGATTCACCCCCGGGTTCACCCCCGGATGCACCCCCGCCGCACCGCGTCCGCCACCGGCCGGCGGCGCGTCAGGGCGCGGGCGGGGCGACGGGCGGGGTCAGCAGGAGCAGGCGGTCGCGGGTGGCCTTGGGGAGTCCGGCCACGACGCAGGAGTAGGAGTGCGCGACGAGGTCGTCGAGTTCGTCCGGGGGGATGGTGCCGTCGAGCGCGACGGTGTTCCAGTGCTTCTTGTTGAGGTGGTAGCCGGGGGTGACGGCCGGGTAGCGGTCCCGCAGGTGCAGGGAGAGGGCGGGGTCGCACTTGAGGGAGACCGAGGGCGGGTCGGTGTCGGGGCTGAGGATGGCGAAGATCCGCCCGGCGACCTTGTAGACGTCGACGCCCGGGCCGAACGGGTTCTCCTCGGCGGTTTCCGGCAGGTCGAGGGCGAGTTCGGCCACCTGTTCCGGTGTCACCTTCGGATACGGCGCGGAGTCCGGCCGCCGCTCGCCCTCGTCGGCGCCGCCGTCGCCGCCACCGCGTGCCCTGCTCGCCATCGGTCCGTCCTCCCGGAGGTGCCGCACTCACGAATCCCGCCGGTCCGCGGGCGTGCCCACGCTACCGCCGGGCACCGACACCCACCCGGGTCACGCCTGGGCGGTGGCGCGCCGGACCTCCAGGTCGGTGCACTGCCAGCTCATCTCGCGGACGTGCGGCCCGGGGGCCGGGTGGCCGTAAGCCCCGGCGGAGACGCTGATGCACACCACCAGCCAGGCGCGCCAGCCGGTGCCGACGCCGCGCCCGTCGTCGTAGACGGTCCGGCCGTCGACCTGCCAGCGGACGCTGTCGGCGCCGAGCAGGACGTCCAGCCGGAAGGGGCGGCCGGGGGTGACGAGGCCGTCGACGGTGTCGCCCGCGCCGCCGACGTGGTTGCTCAGTTCGAGCAGGTGCGGGTGGGTGGCGTGGTACTCGAAGAGGTCGACCTCGCCGTGGCCGGGCTGCGGGTGGCCGCCGGGGGTGTCGCGGCCCCAGGTCCACAGCGCGGGCCAGGCGCCCTGGGTGTCGTCGACCACGCAGGTCGCCGACACTTCGTCGCCGGGCCGCAGTTCGAAGCCGCCGGGCGCGTACTCGGTGGAGACCAGGTCGGTGTGCCACCGCCCGCCGCCGGCCGCGCGGGCGGTGAAGACGCCCGCGGCGGTGGGGCCGTAGGAGGGGCCGATCTGGTCGAGTTTGTTGTCGCCGGGGTTGCGGCCGTCGGGCGGATAGGCGGAGGAGCGGCCCACGGCCCAGGCCGTGCGGTCGGTGAAGGGGGCGGCGAAGACGACGGGCGCGGGGCGCGCCGCGGACGGCGGGACGGTCATGGGTGCTCTCCCCGGACGGCGGCCGGTGCTCCCGGCCGGCTACTCCCGAACAACTACTCCCGGTCAACTACTCCCAGTCAACGCCGGTCACGTCCGGTCCGGAAAGCGGCGCGCTGAAGCGCCTCGGGAGCGCGCCTGTCGGGCAGCGCGCCCCGCGCGGTCCGGCCGAAGCCGCCGAGGTGAGCGTACGATCGTGACAAAAGCTCACTAAACGTATGATCACGGTCGGCGGGCGGCGCGCGCCCGGCATGAGCAGGCAGGGACGACGGAAAGGGCGCGGATGGGCGGCGGCGCACGCGGCAATCCGGCTCGGCGCGGGGAGGACGACGCCGAGCTGCGGCAGATCGACGCGCTCAACCGGCTGCACACCGACCCCTCGGCCCGCGAGGAACTGGCGCCCGATCCGCCGGACGCGGCGGAGGACAGCCGGCCCGCGGCGGACCCCGGGGAAACGCCGGACCCGCCCGGCGCCGACCCGGAGGAGACCGCGGAGCCGCCGGAGGCAGCCGCGGAGGCGGCGGAAGCACAGGTCCCCTCGGACGAGGCCCCCGCCGCCCCCGCGGACGGCACCGCCGCCAGCCCCCGGCACCGCGACGCCCTCCTGGTGGACACCGGCCACACCGTCGCCGACGCGCAGTCCCTGGACGAGGCGCTCAGGGCCCTCAACGCGCTGCGCACCCCGGACTTCCCGCTCGACGGCCAGGCCGTCTTCGGCATCAACGGCGGCTTCCTCAGCAAGCTCGCCACGAACGGCTTCCGCGCCGCCGGCCCCGAGCGGATCTTCCGGATGCCGCTGTCGACCGGCTACCCGGCCACCGAGGTGGTCCGCACCGGCCGCCCGGTCTTCCTGGCCACCGCCGAGGAGTACCGCAGCCGCTTCCCGGTGACCTATCCGCTCACCGCGCACAAGGGGCGCCGGTCGTGGGCGTTCCTGCCGCTGACGGCCGGCGGGCGGCTGAACGGGGTGTGGCTGGCGGCGTTCCGCACGCCGGTGGCCTTCAACGAGGACGAGCGGACCCTGCTGACGGTGACCGCCCGGCTGGTGGCGCAGGCGCTGGAGCGCACCCGGGTCGGGGAGGCGGAGATCGCGCTGTCCCGCGGGCTGCGCAGCAGCATGGGCCGGGCCGGGGCGGCGATCAAGGGGCTGAGCGTGGCGACGCGCTATGTGCCGACCGGCGGCGGCCTGATGGTGGGCGGCGACTGGTTCGACAGCATCGACCTGCCCAGCGGCCGGCTCGCCCTCGTCATCGGCGACGTACAGGGCCACGACGTGCACGCGGCGAGCCTGATGACGCAGCTGCGCACCGCCGTGCACGCCTACGCCTCCGAGGGGCACGGCCCGGACGCGGTGCTCGCGCGGGCCTCGCGCTTCCTCACCGAGCTGGACGAGGACCGCTTCGCGACCTGCGTCTACATCGAGGCCGACCCGGAGACCGGGCTGCTCCAGCTCGCCCGCGCCGGGCACCCGCACCCGGTGATGCGGCTGCCGGACGGCACCTGCATGATCAAGCACGTCCCCGGCGGGCTGCCGCTGGGGCTGATGCCGGGCGGCGAGGACTACCCGGTGACGCTGATGCAGCTGCACGAGCAGGAAGTGCTGATGCTGTGCACCGACGGCCTGATCGAGACCGGCGGGTACGACATGTACAGCGGGTGGGTGCGGGTGCGCGACGCGATGGCGCCGGGCCCCGGCGACGACCTGGAGCGTATGGCCGACCGGCTGGTGGAGGCGGTGAACGGTCCTGCGCAGTCCGCCGACCGCGCGCGCCCGGAGCCGGACCTGCGCCGGGCGGACGTGCGCGCGCGCAACGAGGACGACATCGCGCTGCTGCTGGTGCGCCGGGACGCCGGCGAGCGGCTGCCGGACCTGAGCGAGCGGCGGCTGGTGCTGGCCATCGAGCAGGGCCGCGGCGAGGACCTGTCCGAGGCGCGGGCGGAGCTGGAGTCGCTGCTGCACGACTGGGCGCGCTCGGACCAGGTGGACACCGCGGTGCTGCTCGCCTCGGAGCTGGCGGGCAACGTGCTGATGCACACCGACCAGTCCGCCGCGCTCGTCGCGGTGGTCGCCGGGGAGTGCGGCCGGCGCGTCCTGACCGTCGAGGTGACCGACCGCGGCGACGAGCTGCCGCACCAGCGCGCCCCGGGCGAACTCGCCTCCTCAGGGCGCGGGTTGGTGCTGCTGGACCTGCTGGCCGACGCGTGGGGCGTACGGCCGGAGGCCGAGGGGAAGACGGTGTGGTTCTCGCTGCGGGAGGACACCGCCGCGGACGGCGGTTGAGCGCTGCCGCCGCCGGCGGCGGGGCGGTCTACGCGCTGCGGCGGCGTTCGCCGTAGGGCGGTGGGAGAGGGGCCTTGCGGCCTGCCGGGCTGTCCTCCGGGCGGGTGTGCGCCGCGCCGCGCAGCTCCGGTGCCTCGATGACGGGGGGAAGGTCGGGCGTGAGGTGCACGCCTCGCCGCCCCCGGTGGGGTCCGTTGCGGTCGTCTCCTTCGCTTCCTTCACTCATGTCCTTCGGGTACCCAGCGGTATGTCCGTAATCAGCCGACGCGTACTTTCGGGCCCCGATCGACCCCCAGCTCCGAAACGATCGAAACCTCACTCTGCACCTTTCGCCACGCCCGATCCCTGCTACGTAACGCTTTGATAACCGCAGACCGGAGGGTTGACCAGGTTTCCCGGCGGTCAATACGTTCTGGGCGGCGCATAACTTTCGACATCGCCGTCGAAACATTCGAAAGGCACTCCATGATGAAGCGCGCTCGGTTCTCTCGCGCCGCCGCCGGTGGCGTGGTGCTCGCACTCGGGCTGTCCCTGGCGGCCTGCGGCGGCAGCAGTTCGGCGGGCGGCGCGGGCCGCATCCACGTCCTGGTCTACGGCGACGCCACGAACAAGGTGGAGAAGCAGATCGTCGCCACCTTCAACAAGACCTCGAAGGTCAAGGCGGTGCTGGACACCATCCCCGGCGCGGACTACCAGCAGAAGCTCCAGACGATCATCACCACCAAGCAGGCGCCGGACATCTTCTACAACTGGGGCGCCGGCAGCATCGAGCCGTTCGTCAAGGCCGGGCTGCTGATGCCGCTGGACAGCTTCATCGCCAAGGACCCGGGGCTGAAGTCCAACTTCCTGCCGTCGGTGTTCAACACCGCCGTCGTCGACGGCAAGGCGTACGGGATACCGATGCGCGGCACCCAGCCGGTGCTGCTCTTCAACAACAAGAAGGTGCTGGCCGACGCGGGGCTGAGCGAGCCGAAGACCTGGGACGACCTGCTGGCCGACGTCAAGGCGCTCAAGGCCAAGGGCAAGACGCCCATCGCGCTCGGCGGCGGCGACCAGTGGCCGACCCAGATGTGGTTCGAGTACGTCTACGACCGCATCGCCGGCCCGGGCCTGTTCGAGAAGGCGCTCGGCGGCGACACGAGCGTGTGGGCGAGCGCGGACAGCCGCAAGGCGCTGGGCATGCTCAAGCAGCTCGTGGACGCGGGCGCGTTCGGCAGTTCGTACGACTCGGTGAAGTTCACCGACGGCGGCTCGCCGGCGCTGCTGGCCACCGGGAAGGCCGCGTTCGAGCTGATGGGCTCGTGGGAGTACTCCACCGAGCAGGACGCCAACCCCGACTTCACCAAGAGCGACCTGGGCTACGGCCCCTTCCCGACCGTGCAGGGCGGCAAGGGCGACCCGGCCGACGTGGTCGGCAACACCAACAACTTCTACTCGGTGCTGAAGAAGACCAAGTACCCCGACGCGGTCGCGCAGTTCCTCAAGCTCCAGTACTCCGACGAGTTCGTCAAGGCGCACCTGGCGATCGGCAACCTGCCGACCACCACCAACACCCCGAAGTTCCTGGACACCGCGGCCAACCCGGCCTATCTGAAGTACCAGTTCAAGCTGGTCCAGCAGGCGCCGTCGTTCCAGCTGTCCTGGGACCAGGCGTACCCGCCGTCGGCGACCACGGCCATCCACACCGCCGTCCAGGAGTTCTTCGACGGCAAGACCGACACGGACGGCTTCATCAAGGCCATGCAGTCCCTGCCGAAGTCCTGACCGGGATACGCGAGATGACCACGACCACGACCTCCACCGGGGTGGCGCCGCCGAAGGCCGCGCGCGGCGCCCGCCGCGCCGGCACGGCGGTGCCCCGCCCGGGCCTGGCCTGGGCGGCCCCCGCCACCTTGTTCTTCGCGCTGTTCGCGGTACTGCCCCTGGTGCTGGTGGCGGTGCTCTCCTTCACCGACTGGGACGGCCTGGGCGCGCCGCAGTTCGCCGGCCTGGACAACTGGCGGGCGCTGCTGCACGACCACACCATGCTCAAGAGCCTGTGGCTGAGCGTGCTGATCACCGTGCTCGGGGTCGCCGTGCAGACCCCGCTGAGCATCCTGCTCGGCGTGTGGGCCGCCGGGCGGCAGCGCAACCGGGCGGTGCTGTCGGCGGTGTTCTTCGTGCCGCTGCTGCTGTCGGCGACCGCGGTGTCCGTGCTGTGGCGGGCGATGCTCGACCCGAACTTCGGGGTGCCGGCGCAGGCCCGCTGGCTGTTCGGCAACGGCAACCTGCTGGGCATGCAGTCCGGCGCGATCGGCGTCCTCGTCTTCGTCGGCGCCTGGCAGTACACGCCCTTCCACACGCTGATCTACCAGGGCGCGGCCCGCGCGATCCCGCAGGTCCTCTACCAGGCCGCGGAGGTCGACGGGGCGGGCACCGTACGGCAGTTCTTCCACATCACGCTGCCGCAGCTGCGCACCACCATGATCACCTCGATGATCCTGATGGTCGTCGGCGGCCTGACCACCTTCGACACGGTGCTGATCCTCACCCAGGGCGGCCCCGGCACCGACACCACGATCAGCGCCTACTACATGTACCAGCAGGCGTTCAAGAGCTTCGACTTCGGCGGCGGCGCGGCGATCGCGCTGGTCCTGGTGCTGGTCGCCACGGTCATCTCGCTGGTGGTGGTCCGGGTCTCCGGCTACGACCGGATGCGCAGCAGTTCGGAGGGCCTGTGATGAGGCGACGCCCCAACGTCCTGGCCGGACTCGGCTCGCTGGTCTGGCTGTTCCTGGTCGGCCTACCGCTGTACGTCATGCTGCTGGCCACGCTGCGCAGCCGCAGCGACTACGCGGCGCACGGCCCGCTGGCCTTCCCCGCGCACTTCACGCTGCACAACTACACGCAGGACTTCTCGAACGGCTTCGGCCGCTACTTCCTCAACACCCTGCTGGTGACGGCCGCGGTGGTGGCGATCGTGCTGCTGCTGGTGCCGCCGCTGTCGTACGCGATCGTGCGCGGCCGCGGCCGGGTCACCACCGGTGTCTTCCGGCTGTTCCTGCTGGGCCTGGCGGTCCCCGCGCAGGCGGTGATCGTGCCGATGTTCTACGTGATCAACCGCGCCGGGCTCTACGACAACCTCGCCGGGGTGATCCTGCCGACCGCCGCGTTCTGCCTGCCGGTGTGCGCGCTGGTGCTGACCGGGGCGATGCGCGACATCACCCCTGACCTGTACGAGGCGATGGCCATGGACGGGGCCCCGCAGTGGCGGGTCTTCCTCCAGCTGGTGCTGCCGCTGTCCAAGGGCGGGCTGTCCACGATCGTGGTCTTCTCCGCGCTCCAGGCGTGGAACGGCTTCCTCTTCCCGCTGGTGCTGACCCAGTCCGACTCCTCCAAGGTGGTCACGCTGGGCCTGTACGACTTCCAGACCGAGCACGGCGTGGACATCCCCGGCCTGCTGGCCGCGGTGGTGCTGTCGATGCTGCCGATCCTCATCGTCTACCTGTTCGCCCGCCGTGCCCTGGTACAGGGGCTCATGGGCGTCGGAGGAAAGTGACCGACACCGTGCCCGAACAGACCACGCCCCGCCCCGACCGGCCCGGACCCGATCCGACCGGCACCGACACGCCCGGCCCCGACACCCAGGGGGCCGCCCCCCGCTGGCAGGACACCGCGCTGCCGCCCGAGGCCAGGGCCGACGCCCTGCTCGCCGAGCTGACCCTGCCGGAGAAGGCCGCGCAGCTGTACGGCGTCTGGGTGGGCGCCTCCGCCGAAGGCGGCGAAGTCGCCCCGCACCAGCACGAGATGGAGGCCCCCGCCGACCTCGACGCCCTGCTGCCGCACGGACTGGGCCAGCTCACCCGGCCGTTCGGCACCGCCCCGGTCGACCCGGCGCTCGGCGCGCTGTCGCTGCTGCGCACCCAGCGCCGCATCATGGCCGCCGGCCGCTTCGGCATCCCCGCGCTCGCCCACGAGGAGTGCCTCGCCGGGTTCGCCGCCTGGGGCGCCACCGCCTACCCGGTGCCGCTGGCGTGGGGGGCGACCTTCGACCCGGAGCTCGTGGGCGCCATGGCCGGGCGGATCGGCCGCGACATGCGGGCGGTCGGCGTCCACCAGGGGCTCGCGCCGGTGCTGGACGTGGTGCGCGACCCGCGCTGGGGCCGCGTCGAGGAGACCATCGGCGAGGACCCGTACCTGGTCGGCACGATCGGCACCGCCTACGTGCGCGGGCTGGAGTCGGCCGGGGTCGTCGCCACCCTCAAGCACTTCGCGGGCTACTCCGCCTCCCGCGCCGGCCGCAACCTCGCGCCGGTGGGCATGGGCGGCCGGGAGCGCGCCGACGTGATCCTGCCGCCGTTCGAGATGGCGGTGCGCGAGGGCGGCGCCCGGTCGGTGATGCACGCCTATACCGACACCGACGGCATCCCGTCCGCGGCCGACGAGCAGTTGCTGACCGGGCTGCTCCGCGACACCTGGGGCTTCACCGGCACCGTCGTCGCCGACTACTTCGGTGTCGCCTTCCTCCACACCCTGCACGGCGTGGCCGGCACCCTCGCGGAGGCGGCCGGTGCCGCGCTCGGCGCGGGCGTCGACATCGAGCTGCCCACCGTCAAGGCGTACGGCGAGCCGCTGCTCGCGGCCGTCGCCGAGGGGCGGGTGCCCGAAGCGCTGCTGGACCGCGCGGTGCGCCGGGTGCTGGTGCAGAAGGCCCAACTCGGCATGCTGGACGCCGACTGGGACCCGGTGCCGCCGGTACTGGACGGCCGCGCCCCGGACGCCGACTCGGACACGGACGCGGACGCGTCCTCGGTCGAGGCGCTGCGCGGCAGCGTGGACCTGGACTCCCCCGCCAACCAGGACCTCGCCCGCCGGCTCGCCGAGCGCAGCGTGGTGCTGCTGCGCAACGACGGCACCCTGCCGCTGGCGCAGCCGCGCACCATCGCGGTGCTCGGCCCCAACGCCGACACGCCCACCGCGGTCCTGGGCTGCTACTCCTTCCCGGTGCACGTCGGCTCGCAGCACCCGCAGGTGCCCGCCGGGATCGAACTGCCCACGCTGCGGGAGGCGCTGGCCGAGCAGTTCGCCGGCAGCCGGATCGTCTCGGCGCCCGGCTGCGCGGTGGACACCCCCGACACCGGCGGCATCGCCGCCGCGGTGCGTGCCGCGGCCGAGGCCGACGTGGTGGTGCTCGCGCTCGGCGACCGGGCCGGGCTCTTCGGCCGCGGGACCAGCGGCGAGGGCTGCGACGCGCAGTCGCTGGCGCTGCCGGGGGTGCAGCGGCAACTGCTCGACGCGGTCCTGGACACCGGCCGGCCGGTCGTCGTCACGCTGCTCGCCGGGCGCCCGTACGCGCTCGGCCGCGCCGCGCAGGAGGCCGCCGCGGTCGTCCAGACCTTCTTCCCCGGGCAGATGGGCACCGCGGCGCTCGCGGCGGTGCTCGCCGGGCAGGTCGAGCCGTCCGGGCGGCTGCCGGTGAGCGTGCCGGCCCACCCCGGCAGCCAGCCGTCCACCTATCTGACCGCGCGGCTGGGGCAGGCCAGCGACGTGTCCAACGTCGACCCGACCCCGGCCTACCCCTTCGGGCACGGGCTGGCGTACACCTCCTTCGCCTGGACGGAGTTGGACACCGCCGCCCCGCGGGCGGGCACCGACGGCGCGCTGCGCTGCGCCTTCACCGTCCGCAACACCGGGCGGCGCGAGGGCACCGAGGTGGTGCAGGTCTACCTGCACGACCCGGTCGCGTCCGTGGTCCGGCCCGAGCAGCGGCTCGTCGGCTACCGGCGGGTGCACCTCGCACCGGGCGCGGCGGCCCGGGTGGAGCTGACCGTGCCCGCCGACCTCGCCGCGTTCACCGGGCGCGACGGACGCCGCGTGGTCGAACCGGGCGCGCTCGAACTGCGGTTGGGCGCGTCCAGCGCGGACATCCGGCTGACCGCCGCGTGCGAGCTGACCGGCCCGCCCCGCACGGTGGACCACACCCGCGCCCTGCACCCGCAGTTCACGGTGGCACAGGTGTGATCCCGCGGGCGCCGCGCCGCTGCCGCAGGGCGCTCAGGTCAGCGGCGCAGCGCCCGCCGGGCCAGCCAGTTGCCGAGGAACTGCCCGGCCTGCACGATCACCACGATGGTCGCCACCGTGATGTACACGATCGGCCAGTTGTACCGCTGGGAGCCGTAGGTGATCGCGAAGTCGCCCAGCCCGCCGCCGCCGAACAGGCCCGCCTGCGCGGACATGTCCACCACGGCGACGAAGATGAACGTGTAGCCCAGGACGATCGGGCCGAGCGCCTCCGGGATCAGCACCGTGACCAGGATGCCGATCCGGCGGGCGCCGGCGGCCCGGGCGGCCTCGATGACGCCGGGGTCGACGGTCAGCAGGCTCTGCTCGACGATCCGGCTGACCGCGAACGCCGCCGCCAGCGACAGCGCGAACGTCACCGCGTTCGTGCCGATCGTGGTGCCGATGGTGTGCAGCATCAGCGGCTGGATGGCCGTCAGGAAGATCACGAACGGCACCGGGCGCACCACGTTGACCAGGATGTTCACCGCGAGGAACACCGTGCGGTTGCCCAGCAGGCTGCCGGGCCTGGTCGCGTAGAGCAGCAGCCCGAGCGCCAGGCCGAGCAGCCCGCCGACCGCGGTGGAGATCAGCACGATGAAGAAGGTCTGCCGGATCGCCTCGCGGTAGACCGGCAGGTTGGTCACGAACTCGTGCATCTCAGTCGTCCTCCTCGGTCAACTCGACGCCGTCGGCCCGCAGTTCGCCCAGGGCCGCGTCGATCGCGGCGGGCGCGCCGACCAGCTCGAAGGTGAGGCTGCCGACCGGCCGCTCCTGGAGTTCCCCGACGCCGCCGAAGACGATCCCGGCGGCCACCTCGTGGTCCAGGAACGCCCGGGCCACCCGGGTCTGGAACCCGGTGCGGTCCTGCACCCGGACCGAGACGATCCGGCCGGGGTGCCGCTGCCGCAGCCGCGCGAGGGTCTCCTTCGAGGGCCGCTCGCGCAGCGCGGTGCCCAGCAGCCGCACGGCCGCGTCGCTGCGCGGGTGGGCGAAGACGTCGTAGACGCTGCCCTCCTCCACCACCCGCCCGGCGTCCAGCACCGCGACCCGGTCGGCGACCGCGCGGATCACGTCCAGCTCGTGGGTGATGATCACCATGGTGACGCCCAGGGTGCGGTTGGCCCGGCGCAGCAGGTCCAGCACCTCGGCGGTGGTGCCGGGGTCGAGCGCGCTGGTCGCCTCGTCCACCAGCAGCAGCGAGGGCTCGGTGGCCAGCGCGCGGGCGATGCCCACCCGCTGCTTCTGCCCGCCGGACAGCTGCTCGGGGTGGTCGCGGGCCCGGTCGAGCAGTCCGACGAAGTCCAGCAGGGCGGCGACCCGGCGGTCCCGGTCCGGCTGCCCGACCCCGGCGACCTTCAGCGGGTAGGCCACGTTGCCGGCCACCGTGCGGGAGCGGAAGAGGTTGAACTGCTGGAAGACCATGCCGATGTCGCGCCGCACCCCGCGCAGTTCGCGCTCGGCGAGCCCGGTGAGGTCGTGCCCGCCGACGTGCACGCTGCCCGAGGTCGGCGCCTCCAGGCCGTTGATCAGCCGCACCAGGGTGCTCTTGCCGGCACCGGAGTGGCCGATGATGCCGAACACCTCGCCGCGGCGGATCTCCAGGCTGACGTCGTCCAGCGCGGTGAACGGGGTGCCGCGCCGCCCCTTGCCCGCGAAGGTCCGGTGTACGTGCTCCAGCCGCACATGCACCTCCTCCGGCCGTTCCCGCCTCTGCTCCGGCCGTTCCCGCGCCTGCTCCGGCCGTCCGGCCGGCTCGCTGCCGGTCATGCCGCCGCCCTCCCCGACTCCCGTGTCCGCACGGCTACTTCTTCGCCGCTTCGGCCTGCTTCTGGACCGTGGCCAGCTCGGTGCGCAGCTGCGCGGCGGGCACGGTGCGGAAGACCGCGGTGCCGCCGTTCGCCTCCTGCACGCCCTTCTCGACCGACGGGTCGTGGTAGAGCGCGGCGAGCTTGAGGTAGGTGGGGTTGTCCTGGTCGGCGGCGCGGGCGGTGAAGATGTTCACGTAGGGCGCGGCGCTGGCGCTGGCCGGGTCGTCCTGGAAGACCACGTGGGACTGGGTGAGCTTCGCGCTGGTCGCGTAGTTGTTGTTGACGATCGCGGCCGCGACCGAGCCGCTCTGCAACGCGCCGGCGGTCTGCGAGGCGTCGAGCGCGGTCACGTCGACCTTGTGGGTGAGGATGTCGGCGGTGCTGGAGAAGGCCGATCCGCCGTCCTTGAGGGTGAGCAGCTTGGCCGCCTGGAGCACCAGCAGGCCGCGCGCTTCGTTGATGGCGTCGTTGGGGATGGCGACCTTGGCACCGGCCGGCAGCTGCGCCGGGGAGGAGTACTTCAGCGCGTACAGCGGCAGCGGGTAGACGGCGGTGGCGCCGATCGGCTGGAGGTCGTCGTGCGCGGTGACGTTGTAGTTCGCCAGGTACTGGATGTGCTGGAACTCGTTGAGGTCGAGCTGCTTCTCCTTCAGCGCCGGGTTGGGCTGGCTGTAGTCGTTGAAGTTGACCAGCTTCACCTTCACGTCGAGCTTCTTCTCCGCCAGCGCGGAGAAGGTCTTCCAGTACGGCTCGGACGCGTCGGTGACGCCGATGCTCACCGTCTTCTTGTCCGAGCCGCCGCCGGAGGACAGCACCAGTCCGACGATCAGCCCGGCGACCACGACCACGGCGGCCGACGCCACCCAGGTGATCCGCCGCCGGTTCCAGCGGGCGGGCGGCAGTTGCGGGGCGTTCGACGGCTCGTTCGGCGACGGCTGCGACGGCTCGCCGGATATCGGCTTATCGGGCGTTTCGGACATGGCGGGGCCCTCCAGGGGACGGTGGAGACGGACGGACGGGGGCGGGTACGGTTTCAGGGCACGCGGGCAGCACGGCACGGCCGCGCGGCGGCGGCAGGCGGCATGCGGCGGGTGGCCAGTGGCGGCAGATGGCCGCCGGCGCGGACCGCGCGGAACGGGGGTTCGGCAGACCGGACTACGGCGCCGGGCGCACCCGCGCGGGCCGCGGACCGTACGGGTCCTTCGGCGGGGCGTGGTGCACAGGGCGCGGGCGGACCCGGATCAGGAGGCTGATGCCTGCCCGCGCGGTCCGCTTCGGCTGCCGGTCAGGGACACAGGCAGCTGGCGACACGCGCATAGTCGATGACGCGTCGAGTCGTCAGCAGTGCGGTGTCCATGCCGATCACCCTAACAGCACCGCGGAGTGGCAATGGACATGTCCAGCAACACGGTGCGGTCACGGGAAAGGGGCGGGGGGGGACGGTGGGGGGTGCG
>NZ_JBYIRM010000051.1:0-40910 GCF_057708105.1 Actinacidiphila sp. bgisy144 | reverse complement strand
CTGCTGCGCCGCCTCGGCCTTCACCCGCTCCGCCTCGGCCTGGGCCTCCTCCGCGAGTTCGTCGGCTTCCTCGCGCTGCGCGATGGCCTCGTTGCGCTCCCTCATCGCGGTGCGTTGTGCTGCCTCTGCCTTGGCCACGGCCTCGTCAGCCGTGGCCTGTGCGGTCTCCATCTCGACGGCGGCCGCGCCGGGGTCCGTCATCGTGTCCAACTGCGCGACCAGCTCGGCGAAGCTGCCGCGTAGCTCGACGGCGAGGCGTTTGACGATCGGCAGCAACTCGCGGGTGCGGGTCGCCGAGTAGTCGACTGGCCGGTTTGGGTCGTCGGTGGTGACCTGGCCGGCGGCGGCTGCGGTCTCCTTGGCTCGTCGGCGGCGCTCGTGGAACGCGGTGGTCTTGTTGTGTCCGGGGTCGTTGCAGAACTGCGGCGGGCGGCCCGGCCCCTTCGCGGGTTCCGGCTCCCGGGTGCACCCGGGGTATCGGCACGTCTTCGTGTCGGCCGTCGTGGTGCCGGTCGGCTGGGTGCCCTCGGTCTCGCTCACGCTCTCTCGTCTCTCGTGTGGTCGTTGGTTGGTCAACGCGTTGGCCGGCGCCCCCCGGTTACAGGCGGCGCCGGCCAAGATGCTGAGTAGCGGGGGCCGCGTGTCGTGGGCGCAGGATGCGGCTACACGCTGGGGGACGCGCCTTCCGCGGTCCAGATCCAGCCGTGGTACGTCGGGTCCTGCGGGTCAGTCCTCTTGCGAGCCCCGGCGGCCATAATCTCGCAACTGTTGTAGGCGGGATCGCGTGGAACGTACGTGCTGATCGGGTCCGTGCCGATCAGACGCACGTGCGTGATTGGCTGGGCGGTCATGTGGCCGGATTCGGGTTCCGCGCTGATCCCGTGGGCGCTCACCGCGATGGTGTCGCCCTCCTGGCGTCCTCGGAACGCGATCCCGGGGCCCTCGTAGGTGTACTCGCTGCCGAAGCAGATACCGCCCACTACTTCCGCGGCGCCATCCTGGGCGGTGCTGACGGACCACAGGACGGCGTGGCACAGGTCTGCGGGCTTGTCGCCGTGTGTGATCCCGGCCCTGGTGTACTGGACTCGCCAAACGTCGGCCGTGTGCAGAGTGACGGTGCTCATGCTCCCTCTTTCGGGTTTGTGGGTGGGCTCGGACAAACCCCACAAAGGTGGGGAGCACTCGCCAAGCGTAGAGCTCGGCGACTTGACCGGCGGACGGTTTCGCGCAGCCGGTCGAGGGTGTCTCGCGGTCCTACGGGCGGGTGGCGGGGATGGCGTTCGGGCTCTTGTCGCTCCAACCCCAATCGCCCCCGTCGTGCCCCTCGTCGGGGTCGTGGGGCTCCTGCTCGCACTGCCACCACTCGCCCTCGGGGTCGGGGAACAGCGCGGTGCACGTCCCGGCCTCGGTGTCCGGCTCCGGCGGCGGGGTGAGCAGACCGGCGGCGGCGAGAACCCCGCGGACCATGTCGGACAGTGCGGGGTGAGGCACCGTGACGCCGGCGGCCCGCGCCGCTGTGTCTGCACGGTCATAGGCGGTGTCGTACTCAGCGTCTGTCATGACGCGCCGCACGCGGGTGTACTCGTCGTCCTGGTCGTGCGTGGCGGTGGCGGGCTGATCGGTCACGGCGGTGTCTCCTCGGGGGTGGCGGGGCGGGTCGGAGGTCATGCGGTCTGGCGGCGGCCGGTGCGGGCGAGCTGGGCGAGGCGCTGGCGCATCTCGCCGATTCCGCGGCTTCCGGCGAGCGGGGTGGCGGCGTGGGACCACACGCTACGGGCCGCGGTGGTGTACGCGGCGCCGGCGAGTACGGTCACGTCCTCGGCACGGTCGATTCCCAGCCGCGTGGCCTGCGCGCGGAGTTCGGCGGCGGTGACGGCTCCGGGGTCTCCCATGCGGAGCTCGTACGGGGCGATCACCTGGGCGAGGGGCACCAGTCCCCACCGGGCGGAGAGCACCACGACGGTGCCCCCGTCGGCGGTGAGCGCGTCGGCGGCCCGACGGCACATGGTGTGCAGCGATCCGCGGTAGAGCTCACAGGCGGGCGCCGGGCGGTCCAATTTCGCGCCGCTGCACGGGATGACCACCACCGGGCCGGCGGCCACCGCGACGGCGGGGGATTCCGTCACGGCCGCCGTGGTGACGGCTCGGGACTCGACGGCGGCCGTCGAACCGTCGGCGGCCGCGGCATGAGAGGCCACCGGCGCGGGCCACAGCGGCAGTTGTACGGGCTCGGTGTCCTCCGGGCGGGCGTCCGGCCGGGCCGGGTCCTGCGGGGCGCTCTGCGGGGCGCTGGCGGCCTCGACGGTCTCGGGGGCTGGGGTGGTCGACCGGCGGGCGTATGCGAGGTGTTCGGCGAGGCTCCACCGGCGCCATCCGGCGGTGCGGCCGCTGCCCTCGACCACGGCGCCGGTGCGGGGCACGGTCACCCGCATGTGGTCCAGCGGGGTCCGCAGCACCCGGTGGGCGCCGTACGGGCGCCACGCGACGGCCGTACGGCCGATCCGTACGACGGTGCCGGAAGTCGAGTGCTTCGAGCGCATGCCGGGGCCGCGGCCGTCCCGGTAGGTGATCTGTGTCCCGGGGCCGACGATGCCGGGGCCGTCGACGGCGAGCCGGCCGGAACGTTCGGCCTGCCGGTCGATCCACGCGGCGTACGCCTCGGCCGCGTCGTCCGTGGCCGCCGGGCCGGCCGTTTTCGTCACGGGCTCGTCCGTGGCGGAATCCCTCGCCGCCGCGGTGGTTTGGGTCTCGCGCTCGTCGTGGTGGGCGGCGAGTTGGGCGCGGTAGCCGGCGAGGTCGTCGTCACTGGCTCCGGCGCACAGGGCGGTGTACGCGTGGTGCGCGGCGTCTCCGGCGGGGGTGAGGGTGACGGGGCCGTGGTCGTTGTCGTGGTGGAGGTAGCCGGCTCGAATCAGCGCTTCGACGCGGCCCCGGGCGACGGTGGGGCCGGATCGGTTGCGGGCCTTGGCGGGGTCGCGGTGGTGGTAGCTGTTGCCGTTGCGGTGCAGGTGTCCCGCGGCGGCCCACGTCAGTGCGTCGGCTTCGCCGGGCTGGAGCCCCAGTTCCGCGTTCAGGATGGCGGAGCGGTGGCGCTGGGCGGTCTGATCCTCGTCCTCGTGGGCTTCCGTCACCGGGGCGTGCGTGACGGAATCGGCCGGGGCCGGCTGGTCGGCGGCGTCCTGGTCGACGGCGGCGACCGGCGCGGCCGCGGGGCCGCGGTTGGGGTCGGTGACGGCCGGCCACAGCGGCTCGTCGGCGGGCTCGACGGCGGCGCGCTTGGTGTGCTCGTCCAGCACCTCCCACCGGCCGGTGACGCCGTACCCGCACCGGTCGGCGTGGAACACGGCTGTCCCGGTGTCGGCGTCCGCGATCCCGAGCGGGCGGGTCGCGGTGCCGGTGTTCATCGCGGGGGAGTTGCCGGGGTACGCCTTGGTCTCCTGCCCGCACGCACACGCGAGGTGGTAGCCGAGTCGGCCGGTGATGCGGTCGGCGGTGAGGTAGAGCCACACGTACCGCTCGTGGTCGCACGCGGCGGGGTCGACGGCGGCGGCCGGGGCCGGCTCCGGGGTGAACTGGCGGGCGAGGGCGTCGCGTTCGGCCTGCTGCTCGCGGGCGGCGGCACGCTCGGCGTCCTGGCGGGTTTCCTCCTCGCCCCCCATCAGCGGGCGGAGGTGGCGCGATTCCTGGGCGGCCGGCTCGCCGGCGGCGATCCACGCGTGGCGGGCGTCGTGCCCGTCGCGGGTGAGCTGGACGGACTGCCCGGTGACCCGCAGGAATCCGGCGTTCACCAGGGCCTCGACGCGGGCCCGGGCGACGGTGCGGCCGCGGCCGGCGCGGGGGTCGCTCATGTCCTTGCGGTAGAACACCCGGCCGTCGAAGTGCAGCCAATCGCGGTCCGCCCACAGCATCGCGTCGGCCTGGGCCTGGCTCCAGTTGAGCGCGGCGGCCTGCTGGCGGCGGCGCTCGCCGTTCTCCAGCTCGTCACGGCGCCGGGCGTGCTCGTCGTCGTGGCGGAGCGCGGCCGCCCACGCGGCGGCCTTCGCCATCTCGCCGCGGCACGTCTCGACGGTCGCCGGGGCGCCCCCGCCCCCGCAGATGAGGCAGAGCACCGCGTACGCGTCGTCCCGCAGCGTCAGCGATTCGATCGACACGTTCGCCGGCAGTCCCTCGATGTGCCGCATTGCTGTTCCTCTCGCTCAGTTCGGGTTGGGGTGTCGGCGGGGGAGTCAGAAGGGGGCGCCGCCCGGCCAGGGGTCCGGGTTGATGCGCAGGGGCGCCGGCTCGGCCCGGTCTTCCTCCTGGTCCTCCTCGGCGAACTGGCCGGTCTCGATCAGGAATTCGCGGTGAGCGGCGTCCCGCATGTCCTCCTGGTGGTCGGCCTCGCACGCCAGGAACTCGGCCCACTGCTGATCGGTCATGCCCTCGGGTCGGTGCACGGTCTGCCCTCTCGGTCGTTCCAACGTTTCGTTTGAATCGTACCGTGTAACCGAACCAAACTCAAGTACCAAACCAAACTGAACTGAACCAATTTAACCAAACCAAACCGAACTCATCTCGCCTTGTCGCGGGCATGTCATGCAGTTTTCGGGCGCCGCCGGCCGATGATTTCCGATTCCCTCACAGAGTCGGAAATCACTGATAGTCTGCTGCGCGAACCCTCCGTGAGGGTCTGTTACGGACCGGAGCGGATTCGGACGGACCGGAAGACAACCGGCGAAAGGGGCGTCATGCCCGGGAACGAGAGCACCGCGCGGGAATTCGCCTTCGCCACGGCGGCGGACCTCGGCGGGCCCGACCTGTACACCGCCTGGTGCGCGGCCGCCGGCCTCCCCGCGGTGGACGGCGGGTACGGCCTCATCATGGCGACCGACGTTTTCGGGCGGCACGTCACGAGGCTGACCACGGACGTGGAGTACCTGCGCACGCTCGTCGCCGGCAGCAAGTCGGCCGGCCTGCTGGCCAACATGCAGGTGCCGCCCGGGGTGTTCACCCTGGAGCGGGCCGGCTGGCCGGACGAGTGGGCCGGGCGCTCGGGCGGCCGGGCATGACGGCGCTCACCCCCGCGGACCCGGGCGGCTCGCTGCTGCTGCCGGTGCAGTTCGTCGCGGCCGCCGACGCGGGCCGGGTGCTGACCCCGGCCGGGTACGAGATCGACGCGGACACCGCGCGGCGGGTCGAGCTGGCCACGCCGGAGAACACCCGCCGCGGCCGCGAGTCCAGGTCGCGGTTGTTCCTCGACTGGTGCCGCGAGCGCGGCCGCGCGCCGTACGACCCGGGCACCGTGCCGGACTACTGCGCGCACCTCGCGCGGTTGCGTCACCCGGTCGAGACGATCGCGGCCTACGCCTCGACCTTGACCAACCTGCTGGCGATCAACGGCCGTCCCCTCGGTGACCAGGATCGGTACCTGATTCAAGGAGTCCTGGACTCCCGCGCGCTGGAAGTCGCCACCGACCCGCACGACCCGGGCGACGCCTTGCAGTCGACCGAATGCACCCGCGCCGACCTGCGGAAGATGCTCCGCACCCTCGACCGGACGACCGACCGCGGCAAGCGCGACGCGTGCGCGCTGCTGCTCGATTGGTACATGGCCGGCCGCTCCTGCGAGCCGGGCGCGGTCGGCGTCCTCGACGTCCGCGAGGACGTCGCCGCGGTGCCCGATCCGGACGGCGGCCCGGCGGTCGAGCTGCCCGCGCTGGAGATCGTGGTACGCCGCAGCAAGACCAACGTGCACGGCAGGCGCAGGGACTTCGTGCGGCTGGTCGCGCAGAGCGAAGCGGACGCGGACCTGTGCCCGGTGCGGGCCTGGCGCGAGTGGATGGGCGTCCTGGACGCGCACGGCCTCGCGCACACCGGGCCCCTGCTGCGGCGCATTGACCGGTGGGGCCGGATCGGCGGCACCGGGACGTGCGCCGGCCGACAGCCGGTCGACGCGCGGCAGGCGGCCGGCATCGGCGCCCGCACGATCCGCAACCTGATCCGCACGTGCGCGCGGGCGGCTGGCCTGGTGCGGGAACTCACCACCTCGGAAACGGAGTTGCTGAGCACCGCGGCGGAGTGCGCGGAGCTGGCGGCCGCCGAGAGCGACGACCAGCGCGCCGAGATCCGCACGTCCCGGCGCGTTCGCCGGCGGGCGCTGCGGCGCCGGCTGCCGCGCTATACCGGGCACTCGATGCGCCGCGGCCTGATCCGGCACCTGGAGCGCATGGGGATGCCCCGGCACGTCATCGAACGGTCCTGCCGGTTCGTGCCCGGCTCCAAGGCCTTGGCGCGGTACGGGATCGACCTGCTGCCCTGGGCAGACAACCCGACGGTGCACATGCGGGGCGCGCTGCGGGAGTGACCTGGGCCGGCCCAATTCCGTGTCGCCGAAGCGGAGGCGCCATGGCGGGCGGCCCTTGGCCGGGGAACGTCCAACAGCGTCAGTTGTTGTCGTACGCCTCGCCACTCACCATGGAATCGACCATATCCGTGATCAACTCACGCAGCGTCACAGCGTCCACTACCGAGGCGGCGTAGCCGTCAGGCAATTCCCGCTCGATCTTCTGGACGACGTCGCCGATCGTGAACGTCACCCCGGTGTCCTCCATGATCCGGACCACGGAGTCCACAGCCTGCTCAGCCCGCTGAATCAGGTCGATAGCGAGAAATGCCCTGTCGGTACTCATTGCACGCAGCGTATCCGCCGGGGGCTGAGGACGCTCGCTGGCGGCAACCGGTCAGCTCTCCCCGGGGGCGTCGTCGGTCTCGACACCCATGCTGTCGTATAGCCAGGCGTCCACCGTGGGGCGGCTGACGCCGCCCCAGCGGGACAGGTCGGTCTTGAAACCGCGGCGGACGGTGCCATGCGTGCGGCGGCTTTCGCGCTCGGCGTTGCGCATGAGGGAGGCCAGGCTCGCCCTCGCGTTTACTGCCTCAGTCTCCAGCTCGACCAAGCGGACTCCCTGTTCCATGACCCGTTGGTCAGGGGTGAGATTGGGCGGGCGGTGGGTGTCAAGGAAATCGGCGAATTCACGGGCAGTTGCATCCCAGTCCCTGACAAGAGGATCGAAATTAATGTCCCCTTGATTCCGCTTCATATTGCCAATGTAGGCATCTCCCAGGTAGTGACGCCGCAGGCGAGTGCGGTGCAGTTCCTCGATGCTCTGGCCCCACATGCGGGCCTCCCGTTCGGCCTTCTCGCCGGTGGGCACGGGCTCCTTGGCCAGGAGGGCGGGCCAGATCTCCGCTTCCGGCCGCAGCGGCGGCCACCCCAGTTCGCCGGCCTGGGCGATGATGTGCCAGGCGTAAGCCGCCGGACGCTCCTCCCGGAACTCCGGAGGTTCCAGCACCCGGCATGCCCAACTCATGGATAGGCTGTCGTGAACCAGCAGAATCGCGCTCCAGGAATCCCGGGTAGACACTGCGGGGATGTGCCCCAGGGCCTTATAAGCGCGAGCCAACTCGATCTGCGTCACATAACGACTATCGAACGCAAAGACTGTCATGTAAAGCACTATACACCAAACGTAAAGTGCTTTACAACATCGCAGTTCAGCGGTTGAGGCCCACCGGCGTCAGCTCTGGCGTATGCGACCTGGGCCGATCGTGAGCAGTCCCGCGTAACCGGGGGCGGCGGGCGGTAACCCCTGCGGGACTGCTGCGTCTCAAACCCGGCCGTTACTGGGCGCCACCTTCCCGGGCCTCCCGCTGTCGCCTCCGCAATTCCTTACGCCACTCCAGACGCGTGAGGCCAGCGCGCACGCGCTCTTCTTCCGACGCCACCGCGGCATCACCGGATGCCTTGGTCGCCACGGCCGCGACGGTGGCCAGAGCGGCGGCCTCCAACGCGCGGCCCACTGCGGTCAGGATCGCGCTTGCGTACCGCGGGTGGGTCGAGTCCTCTACGGCGACCACTTCGACCCACGGAAAGGCAAGTTCCGACTGGATGTTGGTGCGGAACCACGCTACGTGCCCGCTATCGCCGAAACTGAGGTTGTCGGGTGAGTGGACCGTGGCCCAGCTCCGCACCCGGCGGTACAGGGCATCGGATTCGGGGTCCAGGGGCTCGGGTTCCCCGACGTTCACATGCACCTTGTAATGGGCAGCGCCGGCCGGACTACCCGCCCACATGAACTCAGCGTATCCGTGCCCGCGTTCGGGCGACACCTGCACATCGGAGAGAGGCGGCCGCTCGGTGATACGGCCCGGCTGCGTCTGGCGGATGCCAGGATACCGGGCATCGAGCAACTGCGCGGCGGCCTCCGCCGGCGTGGGATCGGTCATCGTTCCTACCTACCTTCATGGCTTGCTTGATGACGGATAGAGAGCGTTCGCCAACAGGGTGCGCCGACCGTCCCGTCGGCCCTGTTCTCCCCACCGGGAGGCGACGCCAACCCCTTCCGAACATCTTCTATTTAACCATGTTTTGGGGTGGGGGGCCAACTTCTCGGGAGTCGGGGAAACAACGGACCGGAAACCGGCGCCAGCGGCCTTGCCGTGTGCAGGCGGGCCGCCTCACTGCTGGCCTCCGCGGCGGCGGGCCCGCTTCTCCGCTCGGGCTTTCGCCAGGGCGGCATCTCGGCGGGCGGTGCTCGACTGCGGGGTGTAGGCCCATGACCTCGTACGCTCTCCGTCGGGCTCGATCTGCGGCCGCCGGGCCCGGATATTCCGGCGGGCCTCGGCGGCCGGCGACAGCTCGTCGGCGGGGGGAAGCTGATCCGGTGTCTCCTCGACCTGGTCCAGGCGCCACCGGGCATTCAGGTCGGCCCGGATCGCGGCGTCACGCCGGCGTCCTTCCTCCAGGGTGCGGAGCCGCGCGGCCTCGCGCTCCTCGGTGGTTGCGTTGTCCCGCCAGGTCACGTGATCGGCCTGCCGGACGGTCGGGATCTTGCGGTAGCCGGGGGCGTTGCCCTGCGCGTTGATGAACCGCCAGAGCCTCCACCCTGCGAGGCGCCCAACGTTGGTGGCCTTGAACGTGAGCGCGCCCCATTGGTCGTAGCGGACCACGTTGCTGCTCAGCAGCTCGACGAGTTGCGATTCCGTGCCTCCGCGCCGGAGCGCGATCATGATTGTGCGGTGCAGGTCAGACCACGCGTCACCCGTCACAGACCGACCACGGTCCTCCGGTCCGCATGATGGCAAAAACACCTCGGAGTAGCCGAGTTGGGCCCTCCAGAGGTGCCACACGCGCCTCTGGACCCGTGTAGCGACGACGGCAAGGTCTTCGCCGAACAGCCCCGGCCGGGTGCTTGGTCCAGGCGCCGCCGAAGGCGTCGTTTTTGTCTGTTCCATTCGAAATGCCGGGCCGAGCCCCCTACTACCTGTAGATGAAAAACCAACTAGTTGTGAGAACCCCCTCGCGTATAGAGGAGACGCTTTGCCATAGGTGCTCCTCGCCAACAGTTGCTCGACCCTGGCCGTCATCTCCGCGGCCTTGTCGTAGTCGGCGATAGCGGTGCATCGGAGATCCGGGGGCACCGGGAGACGCTTGGCGCTCTCCCGGATTGTCCCTGCCACCTGCGCCGCCTTGGACCCTGCCGGGTGCTCCCACCGCGGAGCGGCGGCCAGCTCGGCGGCGAGCTGGCGCGTGGCCGCGTTCTCGCAGACCATCACGAGAGGTTCGACGGGGGGAGCCTGGCGAGACGTCAGGCGGCCGTAAGCCGCGTCCTCGTCCGGGTCGACGGCTGCCGGGAGGTCCCACACGCGCAGCTCGCGGGTGAGGTCTTCGGGCAGGTCGTGAGGGATCGCGTCCTCGCGCAGGCACAGCGCGTACACCGCCCGGCGGCCGGGCGCCGGGCGTACGACCTGTTCAGCGAAGCCGGCGGCGTACACGCCGCGCAGGTCGTCCCAAAACCGGTCCTCGCCGACGGCATGCACACAGGCGTATCGCTCGGCGAGCGTCAGCCCGCCGTCGATCTCGTCGGTACCCCACCGGCCCTCTACTCGGCCGGTCATGGGGTCCAAGCGCTGACGGCTGAGGAACTGAAGCAGCCGGAACTTGGTGTCCGCGAGGAGTCCGCGGGCATGCGAGATCTGGGCCACCCGGTACAGCGTATTGAGCCGGATGGCGGGCAGCCTGAGCACCGCCAGCGGTGCCGGAGGTGTCCCTCCGGCCGGCGTGGCTACGGCCGATGCGCTAGCGGTTTCGGGCGCGGAGGCGATGTCGACATGGCGATCCGGTGAGGACACACCGGATCGCGGCATGGGGGTACCGCCACCGCGGCGGCTTGGTACGATGGAGTCCGCCTCGGTGCTAATCAGGGCGCAGAAAGGCCCCCGCCGTCGGCCTAGGAAACCGGCGAACGGCGCTTCATCTGCTCATCTGACGGGATCGGGTGCCTCGGCAAGTGGCTCGCAACCAAAGGGAGCCGGGGACCCGATGAGCCTGGGGCTGGGCGGTACGTCACGGTAGGAAGCCGGACGGGGACCGCTGTCCCCCTTTAATTCATCCGGCCTCCCGGAGGGCTGCCCCGGTGCCGGGCTCGGCCTTCCGGAGGGCGAGGATCGCCCTCCGCACGACCTCGGCGCCGCTGACGCCCAAGTGCTCCACCAGCTCGTCATACGCGATGCGAACAGGGTCACCGGGCGGCAGGATGGCTTGTGCGCGCACGGCCTTAGCGGGGTCGGACTCACCCGTCCTACCGGTCTGTGCGCGCCCTCGTGCTGCCATGGGCAAGATCCTAACCTGATTTAGCCTCAGTGTGATTCACATCGGACCGACGCGCCGGGCTGATTTCCGTATCCGGTTCCTGGACTGCACCGCATTGGGCGAATCGTATGCATATACGGTGTGCTGATAGTCGGTCAGGGGATCGGGGTAGCGCACACGTCCGGGATGTATCCGCCGCGGACCAGGTCCCAATCCCACCCGCGGTGCCCGCATGCGGTGTACTGCTCGCCGCGGCCGATGGCGACCAGGCACACGGTGTCGTGCTCGCCCTTGGGCGCGGTGCGCACTACGCGGCTGGTGAAGTTGGGGTCGTAGTGGACTGCGACGCGCTGGCGGACCGTCACGCTGGTGCAGCTGGAGCTGGCTTGCGCGGCCTGGGCGGTGGTGGTGGGGAGGATCGCGGCGGCGGCGAGGGTGACGCCGGCGACGACTGCGAGCGTGGTGCGGGTGGGCATGGTGCCTCCGTGGGTGGTGTGCGTGGTGTCAACGGCTCTGGGGGCCGGCGGGGGTGCGGGGTGGTGAGGGGATGTCACCCGTCCGGTGCTGGTGATGGGCTCCGGTTACGGGCGGGTGGCGGGCTGGACGACGTAGCCGGGCAGGGGGAGCCGGGTTGCCATCTCCGGCTCGTAGGTGTCGGCGAGCGCGATCAGCAGCAGGGCGGCGCCGATGGCGCCGGGGTCGGGGGTGCCCAGGGCGCGCTTCCCGACGTAGCTGGAGCGGCCGCGGCCGCCGAGCATGTCGGCGGTGCCCCGTGCGCCGTTGATCGCGGCCAGCGCGGCCGTGGTGATCGCGGCCGGGTCGTCCTCGCGTTTGACGGACAGCAGTTGCGCGGCAGGGGCGAGCGCGTCGACCAGGGTGCGGTCTCCCATGCGGGCGCCGCCGACGCGCTGAATCGCCGTGGTGCCGTCCGCGAGGGCCTTGGCGAGCGCGGACAGCGCGGGCCGCTGTCCGTCGGGGCAGCCGGCCGTGACCGCGCCCAGGTGCTGGAAGAGCAGCCCGAACAGGGGGCCGCTGGTCCCGCCGACCTCGTCGAGGAACACGTGGGCGGCCGCGGTGAGTCCGTCCTCCCCGGTGGCGTCGACGCGCGCGAGGGCGCCGCGCAGGCCGCCGGTGAGGTTGTCGCCGAAGTCGCCGTCGCCGGCGGCCTGGTCCAGGTCGCCGAGCGCGTCGCGCACGTGGCTGATGATCTCCGCGTAGCGGTCCAGGGCGGCGCGGCTGCCAGGGAGCCGGCGGGGGAGCGGCGTCCGGGGTGAGGCGGCCGGGGCCGCCGGCTGGGGTGGTGCGGCGGCGCCTGGCCAGGCGGTCAGGGGTGTGTCGGCGGGGGCCTGCCACCAGTCGAGCCACCCGGGGGCAAGGGCGGTGAGGGTGAGGGAGATCCCGGCCATATCCAGGGCGGCGGTGTGGGTGCCGGTGAGCACCGCGGCGACCCGTTCGCCGCGCTCGTGCAGCTGCTCGGCGGCGATCGCCGCGACGGCTTGGAGCTCCAGGTGTGAGGTGCCGCCGAGGCCGTTGACGACGAGGATCACGCCGTCGGGACTGGTGGGGGTGTCGGCGGTGAGGTCGGAGAGCATGCGGCGGATGAGGTCCTGGACGCGCGGGCGGGCGATGCTGCTGGCGCCGCGCTCGCCGTGGATGCCTACCCCGTAGTCGAGCATGTCGGGCGGCAGCATCGCGGCGGGCCGGAGGCTGGCGGGGTTGGTGTGGGGGCGGGCGCAGACTGCGAGGCTGCGGGAGGCGGCGGCGACAGCGCGGCCGAGGTCGGCCAGTTCGTACAGGCCCATGCCGGTGTCGGCGGCCGCGCCGAGGATCTTCTCCACCACGACGGTCGCGGCGGTGCCGCGTCGGCCGGCGCCGGCGTCCGCGCTCGCGATGTCGTCGGCGATCTCTACAGTGGCGACCTCGACCCCGCGGGCGTGGAGCCGTTCGGCAGCGATCCCGAAATTGATCTTGTCGCCGGTGTAGTTCTTCACGATGTGCAGCACACCGCCCCCGTGGTGCACATCGAGGCTCGCGGCGAAGATCTGGCCGTTGTGTGGGGAGGCGAAGACCCCGCCGGGCGCCGCGGCGTCCAGGCCGCCGCGGCCGAGCAGGCCGGTGTGTAGCGGGTCGTGGCCGGAGCCACCGCCGCTGACCAGCGCGACCCGGCGGCCAGGGTCGGGGGAGGTCGCGGTGAGGTAGAGCGGTTTCTCGGACAGCGCGAGGCGGTCGGGGTGGGCCAGGGCCAGGCCGCGGCAGGCGGTCAGCACCGGGTCGGTCTCGGTCTCCGGCAGAAAGTACGGCATCGCGGGCGGGCTCCGTGTCGTGAGGGGGCTGGGGGCTCCGCGGGCCGGGAGAGGGATGTCCCGGCCCGCGGTCTCCGGCCGGGGGGATGGCCGGAGGATGAGGCCGCCTCCCCCTGGGGGGACATGGAGCTGGCAGGGGGAGGCGGGGTTCTGATGGGGTGTCAGGCGGCGGCCGGCAGGGTGGCCCACGCGGTCGAGCGGCCGGGCGCGCTGTCCCATCCGCATCCGGTGGACAGGCTGCGGGTGATGGCCAGGCCGCGGCCGCTGGCTGCGGTGTCCACGGTGGGCCGCAGGGGTGCGGGGCCGGCGTCGTGGACCTCTATCCGCAGGCCCTCGGGGCCGATGGCGAGATGCGCCCGGATGCGCCCGAGGGAATGCACGATCGCGTTGGTGACCAGTTCGGACACGATCAGTTCAGCGTCGTCGGCGGTCGGCCCGGTGACGCTCCAGCCGCCCAGCGTGGTCCGGGCCCAGATCCGGGCTCGGCGGGCGGCGGCAGGGTGGCGGCTGAGGGTGGTGTGAGCGGCGGTGCCGGGAACGGGTGCGGTCCGGGTCCTCATGCTGACTCCCAAGGTCAGGGCGTGATCGGCGGTGATCTGCGGTGATTCCCACCCTGCGCCCCGAAGTCCCCGGCAGACCCGAACCCCCAGTTCCCGCACCCGGAGTTCTGGTAACCCTGTGTGATTATGATGGATACGTAGCATCACCTTCGCAGGTGAGACGTGTGCGGGGTCACAGCACCGCGCCGAGAGCGGAACGCCCGCAAAAAATGCGATTTTACGGGGGCTTTACATGGGAGACGGGCGTAGGAGAGCCAACGGCAACGAGCGGAATGTGGACGTCGGGAGCATGCTGCAAGGCTGGCGACACCGGCGGCCGCGCAGTGAGATCCCCGGCCTGGAAGCTGCGCTGCCGAGGAGGAGGTACCTCACGCAGCTGGACATGGCGCTGCTGCTGGGCGTGTCGGAGCGCCTGTACTGGTCACTGGAAAACGGGGTCGTGCGCCCGTACCCGCGCACGATGATCGACGGGGTGGCGCGCATCCTGAACTTGACGCCGGTGGAGGCTGAGGCGCTGTATATCCACGCTGGCCACCCGATCCCGCGGCGGCCGGCAACGCGCCCGGACCCGCTGCTGGTCGACATGGTCGAACGGCAGACCGGATGTATCAGCTACCTGTCCGATGAGGCGTGGGACGTGCTGGCCTGCAATCCGCTGGGCGGTCTGCATGCGCCGTGGCTGACCAAACCCAACGCCAACATCGTGACCTGGGCTTTTAGCCCGGACGCCAGTTTTCAGCTGCGGGAGTTCGAGAGGTGTTGGGCGCTGCCGATCCTCGCCGAGGTGCGCGCGACCTGGCAGCGCTGCCCCGACAATGCGCGGTTGGCGGAGGTGGTGGCGGAGGTACGCGCCCGCCCGGGGGTGAATGCGCTGTGGGAGCGGACTGCCCGGACCGAACCGTACCTAGGCGAGCGGCCCATGTTCTTCCCGCTGCTCTCGCCGGACCCGGTGCACGTGCACATGTTGGCCCTCAACCCGTTCGGGGACCAGTACCTACGGTGGATCATCATGGTGCCGACCACCCCCGGAATCGAACTGATCTGAACCCAGGACGGAGGTCCGTGCCCTGTGGCAGGATCATCGCGTGCCCGGGAAACCGGGTCGTGCCCTGCCCGTCCCTGTGTGGACTGGAGCCGATCAAAGCGGCGCGTTCCCCGCGTAAGCGGGGGTGGTTCCAGGTACTGAACCGTCATGGTGATCTGCACACCGTGTATCCCCGCCGCATGCGGGGCGATAGTCGGGCGGTCCTCGGCGTGATGCCGAGGGCCTACGAGTTGTCTTTCACCCGGGCCCGCGCTGGGCCGAGTTGGAGTCAGTCCCATGTATCGCGTTACCTACCGGTTCCCCCGGCCTGTGCCGCAGCACTCCGAGACGTGGCGGCTGATCACGGCCCCGCTGCCGCCGGAGATCGCACAGGCAGAGAACGGGGCGCGGGTCCTGTGGCGCCGCGACGACGCATCCACCGTGACGGTGCAGTACCCGCGGCGCCCAGAGCCGGCGTGGCTGCTGACGGGGACGGTGGACTTCCCGCAGGTCGTGGACATGGGGGTGATGGCGGACGGCCTGGCCGCAGGTCAGGTCTGGGGTTTCGAGGTGCTGGCAAACACCGTGCGGCGGCCGTCGAGGAAGGCCCGCGCAGAAGAGGGGTTGCCGATTGAGTACCGCGTGAGCGCGAGGGAGTGGCTGACGGACGAGTCCGTAGAGACCGGGACTGAGGGCACCCCACTGGTATCACGGGCCTACAGCTCCGGTTTCAGCCTGCTGCACCTCGCCGACGAGCAGTCCGTGGCACGTAAGGGGCCGCCGAGCCTGGCCGGGCTGACCCGGATTCGGGGAGTGCTGAAGGTAGAGCACCCGGAGTCGGTACGGGCCGCGCTGGAGGAGGGACTAGGACGGGGCCGCAGCAAGGGCGCCGGCATGCTGGACCTCAGGTACGTAGTCCGTCGGCCAGCGGCGGTCACCTCGCCTCCCGCGCGGCGCCGGTAGAACCCGGCCTCGTACCTCCGGCCCGCTCTCTCGGTCGAACTGACCCGACATCCGGGGAAGTTGTGGTAACGTACCAGCCTCATCGTCCCGCTACGGGCTCCCCCCTTTTTTCAGGGGGCCGCGCGCACTGCGCGCCATTCATCGCCCCCAGGGGGGATAGCGCCCGGCAAACGCCCTTGACGCTTCCTGACGACGATGACGAGGAACGCACCGTGAAATACCCCGATCTGTCCAGCGCGCAGAAGCGCAAGGCCCAAGCCATGCTTCAGCGGCTCCACGGCGAGGGCGTGATGGAAACCGTGTCGCAGGTCGCGACGTATTTTGATGACGTCTGCGAGTGGGATTCGGGGTCCATCACCATGGCCACGCTGCTGGACCGTACCGGGTGGCGACGCACCGCGCCGGTGGAGACGGTCCACAAAGCCGAGTTGCCCGCAGGGGTGATGCGGCACGTGCGTGCAGTGCTCGCGGCTGAGGGATCGTCGGCGTCTGCGGAGGCGCTCGAACTGCTCCCGGAAGTCTGACTGCCCCCTTGATGCCGCCCCGCCGTGCAGGTGGGGCGGCATCGTTGTGTCAGAGCGTCGCGTGTTCCTGCCAGGTACCGGTGACCGCCGAGGCGAAGAAGCCCGGACCGAACGCGGCCACCAGACCGCGGGCGCCGTGCGGGGGCGGCGCCTGGTGGATGCGGCGCAGGACGTCCAGGACGGCCGGCCCGCCGGTGTTGCCGTGTTCGCGCAGGCTGTTCCAGGAGTGCCGTAGGTCGACCGGGACCGGCAGGCCGTCGGCCACGGAATTGATGATCTTGGGCCCTCCGGGGTGGGCCGCGACCCACTGCGGCAGGCCGGCGTCCTTGAGCCAGTCGACCAGCGGCGGCATGCACTCCGCGACGGCGGACACGGCCGCCGACGTCGAGTCGAAGTGCTGTCCTTTGCCGTCGTGGAGCGTCATCCAGTAGTACCGTGCGCTGTCGGGAAGCAGGTGCGACCAGGTCCGCTCTACGCGGAGCCCTGGGCCGCGCCATTCTGCGGTGACGACGGCCGCGGCCGCGCTGTCGCCGAACAGCGCGCGGTACATCGCCGGGACCATGCCGGGTTCGGCGGGCCGGTACGAGCTGGTGAGGGACTCGGCGACGACTACCAGGACGCGCCGGTCGGGCTGCGCGGCGACGAGGTCCGCGGCCAGGGCCAGGCTCCACGCGCCGCCGGTGCATCCCACCTGCGTGACGGGGATGTGCAGCGCGTCCGGCCGCAGGCCCAGGGTGGCGGCGAGGTGCACCCCGAGGCCGGGCATGGTGACGCCGCTGGAGTGGACGGCGATCACGGCGTCGATCTCGTCGGCGTCCAGGCGCGCGGCGTGGAGTGCGTCGGCCGCGGCGTGCGCGCCGAGGTGGTTGACGGCGGCCACCGTCGCGGCGTTCCGGGCCTCGGCGCCCTCGGGTTCGGCGAGTTCGGCGAGGGTACGGCTCATGTATCGGTGCTCGACGCCGAGGTTCCGCACGATGCGGAGTACGGCGCCGCTCGCCCCGTACCGCTCCAGGTCCGCGATCACGGCGGATGTGGGGACCCGGTGTTCGGGCAGGGCCACAGCGGGGCAGCTCACATGTACGGCCATATCGGCTCCTCGGGCAGATTCCGGGCGTACCGTATGGCGGCAGTCTCCCGCTGGGCCGGGGAGCTCGGTGACCATGTGGGGGTGATTCCCCCGAAAGGGGACAGCAAGCGGCCCCCGCCTACTGGCGGGGGCCGCTTGGGTGTGGTCAGGAGGGCCGGCCGGTCGGCCATTCGCCGGGTGGGATAGGGGCGCGGCCGGTGGCGTTGCGGCGCGCTTCGGCGTGGCCGCAGGGGTCGCAGATGGGGATGGTGCGGGCGGTGGTGGTGCGGGAGCGTGCGGGGAGCGGGCCGGGGCGGGTGCATCGGGGGCAGCGGGTCATGGTTGTTCCCGGCGGGCGCGGGCGCGGGCGAGGATGCGGCGGGCGGTGTAGTCGGGCACGTCGTAGTGCTGTTCGATCTCGGCACGGGTGACCGCCGGGCGCTCGCCGGCGTCGGCGAGGTCGAGCAGGCGGGCGACCTCGTCAGCGCGGGGATCACGGTCCGGGCGGGGAACTGAGTTGGAGCTGCCGGCCGGCCGGCCGCCGCGGTGCGAGCGGCGGACGTTGACCTGTGGGTTCGCCGTGGCGTATGCCTGGGCACGGTCGTGGCGCCACAATGGCCGGCGCCGGGTGGGGAGCTGCTCCCAGCTGTCCGGCTCGGGAAATCCCGCCGGGGGATTCTTGACCCAGTGGGAGAGGGTGGTGGTGTCCTGGTGGCCGAGCATCCGCGCGAATTCCACCGGCGGGATGAGGCGCCGGGGGTCGGTGTCAGGCGGCTGTGGCTGGCGCTGTCGGGGCACGGTGGTTCTCCTGTGCGGCGGTGCGCCGCTGGTCGCGGTGGTCATCGCGCCGGGGTCCACGTGCGGGGGCCGGCGGGGGTGCACCGGGTGATGCTGGCAATGTCTCCGATGACGACGGTAGCGGCCCAATCCCAGTAGCCGGGGTGGTGGTCGGGAAGGTTGAGTTCGTAGGTGTCGTCGGTGTCCGGGGGGATGTCGGCGACGACGAACGGGCCGGCGTGGCACCGAGTCGCGGCGTTGTGCGGGTGAAGGGTGATGGTGTCGAACGGGAGGGGCCGGGAGTTTTCGGGTTCGGGGGTGATGTCCTCTAGCATGTGGATTCTCCTGTGTAGGGAGTCCCCGGCGGCGGTGCCAACCAATTCTCGCCGGGGAGACGGCCGACGCCTGCTACCAGTGGCGTCGGCCGTCGTGGTTTCGGATGGGGGTTGCTGGGTCCCGGGGGGCGGGGGGTGGATGTCCCGCCCCTGGGGGGTCAGCGGGTGTCGGTCAGGAGCTTCGTCTCGACGCAATCGCAGGTGGTGTTGAGGGCTTGGGCGAGGCGGTGGGGGATTTCGTCGGCGATGGTCATCGCGGCGGCGAACAGGGGGATTCCGGCGCGTTCGTACAGGCAGTGGGTTTCCGTCATGTGGTTCTCGCAGATGCCCAGGTCGGCGTCGACGCAGATCCATCCGGGTTGTGCGGGGGCGGGGGTGAGGATGAGGCAGGCCCCGCCGGGGTGGCGTAGGGCCTTGTGGTCGTAGTAGTCGAACGGGGTCCAGTCGGGGCCGAGGAGTGTGCCGAGGGTGGCGGCGAGTTGGGCGAGCTGGGTGCAGTCGTCCGTCAGCAGCACGGGGCCGCCGGGCTCGCTCAGGGCGTCGCGTTCCACGTACAGGCGGCGGCTGAGGGTGACGGCGGCGGCCGCGACTCGGGCCGCGGTGGCGGGCAGGCCGGCGGGGGGGATGTCGTCGCGGGGAATCATGCAGTTGCGCCCGAGGCTCCCGTAGAGCTCGATCGGGGCGCCGCCGCATGCGGGGGTCAGGGTCATCACGGCGCCGTGGCGGTGGACGATCCGGGGGCCGTCTGCGGCCCAGCCCGGGCCGAGGAGTTCCGCAGCGAGGGCCGCGACGTCGGGAAGGGTGAAGTCGTACATCATGCCTCCTGTCGGGTGGTGCCCGGGGCGGCCGTCTGCCGGGCCGCCCCGGGCCGGTGGGCTAGTCCTGGCGCGGGTCGCGCTGCTGGGGCAGGCGGGGGCTGGGCATGGGCTCGGACGGAGCGCGTTGGGCGGGGATTTTGGGGATGGCGCGTTCGGAGTTGGGCAGGTTCGTCACGGTGGAACTCCTGTGCTGTGTAGGGGGGTTGTGCGGGTGGCCGGCGGGCGGCGCGCGGCGGGGGCCCGGCGCCCGGCGGCGCACGGAACGGCCGGCTACGGCCGGGCCGGGTGGCGACGGTGAACGCGCCGGGCTGCGGGGCTGCCGCCCCGAAGGGGCGCCCTTTTTCCGCGCCGCGGGCGCGCTGCCGGCGGGGGCTTGCCCGGCGGGGTTGGCGCGTGGGGGAGTGTGGGGCCGCCGGGGAGTCCGGCGGCCCGTCGGGGTTACTGGCGGCGGTCGCGCTCGGCGCGGGCGGCCTCAACCGCCGTGGTCAGCGGGGCCATGGTGTCGGGGAGGACGCCGCCGACCCGCACCGGAGTGACGCCCCGCTCGATCGCCTGGAATGCGCCCTCGGGCATGGTCGCCAGGGTCGTTCCAAGGGGCATGAGCTCCTGGGGGAAGATCGCGTGGACGGACCGCCCGGCCATGGGCTGGCCGAGTCCCCAGAACCAGACCAGAACGGTGCTTCCCCACGGGCTGACGACGACGCCGGAGCGGGCGGGGATGCGGGGGTACTGCGGGAGCGGGTCAGTGGCTACCAGCGTCCCGGGGGCGTAGGAGTCGGCGCAGAGCTTGGGCCGGATCGGGGTCCGGGTGATGTGTGCCATGGGGTGTACTCCTCGTGTAGGGAGGGGCCGCCCGGCCGGGTGGCCGGGCGGTGTCCGGGAGGCGGTGCCAACCCCTTCCGAACAGTCTCTATTTAACCATGTTTTGGGGTGGGGGTCCAATCCCCGATGCGGGCCGAACGGGTGAAACGCGCTGGTGGGACTGGGGGGTTAGTCCTGCGCGATCTTCCAGCGGCACCGGGTGAGGTTGGTTTGCGGGGTGCCGTGGTAGCGGCCGTGGCTGGCCACGGTGCCAGTGACGTGCACGCGGGCGCCTCGGGTGGGGAGGTTGGTGGTAGTGGCCTCCCACACGTACACGTTGTGGTCGGCGTCCCGGAGCTTGACCAGGTGGCGGGGCTGCTCGTGGTAGCCGAACCGCCGGGGCGTGAGCGCGACCACCACCGCGACGGTGGCCGTGATCGCGATGCGCTCGCCCGTGGCGCCCTGGTGGCGGGAGTGCGCGGCGTCGGCGGCTCGCTCGGCGGTGGCGGCGGCGCGGCGCTGCTCGCGCTGGTAGGCGTGTACGGCGGAGCACAGTAGCGGGATGTCCCGCTCTCCCACGTGGTCGGCGCGGGCGAGGCGGGCCAGCGCGGTCCGGTAGTCGCTGCCCTCCTCGCCGCGCGCGCACCACTCCAGGACGGCGGGCGCGAGTTGGGCGGCGGCCTCGGCCTGGGCGTCGAAGCGGCGGCGGTCGCCGCGCTCGACCGGCGCGCGCCCGTAGAGGTAGCGCTCTACGTCCATCGCGGTCGGTACCTCCGGCTCCCACTGGCGCGTGAGCGGCTGGAAGTACCCGCGTGCGCGGATGACGGCGGCGGCTGCGCGCAGTACCTCGGTCGGGGTCAGTGCGGCGGTGGTGGGCGCGGTCATGGTGGTGAACTCCTGTGCTGTGTAGGGGGTTGGTGCGGTGCCGACAGGCGGGGCGCCCTCTAGGCGCCCCGCCGGGCGGGGCTACGGCAGGGGCGTGATCTCGTCGGGGGCGACCGTGCGCGCGGCCACTACGCGCACGGTGTCCAGGAGAACCGGCGGGAGCGCGTAGCGACGGGGCCGGACGGCCAAGAGGTGCCGACGGGCCCGGGCGACGGCGGCCGCGCTCGGCAGTACGGCGGGGCCTTCGCCGTCGTACCGGTAGAAGCGGTGGACCTCACGCGCTCCGGGGATGGCGGGGGGCCGGTGGTCCTCGTCGCGCGGCAGGCGGTCCGGGTCGACGGGCACGCTGACCAACGTGTCGGTGTACTCGGTGATCCGCACGTCATCGGCACCGGGCCGCCGGGCCGCCCATTCGTGTTGTGCGCGTGCGGTGCGCGCCTCCGCCATCACGGAACCGGTGCGGTCCTTGCCGAACACGCTGTACGAAACCGTCCAGTACCGGAACCGCTCGGTGCGGACCGCCCGCATGAACGCGATCACGCGTTCCGCTACCTGGATGCCGGTCTTTCCGCCCTCGACGTAGGCCAGCATCCACGCAACCTCGTCACCGCTGGTGAGCACGGTCCGGGCCCACTGCGCGGAGAGGGAGGTAGGGGTGCGTGACTGCTCGTTGATGAACGCGAGCCGTACCAGGTGTTCCGCCACATGCGGCGCGGTGAGATCGGGCGTGGTGTCCATGGTGGTGCTCCTCGTGTAGGGCGTGCGGGGGCGCCACCCCGGCCGGCCTGGGGCCAGGGGGTGGTGTTCGGGAGGCGGTGCCAACCCCTCCCGAACAGTCTCTATTTAACCATGTTTTGGGGTGGGGGTCCAATTCGGCGCGTACGCCGAACGGGTGGCCCGCCGGGGGCCGGGCCGGTTTTGCGACCGGCCCGGCGGGGCGGGGCTCAGGCGGTCCGGCTCGTGATCCAGTTCCGCAGGTGGGCGGCGTCAATCGCGCTCATCCGGGCGTTGACCTGGTGCCCGCTCAGGTTGGCTTGGCGGTCCGTGCGCTCGTCCCGCGTGCCGTAGTCCGCCCGTGCCTCGGCGAGCAACCGGGCGGCGGTGGGGGTGGGGGTGACCTTCTCGGACATGGTGCGCTCCTCGTGTAGGGAGGGGGCCGCCCGGCCGGGCGGCCGGGCGGCGTCCGGGAGGCGGTGCCAACCCCTCCCGGGGCTTGGGTCGGTCAGCGGCCGACGGCCTTGCAGGCGTCGCAGATGCCGCCGTTCCAGCCGGGGAACCGCTGCTGACACCGGCTGCACTGGCCGGAGGGCTCGTCGGCCGGGAGGGGGGCAAAGAGCGGGATGCGCCGGGGCCGGATCGGGGTCCGGGCGATGTGCGCCATGGGGGGCTCCTCGTGTAGGGAGGGGGCCGCCCGGCCGGGCGGCCGGGCGGTGTCCGGGAGGCGGTGCCAACCCCTCCCGAACAGTCTCTATTTAACCATGTTTTGGGGGGCGTGGAGGTCGTTTTGCGTGGTCCGAACGGGTGAAACCTGCTGGTGGCGGGGGGGTCAGAGTTCGCCTCGGTCCCGGAGGTAGGCGGCGTAGAGGGTGGCGACGAGGGAGTCACGGGTGCCGGGGACGCGGCGGGCGTCAAGGGCCCCGTCACGGCGGCCGTGGGCGCAGACGGGGAACGGCTTGCCGACCGGCGGCACGAACAGTTCGTAGAGGCCGTGGGGGGTGGCGACGCGCACGGATGCGGCGTCGGCGGCGGCGTTCCAGCCGTAGGCGCGGCGGTCGGCGGCGAGCCAGTCCGCGAGGTGGTGGTAGATCGCGCGGGCCTGCATGATGTCGGCCTGGCGGCCGGTGGCGGCCCGGGTGGCGGGCACGCATCCGCATCCGGCGGGCTGGGCGGGGTGTTGCGGGCGGGCGGGGGCGAGTGCCTGGGGGCCGGTGCCCTTGGTCTGCTCGATGTAGGCGGCGACGTCGGCGGGGCCGGTGAGGATCAGCGGGCGGCCTACCTCGGGGGTGACGGTCCATGAGCCATCGGCGTTGGACTCGACCCGGCGGAGAGGCCCGGTGACGACGAGCTCGAACAGTTCGACGGCGGCGGCGGCTTCGGGCTGGGCCCGGCGGCTGGTGGTGTGCATGGTGCGGGTCTCCTGGTGTGTAGGGGTCTCGGGGCCGGGGGGTGCCGTCCCGGCCGTGGGGGCCGGGGGCGGCGCGGTGGCCGCCCCCGGGTGGCGGGCCCGTTCGGGGCCCGCCGTGGGGTCACTCGGCGCTGTCGGGCTCGTAGTCCTCGTCATCGCGGACGGCGGTCTCAATGGGGCTCGGCTGGTAGTCGAGTCCGGGGGCCGTGATCCAGGTGAGCCATTGGGTGGCGGCGGCGCGCCGGGCCTGGTCCTGGGAGTCCTCGCCGGTCCGCCATACGGTCCGGTTGGCGTACGTCTCGTACGCGGCGGCGACGATCGCGAACGTGATGCGCACGGCGTCCTTGGGCTGGGTCCAGCGCTTTTCCAGGTCCGCGCGGGTGGTGTAGGTGGTGGCGCCGATCACGGACGACAGGTCGTCGGCGCGGGAGTCGAACAGTTTCGCGCCGATGCCGGATGCCATCGCCCGCGCGACGACCTGCGCCATGAGGTCGGCCATCGCCCGGGGCAGGCTGCGGCGTGTGATCAGTTCGGCGAGCCATTCGCGGCGGAGCTGCTGGGCGGTGTCCCAGTCCAGGTTTCCGGCGATCCGGCGGCGCCGTGCGGCGGCGGATTCCCGCTTGATGGTGCCCCCGTTGGGGTCCAGCACGGTGTGCCCGAAGAAGGGGGCGTTCGCGCAGAACTCGGCGTAGGCCGTGGCCCCCTGCCGCAGGACCCACACCGCGCCCTGGCACTGCGTCGCGTGCTGGGAGGTGTCGCCCGCGATCTGGTAAAGGGGCGCGGCCTTAGGGCCAAGCTCGGCCTCTGCCAGCATCCGGGCTCCGGCGGCCCGCAGTTCCTCGCGCTGGGCGTCCAGTTCCTCGCGCTGGTCCAGCTCGGTCATGGTCCGGCGGACCAGCCAACTCACGCTCTGCCGGGGGCGGTCGGCCAGTTCGGCGGCGACCTGCGCGGCGGCCTCGGCGTCGCGGGCCTCCAGGTCCGCGAGCGCGGTCGCGGTTTCGAGGGTGAGGGCCCCGGCGGTGTCCTCGACCGCGCGGACGGCCTGCGATCCCATCGCGCGCAGGGTGGCCTTGACGCGTTTCTGCGTGGTCCCGGCGGCGGCCGCGAGGCGCTTGATGCCTGCTCCGGCCTCGGCGGCGGAGAACAGGGCGGCCGCTTCCTCCCGCTCGCTGAGTCCGGCCCGGTGCTTGGCCGTGGTCACCATGTCCAGGTAGGTTCCGGCGTCGTCGCGCTCGTCCTCCTCGTAGGGAACGTGGGTGAGCCCGGCGGCCTCGGCGCCGAAGTAGCGGCGGTGCCCGTCGACGATCTGCCGCGTGCCGTCCTCCAGTACCCGGACCTTGATCGGCACCCGGCACCCGTCGGGGGTGGCGAAGCTCGCGACGAATCCGGGGTTGATGTCGAGTTCGTCGCGGGGGTTGTCGGGGTGCGGGGTCAGCAGGCTGAGCCGGATCACAGGCCGGTGGGTCACGGGGACCTCGGCGAGCCCTGCGGCCTGGGCGGCGGCCAGTCGGCGCAGCCCGTCGGCGACCAGAGTTCCGGCCGAGGTGATGACGACGAGCAGGGGGTCACTGACCCCGTTGTCGGCGATGTCGGCGACCAGCGGGGCGTCCGGGTACGGCAGGGTGTTGCCCGGGTGGGCGGTGAGCTGGTCGACGGGCAGCGTCGGCCATGCGGCGCGCGCGGTCTGAACAGCGGTCATGGTGGTGTTCCTCGTGTAGGGAGGTGCCGCCCGGCCGGGCGGCCGGGCGGTGTTCGGGAGGCGGTGCCAACCCCTCCCGAACAGTCTCTATTTAACCATGTTTTGGGGGGCGTGGAGGTCGTTTTGCGTGGTCCGAACGGGTGAAACCTGCTGGTCGGGGCGGTGTTTGGGGGTGGGGGTTTTCGTCATGCTGGTGTGGCGGGGTGATGCCCGCGCCGACGCGGAGCGACCTCACCGGCGGTCGGAGCGCGCGGCAGCAGGTGCTCCCCGCCCGCCCGGGACGGGGCTCGGGGTCGCCTGTCGCGCGTGCATCCGTGACGGCGGGGGTACGGTGGCCCGCCCCGTGTGTGGTGCCGGTCGGCGGCGCTGCGGTGCGCGGCTCCCCTCCCCTCCCCGCTGCCTGGTCTACGAGCACAACAGCGAGAGGGCCGGCCGGTGTGCGGCCGGCCATGTAAACCCCGGCGAGAACCCGCCCACCCGATGATCTGAGGAGTGCGCTCGGGGGGTGCGGGGGTGGGTGAGGCGGCTGACGGTGGTGGAGGGTGCGCGTAGTCTGGGGGCCTAGGCCAGGAGCACCGGAGGGGCGATGACCGCACAGCCGTATGAGCACCCGCGGGGGCCGATAGACCGTCCGCGGACGGTCGGCGCTATCAAGGCGGCGCTCCCGGACACGCTGGCGAAGCAGTTTCAGGCGGCGATCGACGCGGCCGACCCGGCGGACCTGTTCACGCTGGTCGCGACGTGGGCCGCGGTCGCGCAGACCGCTGGTGACCCGGAGCTGGACACGGCGGCCGCCGCGGTGCGCGCCGGCGTGGAGCCGGTGTTCGAGCTGGGCGAGGTCTTTCCGGCCCTGGCGGACCCGAGGTGAGCTCTGAGCGGTATCGGGTGGCGTTCACCGACGCGGCCCGGGCGGCGTTGCGCGAGCTGGACGGCGCGGAGCGGCTGCGGGGCATCGGGCCCGGTGCGTTGTCCCGCGAGTCACAGCGGGCGCTGCTGGCGGGTACTACGTTGGGAACGCTGCTGGAGGACCTGGAGGCCCTGGCCGGCGACCCGTACGGGGGTTTGACCCTGGCGCGTACGGCGGGGGCGGAGGATGACCGTACGGCGCTGTGCGGGGCGATGGCGGTGACGTACATGGTGTCGTCCGCTACGAAGCCGCCAGTGATCACGGTGACGGGCTTGAGGGCCCCCAAGCCGAGGTAGGGGACCGGGAAGTGCAAGCACTCAGGCAGCGGCCTGGATGATGCGGTCGATCGTCGTACGGGCCACTCCCGTCATCCGGTGGACGTACACCTTGTGCATGCCGCTGGCGACGGCCCAGCGCACTACAGAATCCCGGGGGAATGCGGCGTCTTCCGCCTGAAACCGGGCGAACACGATCTCCGCGATCCGCTCGGACCATCCGGCCTGCGTGCGCCATGGAAGGTCGTACGTCCATTCGGCGCTCAGCGTAGGCGGCTGCGGCGCGGTGAACTGCGGGAAGTGCCGCAGCGCGTCTTCCTCTGCCGGTCCCCAGGGGTAGCCCGGTTCCCACCACGCCGTACGGCTCAGCTTGGACAGTGCCTCGGCCCACGGTGCGATTTCCACGCGCGCCGCTTCCTGTCGGCCCGGCAGCTCGTCGCGGTCGCACACCAGGGTGCTGCGGGCTACCAGTTGCGGGCCGTCGAACAGCCACACATGCCCGCCGGGGTCACGGGACCATTCGCGGGGAGTGATCCTCGTTTCGATCACCGTGAACGGCGTGGTGACGGTGTGGATGCCGTCGGCCTGTGAATGCGGCGGAAAGCCCATCTCGGCCGCGGAATTGGGGTACATCACGCCTCCAGCCGCTACAGGTTTCAGGAAAACTGTAGCATCCCGCGCTACGCGATCACGCGGAATCTGTAGCACTGGTGGCGCGACTGGTGTGCATGCCGAGAGCGCCCAACTGCGGGCGGACGCCCACCCGCGGGTCCAGGAGCAGGCTCTGAGTCCGGCGGAATGGGGAGGGGTGGAGATTGCCCGCGTGCACAGGCTTCCTGGCCTGGTTGGGGATAGCCCCGCAGTGGCGGGGAGCACGGTCCGGAGCGGTGCAGGGGCTTCCGCGTCCGCGGAGAGGGTCTATGCGGCACAGATCCGGTACATCCCCGCAGTTGCGGGGAGCAACCCGGGGTTGGTTGGAACCACAACCCTGGATTTGGTTCATCCCCACAGCCGCGGGGGAGCAGGCAGTAACCACGCCATGGTAGGCGGATTCGTAGGGTCCATCCCGCGGGCGCGGGGAGCAGGGTTGCTTGGGCTAGTTCGGCGCCTTGCAGTAGGGCTCATCCCCGCGAAGGCTGGGCCTAGTTGAGAAGACGTTAACGCATGGCAGGCGGCCGGGGGAAGTGAATGGGTGGGTCTGTCCAGGGGAGCGGGTGGTGGTTGGTGGCGGTCGGATGGTGGTTGAGGCGGTAGACAGGGGTATGCGCCGCTTGTTGTTGCTGGGTCTGGTGTCGCTGGTCGTGCTGTCCGGGTGTGCGGTGGTGCACGGCCGGTCTCGTGTGCCTGGTGGTGAGGGGCCTGCGGTTCCTGGTCGGGCTGCGGTGCCGGCGGTGACGTTGAGTCCGCCTCGGGTCGTCGTGCAGTTGGCGGTCGTGGGCCGTGGTGGAGCGGAGTCCGTGCTGCGGCCGCGGCGGTCGCCGCTCGCCCGGCCGCAGCATGCTCCGGCTACCGGCGGCCTGCGGCCGGGGACGCCGGCTGATCGACGGAGCCGGGCGAAAGCGGGTCGCCGAGTCGGCGCGTCGGTCGACGGGGCGGCGCTGTGTCGGGCGGGAGTTGCCGGCGGGCAGATCCCCGCGAGCTTGGCCGGGGCCTGCCGCAGCGTCATGCCCTGATCTCGGTGGCCCGGGGGACCTCGGCCTGTACCCGTGAGTCCGGGGGGAGCGGTGCTCGAGGTACGCCGGCCTGGGCGCGGCGCGGGTGCCGAGCGCCTTCCTGGGGCCGGCGTTCCTCGAGCGCCCGGCCCGTAGAGGGTGTGCTCCCGACCGTCCGCCGCCCGGGGCCTCAGACGGTGAGGCACGGTGGAGCGCCGCCGTCAGGGGGTCAGTCGGTGGCGGGAAAGCTGATCTCGACGTCGTGGCCGGCCGCCAGGTCCTCAGCCATCCGCACGCCGGAACCGCCCGCCGACCTCAGACTCAGCCCCGCGGACCGGAGCGAGTCGAGTAGGGCGGGGGCCTCGTTCTGCACATCGAGGCTGTCTCCGTACGCGCGTAGGGCCACCCGCCCGCCGCTCAGGAACGCGAGCGACCAGTCACCCCGGCTGCCCTGCCACACGGGCGTGAGAGCTGCTCGGGCCGTGCTCTCCACATCCCGGAGGTTGAGCAGGGCGAACACACGGGCGCGGGACGCGGCGCCCTCGCAAGCGCGGACGAGGGATTCACGGTGTCCGCGCGGCGCCGCGGCGTCCTCGCCGCGCCCCTCTTGGTCGGCGTCTGCGAGCACCGCCGCGAGTTCAGTTTGGAGCTGGCGTTCCGCGTCGCGGACAGCGCGGATGTCCGCCGCTACGTACTCCAACCGCGTCAGGGCCGTGGCGTCCTCCGGGCCCCGCGTGCGCTCACGGAGCGCCTGTTCCAGCAGCAATTTCATCGCTACTCCGGGCTGGGCGCGGTCGGGAACCTCGGGCATGGTGACCTCCCTATCGGGGGCGGCACATCGCCGCCCTTCCGTATGAACCATACTGTATGGCCCATACGATACGTGTGGTGTACTTGCCGCCTCGCGGCCGCCCGCCGCGCTGGGAGATAAAGGATCTCCTTTTAAGGCTAGTATCTTCACCATGGAGAAGATCACGGTCTGGATTACCGCTTCTCAGGCGGGTCGATTGTCATTGTTGGACCGGAAGCGGCGAATTGAGGAGGCTGCGACTATCCACGATCTTGTCAACCGGGGGATGGACCGGCGTACGGCGAGGTTGGAGGTGGCACGGATGCGGCCGGGGACCTGGCCGAGCCTGTCGGTGGTGGTCTGCGCTGCGGTGCGCCGACGGCTGGCGGACCCCGATCTGGTAGGGCCTTGGGCGCCGTTGACGGAGGAAGAAGCAGGGCGCATGACGCTGGCCGGCCGGTGGCCTGGACCCCGGAGCGAAGTCCGATTGCAGCAGCGGAACTACATGTTTCCGGACGATTTGGCGAGCGCGCTGCGCACCGCCTCATGGCGGGTTTCGGAGCGGCCCTTGCGTGAGCTGGAGTCACGCGGCCTGGTGGGCGCGAGCCTGCGGTTGAGCCCTGACCAGGTACGACAGCGGGACGACCTGGCCCTCCAGTTGTTTTCGCCGGCCCGGATCGTCCGCGAGGCGCTGGAAGCCTACGGGCCGCAGGCGCAGAAATAAAAAGGATCTCCTTTTAGAGAAGGTTTTTCAGCTGCAATGGTGCACCGCTTTGACACGAATTGATGATGTGGCTTGAATTCCGTCGTTGGCGCGGGCTAAGAATGCTAGCGTTGGTTTTGTTCGATCGATAGGGACGGGAGGCCGGTTGTGGGTACGGAGACGGACTCTGATCGGGTGGAGCGGGGTAGGCCGCAGGGGTACACGGGCGGGGTGCCGGTGTATGGCTGGGGCGGGGCGCCGGCGTACTTGCGGACCAAGACGCAGCTGGGGCAGCAGCGGCTGAAACTGGCGGACGGGCAGGCGCCGTTGGCGTACCTGTGGACGCGCAAGCTCGGCGAAGTGCCCCTCTATGACCCTGCCGCGGCGGTGAAGATGCGCGCGCTGCCGGCATCGGCCAAGGCGAAGATGGAGCGGCGGCGGACCTGCACGGAGTGTGGTCAGGTGCGGGCGGTGATCCTGCATGGGCGGCCCTGCCAGGTGTGCCTGGACCGGGCGAGGCGGGAGCGGGAGCGGTTGACGGCGCGGACTTGTGCGGGCTGCGGTGCGGTGCGTGAGCGGCCGTACCCGGCGGAGCACAGGCGGTGCCGGGACTGCCGTAGCGCGCAGGTGCAGACCAAGCGGGAACGGGTCGCGGCGTGGCTGGACGAGGTGACGGTGTGTCGTGAGGACGGCTGTGTGGTGCGGGTGGTGACGCTGAAAGCGGCGCGGGCCTACCTGGCGGAGCGCGCCTTCCTGCTGCGGCCGGAGCGTCCGGACCTGCCGGACGCGGGCTTGTGGGCGCCGAGTCCGCGGCGGTGCCCGCCGCACGCCGAGGCGCACGAGCGCGAGAGCGAACGGCGGCGCGCGGAGAACCAGGCCCAGCGCGAGCGCGAGCGGGAAGAGCGCCGGGCGGCGGAGAGGGAGGCGGCCCGTGCTCGGGTGCAGTGGGCGGCGGATGCGCTGGCAGACCCTGCGGTGGTGGTGCTCGACACCGAGACGACGGGACTGCACGACACCGCGTGCGTGGTCGAGCTGGCCGTACTGACGGCTGCGGGCGAAGTGGTGCTGGACACCCTGGTGAATCCCGGCGTGTCCGTCCCGGCGGCGGCGACCGACGTGCACGGCATCACCGATGCGATGGTGCGCGATGCGCCGCGTTTCGCTGAGGTGCTGCCCGCGTTGACGGCGGCGCTGGCCGGGCGGCGGGTGCTGATCTACAACGCCCCGTATGACAAGGGCGTGCTGCGCTGGGAGCTGACCCGGCATTACGAAGCGCTCGGCGACCCGGCGCCGGCGGAGTCCGCAGCGGCCTGGCTCGCCGGGCTCGACGTGGACGACGTGATGGTCCCGTACAGCGACTGGGCGGGGAAGTGGGACGACTACTGGGGCACCAACCGGTGGCAGCCGCTCGACGGAGACCATCGCGCGCTCGGCGACTGCCGGGCGGTACTTCGACGGCTTGCTGAGATGGGTGCGGACGTCGCCGCGCCGGTCAGCTGACGGAAGGGGCGACCACTGTGGTGCAGATCAGGGTCATGACCGATGACCGGGAACGCGGCGAGGAGGTGGTGGAGGTGCTGTTGCCGTTGCTGCGGTCGTGCACCGCGTTGCGCGTCGGCGAGCCTACCCGGCTCCGCCACCGCGGCGGCGGGCTCCGCCTGGTCCTCGACGTCCAGCCGGACACTACGGCGTATGCGGTGCGGGTCGATCGGGAGGATGGTGTGGGCAGTTCGCCGGCGGGTCGGGATGGGCCCGGGGGGAGGCGGGCGCTACCTCCGCGGTAGTGGGCGGCGCGCGGGGTTCCTGTGCCGGTCGTACAGCTCGTGTCCGATGGCTGCCGCCAGGGCCTCGGCGGCGGTCATGGCGGCCATGGTGATGAGCCATACCGTGCAGCGTGCCGTGTGGCCATCCACGAGCGTGGATAGCAGGCCGGCCACCGTCAGGGCGACCGCGGCCGCGGCAGCGCCACACGCTGTCAGAACGCACAAATATCGGCTGGTGTGCACGGGGGGGTGCTCCTGTGTGGCAGCGGAGGTTCAAGCGGCGAGCACGGTATGTACGCGGTCGATGAAGTCCCGGGCGGCCGGGGTGGTGCGGTGCTTACTGAGGCGTTCGGCGAGGGAGAGCAGGGGCGCGGTGGTGCGGTGCGAGCTGATCACCTCGGTGAGGTCCAGCGCGGTGCCGGCGGTGGCGCACGCGCGCTCTAGCTCGCCCTGTGCGTACTGGGCGTCTGCCATACGGGACAGGTAGACGGCGTGGGTGCGGACGGTGGTCGGGCCGAACAGTTCGTCAGCGGCCGTGAACGCGGTTTCGGCGCGGTCGTGCTGGCCCATGTCGCGGTGGCTGGACGCGCGGGCGCCGAGGATTTCGGCGCGGTCGAACCAGTACGCCCACTGGGGCGCTTCGTCGCCCTGCTCGTCGGCGCGGGCGAGGAGGGTTTCCGCGGCGTCGAAATCGTCCCAGCACCGGGCGTCGCCGAGGTGGGCGCGGGCGCGGCCGCGCCGACTGTGCATCATCGCTTCGACGCGGGGACTGGTGCGGCCGCGGACGGCGGCGAGTGCTGCGGTGGCCATGTCGTCGGCGTCGTGCAACCTGCCAGTGTTGTAGGCGGAGACGCACCAGAACGCCAGGACATTGGCGCCGAGGGCGTCGTCTCCGGCGACGCGGGCCGCGCGCAACGCGGTCAGAAACGTGCCGTCGGCGCAGTCGCCCCGGGTGTCGAACAGGGCGGCGGCACGCTGGCGGGCGAGGTCGGCGGCCGCCGCGTACAGGCGGGCGCCGTGCGCGTCGGTGTAGGTGCGCTGGTTGATGATCCCATTGACCAGGGCAAGGGCGCTGGACGCCTCCGCGAGGACGGTACCGCCCCCGTCTTCGTCGTCCCGCTCCCGGAGCTCCTGGGCGCGGGCCTCCAGCTTGGCAACGCCGGTCTCTCCGATGCGCTGACCGGTGGTGAGCTGCCCGGCGGCCACCGGATCGGCCGTGAGCCAGTTCAACAGGGCGGCGGTCAGGGTGCCGCCGGAGATCAGTACGAGTTCCCGTCGCGTGACGCCCATGGCACCCCTTGTGAGTTCGGTGAGGGACTGGGAGGCGCCGAGAAGCGTCCAGGGCCGGGGAGTTGGCCTCTGGGCAGGGTCCTCGGACAACCACTCTGGCCATGGTCGCTCATCGACCGCCGTAGGCGGAATACCAAGCAGATCGGCGATCACCCGTTGAGTGGGCCGGTCCGGCTCGCGGCCGTGTTCCCAGTGCCAGACCCCTTCGCGGCGGGTCTGGAGCGGGTGGCCACATTCGCGGCTGCGGACACGTAGGCGGTCGGCCGCCTCTTCGAGGGTCCAGCCGCGTACCTTCCGGGCGCGTGTCAGCAGGTGGCCGAGGTGATTCCCGGCCGGGGGGCGGTGTCGTGACGCCATTGGCACCTCCGCTTTGCGCACGCCTGGACACGGGCGGTGGCCGCACTCTACGGCGGGTGGCAGCCGGGGCGGTAGCGGCTTCGGTGTTGCTCTTTGTTTCTCCTCGTAGAAACAGAGAGCAACGCCGCCATCACTTACGGCAGCGTGCGGCGGGCGTCCAACGTTGATCCCCCGGCCGCCGCGCCCGGCACCCTTCACGGGCTGTCCGTCCGTACGGCTCGGCGTGCCCTGACCCTGCACCCGCCCCCGGAAGTGAGGCCCTGACGTGCAGTTCCGAAAACTCCACGGAGCCGGCAACGACTTCGTGTTACTCACCGACGCCGGACTGTCCCACGCCTGGCGGACGGAGGCGCCGCGGCTGTGCGAGCGGCGTACCGGCGTCGGCGCTGACGGCCTGGTGTTGAGCACGCTGGTCGACAAGGACCCGGCCCCCGTGCTGGAAGTGATCTGCATCAACGCGGACGGCTCGTTGGCGTCCATGTGCGGCAACGCGCTGCGCTGCGTCGCCTGGGCGGCGGCGGCCGACCACGGGTTCACCGCCATGACGCTGATGATGGCCGGCGTCTCCCATGAGGCGACCGTGAGCGGGAACCACGTCTCGGTCACCGCGGAGGCCGGCGAGGTCGAGCCGGAACGGGTCGAGACCTGGTGGCAGGAAACGCGGCTGCGCTTCGACGCCGTGAACACCGGCACCGAACACGTGGTCGCCCTGGTGGACGACGTGGACGCCGTCGACGTCGACCGGCTCGGCCCGCTGGTGCGCCATCACGACGCGCTCGCCCCGGTGGGGACGAACGTGAACTTCGTTCACCCGGTGGACGCGCACGCGTTGCGCATCCGCACCTATGAGCGCGGGGTGGAGGCCGAGACGCTGTCGTGCGGCTCGGGGGCGGTGGCTGCGGCGGTGATCGCGTCCCGCCGCGGAGTGGTCGCCCCGGGCCCGGTGACCGTGCACAACCGGGCCGGCACGCCTCTGACCGTCACCCCCAACGGCGAGCGGCCCGGGTCGTACTGGGTGGCTGGCCCGGTCGCCCCGTCGTTCCGCGGAGAACTGGAGTTGCTGTGACCACGACGTTCATCGACGCCGGCGACCGCGAGACGGTCAACCGGCAGATCACGACCCTGCGCAAGTGGGACACCCGGGGCCTGCGGGTGGTGGTGGCGTACGGCGGCCTGTCGGCCGAGGACCGGTTGTACCTCGACAAGAGCCCCGTAGAGCAGTTGTCCGTGACGGCGCTGCGCGAGTCCCTGGCCGGCCTGGGCGCTGAGGTGGAGGTGGTGGACCCGTGCGCGCCCGGGTTCATCAAGCGTCTGGCGGGGGCCGGGGTGGTGCTGTCCAACCTGCACGGCCCGTTCGGCGAGGACGGCCGGCTTCAAGGGCTCCTCGACTTCCTGCGGGTGCCGTACTGCGGCAGCAGCGTGGCGGCGTGCTCGCTGGCCGCGGACAAGATCCTGTGCAAGGAGTACATGCGCGGGCTCGGGGTGCCCACCCCGGCATGGCGGGAGTGGACGGGCGGGCCGCCCCTCGCCTGGGACGGCCCGGTGATGGTCAAGCCGCCGCTCGGCGGGTCCAGCGTCGGCATGAGCCTGGTGGACAGCCCCGGCGACTTCGCCCGCGCGCTCGCGGAAGCTGCGGGAACCGACCCGTCCCCCTCCCCCCGGGTCCTGGTGGAACAGATCGTCACGGGCACGCCGGTGACGGTCGGCATGCTGGAGCTGCCCGGCGGGGTGGTCGTCTTCCCGCCGCTGGCGACCGAGGTTCACGCCGGGACGTGGTACGACGCGGAATCCAAGCTCGACGCGGCCGGCGAGGGCACCGTGTCCGTGTCCGCGGCGGAGCTACCGGCGCAGACGGTCAGCACGCTGACCGAGCACGCGCGCACGATGTGGGAGCGGCTGGACTGCCGCGGTATGGCGCGGGTTGACTTCATGGTGGAGCCGGACGGGAACGCGTTCGCGCTGGAGGTCAACCCGACGCCGGGCATGTCGGTGGGCTCGAACTTCGCCGCCGGCGCCGAACTAGTCGGGGTCAGCCACGCCGACGCGGTCCGCGCCGTCCTGCGCGAGGCGGTCACCCGGCGCACATACGATGTGCCTCTGAGCCCCGATCCGCTGCTCACCGCCGCGGTGAGCGAGCGCTAGGAGTCTGCCTCGTGCCGTGTCTGCACCCCGTCCCGATGTGCCGTCAGCTCATCGCCCCGCAGGAGTGGGAGCGCGACGGGGGCGCCGAACTCGGCGACCGGATCGAGTGGTCCAACCGGGCGTGCGGCATGGCGGACCTGCGGATGATCCTGCTGGCCTACGGCAAGCCGGCGCCGACTGTGACGGAGCTGGTGCGGCTCGGCGTCGACCGCGGAGCGCTCACCGAACGGGGCTGGCTGCATGCCGGCCTGGCGGAGGTCGCCGAACAGCTCGGCGTGCCCGGCCGCGCGGAGCCGGTGCCGGCCGGCGAACTCCTCGACCGGCTGACCGTGGCGCCGCTGATCGTCTCCGTGACCGAGAAGTTCCCGCAGGACGGGCGCCGCGGTGGTCACCTCGTCGTCCTCCGCGGCTTCACCGACCCGGGCGCCGGCCCGGCCGGGCCGGCGGTCTTCATCCGTGACCCGTCCGCGTGGGGCCAGGAACACGATCGCGTGCCCCTGGACCGGCTGACGGCCTCCTACACCGGCCGGGCCATCACCTTCCCCGCCCTGCACCCGTGATCCGCCCCCGCTGAACGGCCGGGCCTCCTGCGGCCTGGCCGTACGGCACCCCCTTGCCCTCTCCCGCCTCGTCCGCCCCTTTCACCCTCTGAGGAGATCCGTTGATTCCCCTGACCTTGCAGGAGATCGCCGACGCGACCGGCGGCCGTGTGGCCGGCGTAGACCCTGGCGCGCTCGTATCCGGCCCGCTGTCCTTCGACTCCCGGAACGTCCACCCGGGCGGCCTGTTCGCCTGCCTGCCCGGCACCCGTACGGACGGGCACGACTTCGCCGCGGCCGCCGTGTCGGACGGCGCGGTTGCCGTGCTCGCGTCCTCGCCGGTGACGGTGCCGGCCGTCTACGTCCAGGACGTGACCGCCGCGCTCGGCGACATCGCCCGCGCAGTCGCCGACCGGTACCGCGGCCTCGTGCTGGCGCTGACCGGCTCGGCCGGGAAGACCAGCACGAAAGACCTGCTGCTGTCGGTCCTCCAACTCGCCGGGCCCACGGTCGCCAACGTCCGCAGCTTCAACAACGAGATCGGGTTCCCCTCGACCGTGCTGCGCACCGAGGAGAGCACGCGGTACCTGGTCCTCGAAATGGGCGCGCGTGGAAAGGGGCACATCACCTACCTGACCGGCATCGCCCGGCCCAAGATCAGCGCGGTACTGAACGTGGGCACGGCCCACCTGGGCGAGTTCGGCAGCCGCGAGGGCATCGCCGAGGCGAAAGCGGAGATCGTGGCCGCGCTCCCGCCGGCCAGTGAGGGCGGTGTGGCGGTCCTCAACGGTGATGACGAGTTGGTGCGGGCCATGGCCGACAAGACGGCGGCCAAGGTGGTGTTCTTCGGCACCGGGCCGGACTGCGACGTACGCGCCGAGGACATCACCCTGAGCGGCGCCGGGCGGCTCTCCTTCACCCTGCACGCCGACGGGCACGCCGCGCCGGTCAGTCCCGACGTATTCGGCCACCACCACGTCACCAACGCGTTGGCGGCCGCCGCGCTCGCCCTGGCGGCCGGCGTGCCCTTCGAGACGGTGGCCCGGGGTCTGGACGGGGCCCGGATCGTCTCCGGCGCCCGGATGGAGGTCACCGACCGACCCGACGGGGTGACCGTCGTCAACGACGCGTTCAACGCCTCCCCGGAGGCGACGCGGGCCGCGCTCGACAGCCTCGCGCACCTCGCCGGCGGGCGGCCCGTCGTCGCGGTCCTGGGCGAGATGATGGAGCTGGGCGACCGGGCCGAGGAGATTCACCGGGAGGTGGGCGCGCTCGCCGCGGCCCGCAGCGTCGGCCGGCTGATCACCGTGGGCGGCCCGAACGCGGCGGCCATGGCGGCCGCGGCTGGCGAGGCGGGCGTGAGCGCGGTGGACAACGTCGCCGACCGGGCGGACGTGCTGCCGCTCCTCGACGGCCCTTTGCCCCCCAAGGCCGTGGTCCTGGTAAAGGGCGCGCACTCCCTCGCCCTGGACGAGATCGCCTCGACCCTCGCCACCCGGGAGTGACGCCGTGGAGACTTCGGAAGTCGTCGCCCTGGCCGAACAGGCGTGCCGGCAGGCCCGGTTACCGGCCGCCGGTATCGAGCCGATCCGGCTGCGTGACAACCTGATGTTGCGCGCCGCCGGCGGGACCGTGATCCGCGTTCACCCGCCCGGCACGTACGGGGTTGCCGTGCGCGAGCTGCGGGCGGCGGACTGGATGCGCTCGCACCGCATCCCCACGGCCGAACCCCTGGTGCCCGATCCGGTGATGGCCGGTGGCCGGCCGGTGACCTTCTGGGAGGACCTGGGCGAGCAGGTGCCGGCCGAGTCGGCGCACACCGCCCGTGCGCTGCTGCGGCTGCACTCCGCCCGCGTCCCGGGACACCTCGACCTGCCCCGCTTCACTCTGCCGGACTACCCCAAGCGCATTCGGGAGGCGCAGACCTCCGACAGCGCGCGGCGCTGGCTCACCCGGCATGCCGAACAGCTCGTCAGCCGCTGGGAGGCGGTGCAGTGGCCGGATGAGTGGTGCGTGATCCACGCGGACCCGAGTCCGCACAACACGATGCGCACCGCTGAGGGCACCTACCTGGTGGACCTGGAAGGGGTCGCGGTCGGGCCGCGGCAGTGGGATCAAGCGACCATCGCATTCCAGAGCGACACCTTGGCCGAACCGCCGTCCTATTGGGAGGAGTTCCGCGACGCCTACGGCACGGACGTGACGGCTTGGGACGGGTACGCCCTGATCAGGGACATACGTAGCCTGGGACTCGCGCTGTTCGCGCTGCGGCATGCGGACGCCAGCGAGCACGCCCGATCACAGGCGGACTACCGGTTGGCCTGCCTGATGGGCGAACACGGCGAACGCCCCTGGAAGTGGGTCGCGCCGTAGCTCCGGCAGGGCCTCGACCGCAGGATGCCCCCGGCGTTGACGCCGGGGGCATCCTGTTGCCCGGAGCGGTGAGGGCCCTTTGACGGGTCCAGGGCCCTCACCTGGTGTGGAGACCGCTCAGGGGGCAGGGATAGTGGTGCTCCAGGTCCCGCGGCGCAGGTGGAGTGTGCCGCCCGGGTCGATTTCTACGCTGGCGCTGTGGGCTGGAAGTTGGCCGTCGGAGAGCCAGTCGTGCCGGATGGCGTCGAGCTGGTCCCAGAGCTGGCGGGGACCGGTCTGGTGCACGGTCGGGGGTTCGCCTCGTCGGCCGGTGGCGCGGGCCCACGATCCATCTGCGTGCACCATGACGGCGGTTCGAATGCCTTTTTCGTCTTCGTCATAGCCCTGGTGGACGCCCGGCACGGCGAGGGCGTAGGCGGTCATCAGCTCCCATGCCTCTTTCACCTGCACCACGGGGTAGCGGCCGGTGGTGACCGTCTCGCCCTCGGCGGTCCAGGCGTGCCGGGTGCTGGGCGGGGGCGGGTAGTCCTCGGCGTGCCGGGTCCGCATGAACCCGGCACGCTCCGGGGTGACCTGCCCGCGGGCGCCGCCGTCCGGCTGTACGTCGGCGGCGACCACCAGACCGGTGCCAGCGAGGTTGGTGACTAGCCGGCCGCCGGGGCGAAGCGCAGACAGCCACGACGCGGGGATGCCGGGGAGGCCGACGGTGGAGACGATGCGGTCGTACGTGCCGGGCAGGGGCCCGGTGATGTCGCACACGGCCAGGGTGGGGCGGTGGCCGATCGCGTCCAGCCGCGTGCGGGCCGTGTCGACCAGGTACGGGTCGACGTCGACGGACGTCACCCGCTCGTCGCCGAGTCGAGCGGCGAGTAGGGCGGTTCCGTATCCGGTGCCGGTGACGCACAGCACGTCGGACGTGTCCGTGATCATGGCGTGCTGGTACATGGACACCACGAGCGTGGGCAGAGTGCTGCTGGAGGTGGGCAGGCCCTCGGGGTGGTCGCCGGCGGTGGCCCGGTCGGCGTGCAGCGGGCCGGCGCGGGTCACCAGCGTACGGTCCGTGTACGCGGCGCTCATCCAGCGCGCCGGGTCACTGCCGCCGTCCCGGAGCGTCCAGCCGAACGCGGGCAGGTAGCGCCACCAGTGGGGCACGAGCAGGTGCCGCGGGGTGGTCGCGATCGGTCGGGACCAGCGTGAGGACGGGTGGACGACGCGCCCGGACAACGCGGCCGCGTGGAATTTCCAGGTCATAAGGTCAGCCTCTCAGTCGTCGTAGGCCGGGGCGCATGCCTCGGACTCGGCCGGCGCACAGTCGGACCCCGGGTTGCAGGCGATCGCCGTGTAGGCGAGTTGGAGGGGCGGACGGATGGCCCCGACCCCGGGCGAGGGCTGGCACGAGTCCTCGCGCGGGGTACAGGAGTCGGGCACGCACGCCTCTCCAACCATGTGGGGTCCGCACCCGTCAAGATCGGGCGTGCACTCGTGCATCGGCGAGCAGTCGTCCCCCGGGTTGCACTCACCCACCGGGTGGCACTCGTCGCCCCGGTGGGCGGCAGCGCGGCGCGGCCGCGGGATCGCGGCGGCGAGGGTGGCCCATGCCGGGCTGGAGACGAGCTCCGCGAGCGGGGTGGTGAGGACGTTGCCGACGGTCATCATGCCGCCGGACATCACGCAGCCGGCCACCGACCCGTCGGGCAGGACGGCGGCGCGGCCGTTGGCGCAGTGTCCGCACAGCTCGGTGATCTGGTGGGTGTCCTCCTCACCGCCGGCGCCGCGGCCGATCTCCCGCAGCCGGTCGGTGCGGATGTGCTGCACGCCGAGCGCGCGCAGCTCGGCCATGGCCTCGGCGACACGCTGACCGGGGCGCACGTGCACGATGCCGGCTCGCAGCGGGATGCGGTACGCGAGGGCCTTGGTGATGTTCGCCTTCGTCTTCGCGTAGCTGGCGCGGTGCTTGGTGATCTGCTCGTGTTCCTCGGCGGTGTCCGAGTAGTACGAGGTGGCCAGCGTGACGCCGCGTTGCCGCAGCACCGGCCACAGCACCGCGCGGATGTGGATCAGATTGGAGAACACCTCGACCTGCATCCCGTGGTCGACGGCGCGGTTGATCAGGTCCGCGATGTCGGGGTGGAGGGTGGGTTCACCGCCAATGAGCTGCACTTGATGGACTCCGGCGGCGGCGGCCTGGTCCAGGAGGGACAGCCAGGTCTCCCGGGTCATCTCGCCGTGCGTGCCCTGCGGGCTGCTGCCGTTGTAGCAGTGGGTGCACGCGGCTTGGCAGGAACGGGTGATATCCAGCGCGAGGCGCTGCAACGGGTCGGCTCCGGCGTCGGCAGCGGTTTCGGCGGGGCGGTCGAGTATCACGGTCATGTCGTGCGGGGCCTTCCGGTCGGGTGTGACCGCCCGGCCGTCGGCCGGGCGGAGTTCAAGGGAGGTCAGCCGCGGGCGGCGTGGGGCGGCCTGGCAATGTAGACGAGCAGGAGTTCATTGGGTTTGAGACGGAGCGGTGGGGGCGGGGCCTCGTCGGGGCCGTGCCCGGCGAGATGGATGATCCGCTCGCCCCACCCCTCGCCGCCCCTGCGCATGTCCGCGATCCGCAGCGGACGGCCGTGCACCTGTACCCACTGCCCGCGCTGGAGCGCAGACAGGGGACGGCGCACTACGAGCTGTGGCGCGGCGGAGTCGCGCGCCTCTGTGGGGGGTTCGTAGGGGCGCTGGCGTACGGTCTGGACCTGAACTCGCGTTTCGGGGTACCGATCGGTGATAGCGCGGACGGCACGGCGGCGGGCCTCCTCAGCGTCCGCGGCTGCGGTCACGATCTGCTCGGTACGGGCCTGCTTAGGCGCTGTCACCCTGAGGGTGACCGTGTAGACGATCATGACTCGGGCTCCGGGTCTGCGCCGCGGTAGCGGTATCGGGGTGCGGTGTAGGGGGCACGGAGGACCGCGAGAGCGGACCGGATGCGCCGGGTCTCCTGCTGGTGCGCGTACTCGGCGAGCTGGTCGGGATGGATGACCTGTACGTCCAGCCGCGCCACCAGCACGGGCGGTACGTCGGGGATCATGCCGACGTCCCACACCATCGCCAGCGTTGCGGGCAGGAAGTCCGCCACCGGCGGGGTGTAGTCGCACACCAGCACGTCAACGGCGTGGGCGTTCGTCAATCCGGTCTGTTCCACCAGCGTGCGCCGCTGGGCCACGTGCGGCGCCTCACCCGGGAGGACGCTCCCGCCGGGTAGCCGCCATAGCCCCCCGTTGGCGGGATCGCAGACGAGTAGCACTCCGCGGGGGGTGCGTAAAAGGCTGAACGCCTGGTGGTCCATCGGATCGGTGTCTCCAATTCGTGTGCGTGTGGGTGCCGTGTCCCGCCGACCGCCGTCGGCGGGACACGGCTGCCCGGACCGCCGTCGCCACCTGGTGGGGCGGCGCCATCCCCATGGCACGGCCGGGCCTTCCCGCTCTGCCAGGCTCGTGGCCGGCAGCAGAACGGGGAGTCAGATCTCCGGGCCACGGCCCGGGTGGGTGATCAGGCAAGGGCTGCCGCCTCCCCCCTGCTCCACGGGGAGAAGAGAAAGGGGGGAGGCGGGCCGGGGGGGGGGGGGGGGGGGGG
>NZ_JBYIRM010000050.1:0-44254 GCF_057708105.1 Actinacidiphila sp. bgisy144 | reverse complement strand
TTGGCGGCGAGTTCGGCGGCGCTGAGGCCGTCGTCGAAGGCCGAGGGCACCGGCGAGGCGCCGACGGCGACCGCGCCATTGTGCGTTGTATCACTCACAGTTGACACTTTCGTCCTCAAGATGCGCGCCGGGTGCAGGGGGTTCCCGACTGCGCCTGATGCTCTCAGATCCGAGCTTGTCAGATGATCGGGGGTCGGCCCAGCCGGGTCAACCGCCACACCGTACGCCAGCGCATCGGGCGCCGCGGACCGCACGAAGTGGCCCAACCCTCCCGGAAGCCGCCGAACCACGCGCGCAGCGCGCTGCCCGACGGCCTGCGCACCAAGGTGAGCGCCATCCATACGCCGAGATACACCGGCACCAGGGGCCAGGGCAAGTTGCGCCGGGCCAGCCACACGCGGTTTCTGGCCACCAGCCGGTGGTAGACCGCGTGCCGGGCCGGCGAGGTGGCCGGGTGCAGCAGCACCAGGTCGGAGCGGTAGTCGATCATCCAGCCGGCGTCCAGCGCCCGCCAGGCCAGATCCGTCTCCTCGTGCGCGTAGAAGAACTGCTCGGGCAGCCCGCCGACCTGCCGGAGCACCTCGGTGCGCACCGCGCTGGCACCGCCGAGGAAGGTGGTGACCCGGGAGTTGCGCATCGGGTCGGACGCGCGCAGCCGCGGCACGTGCCGGCGCTGGGTCTCACCGGTCTGCGGGTCGGCGATCCGGAAGCTGATGATGCCCAGCTCGGGGTCCTGCTCGAAGGCCCTGCGGACCAGCTCGGCGGTGTCGTCGCCGGGCAGCAGGCCGTCGTCGTCGAGGTACATCACGATGTCCACGTCGCGACCGCCGGGGCCGAACAGCTCGACGCCGACGTTGCGGCCGCCGGGGATGCCGAGGTTCTCCGGCAGCTCGGCGGTGCGCAGGTGCTCGCGCTCCATCACCGGCAGCGGCGAGCCGTTGCCGACGAGCGCCACCTCCACCGGGGCGCCCTGCTGCTTGGCGACGGAGTCCAGCAGGTCCTGGAGCTCGGCCGGGCGGGTACCCATGGTGATGATGACGGCGCCGACCGTCAACGGGGCGGTCACTTCAGCCTGCTCGACGCGAGGACGGAGACGAGGTGGAGCAGGGTCTGGAGCAGGGCGATGGCGGCCAGCACCGCCACGCCGAGCCGGGTGAAGAACAGGTCGCCGCGGACCTGGTCGATCACGGCCAGCACCAGGATGAGCAGCGACGCCTCGATGCCGAGCACCAGGCGGTGGAACTGGAGCGCGGACGCGGCGCGGCGGGCCAGCGCCATCCCGGACGAGCGCAGCTCGGAGGCCGACTCCTGGACCGGCGGCCGCCCGGTCTGGTGCCGGGCCACGCCGACCAGGTCGGTCTCGGCCTTGATCAGCACCGCGCCGAGCGCGGCCAGGGTGCCGAGGAACGCCCACAGCCAGTCGATCCGGCCGCTGCCGAAGATGTCGGCGGCGCGCATGCCGAAGCCGACCAGCACGGCCGCGTCCGTCAGGTAGGCGCCCACCCGGTCGAGGTAGACGCCGGCCAGCGAGTACTGCTTCTTCCAGCGGGCGATCTCGCCGTCGACGCAGTCCAGCAGCAGGTAGAGCTGGACGGCGACCACGCCGAGCACGGCGCCGGCTATGCCGGGCACCAGCAGGGCCGGTGCGGCGAGCGCGCCGCACACGGTCATCAGATAGGTCAGCTGGTTGGGCGTGACGCGGGTGTTCACCAGGTGGCGGTCGATGCGCAGCGACACCTCGCGCATGTACAGCCGGCCGGCCCAGTGCTCGCCGCTGCGCCGGTCCTTGACGCCCGCCGGGTGAACGACGGGGCGCAGCTCAGCTACTGATGGTTTTGGCATAGTCGGCGTACGCGTCCCTGATGTCGGTGGCGGACAGGTCGAGGTGTTCCAGAATCGTGTAGCGCCCGGGGCGGGTCCGCGGTGCGTAGCGCACCGCCTCGACGAACTCCTGCGCGGAGAAGCCGATCTCCTCGGACAGCACCGGCAGTCCGTGCCGGCGCAGGGTGGCGGCGATCAGCGCGGACTGCTCGCGGGCGCCGCGCAGGTAGGTCGCGAAGGCGGCGCCGATGCCGACCTGCTCGCCGTGCGCGGCGGCGCGCTGCGGGTGGAGCAGGTCGAAGGCGTGGCTGATCTCGTGGCAGGCGCCGGAGGAGGGCCGGGAGTCGCCGCTGATGGACATGGCGATGCCGGTGAGCACCAGGCCCTCGGCGAGGGTGACGAGGAAGGCGTCGTCGGCGACGGTGCCGGGGTGGCGCAGCACCGCCTCGCCCGCGCCGCGCGCCATGGCGGCGGCCAGGCCGTCGATCCGCTCGCCGGTCTCGCGGTGCGACAGCTCCCAGTCGGCGAGGGCGGAGAGGTTGGAGACCGCGTCGCCGATGCCGGCCCGCAGGTAGCGGTCCGGGGCCTCGCGGATGACGTCCAGGTCGATGACGACCGCGATCGGGCCGGGCACGCCGTACGAGCCGCGGCCGTTGTCGTTGTCGAGGGTGGAGACCGGCGAGCAGATGCCGTCGTGCGAGAGGTTGGTGGCGACCGCGACCAGCGGCAGCCCGACCCGGGCCGCGGCGTACTTCGCGGCGTCGATGATCTTCCCGCCGCCCAGCGCGACCACCGCGTCGTAGCGCTCGCCGCGCATGGCGTCGGCGAGCTTGACGGCGGCGTCGATGGTGCCGCCGGCCACCGGGAACCAGGCGGCGCCCGGCAGTTCGGGGGCCAGCCGCTCGCTCAGGCGGGTGCCGGAGCCGTCGCTGACGGCTATGGCGATCTTGCCGGACGGCGAGATCCGCTCGTCGGCCAGGAGCTGGGAGAGGTCGGCGAGGGCGCCGCCGCGGATGTCGACGACGACCGGCGAGGGGATCAGCCGGGTCAGTACTGGCACGCGATCTCCCGTCCGCGGGCGAGGTCGGCGTGGTTGTCGATCTCGACCCAGGGGATGTCGCCGACCGGCGCCACGTCCAGGGTGTGGCCGCGGTGGACCATTTCCTGGTAGCCGTCCTCGTAGTACAGGTCGGGGTCGCGCTCGTAGGTGGCCTTGAGCGCGTCGGCGAGGTCGGCGGCGGCGTCGGCCTCGATGAGGGTGACGCCGATGTACTCGCCGGTGGCCTCGGCCGGGTCCATCAGCTTGGTGATCCGGCGCACCCCGCGGCCGGGCTCGGCGACGACCTTCATCTCCTCGTCGGCGAGTTTCTTGACGGTGTCCAGCGCGAGGATGACCCGGCGGCCGTCACCGCGGGCGGCCAGCAGGGTCTGTTCGACGGAGACCGGGTGGACGGTGTCGCCGTTGGCCAGAATCACTCCCTCGTGGAGCACGTCGCGCGCGCACCACAGGGAGTAGGCGTTGTTCCACTCCTCGGCCTTGTCGTTGTCGATGAGGGTCAGCTCGACGCCGTATCGGGCCTCCAGGGCCTCCTTGCGGGCGTACACCGCCTCCTTGCGGTAGCCGACGACCACCGCGGCGCGGGTGAGGCCGACCGCCGCGAAGTTGCCCAGCGTGAGGTCGAGCACGGTGGGGCCGTCCGCCGCGCCGTCCGGCCCGACCGGCACCAGCGCCTTCGGCAGCGTGTCCGTGTACGGCCGCAGGCGCCGTCCTGCGCCTGCCGCCAGCACCAGGCCGATCATGCGGGTTCTCCTGACTCGTCGTGTACGGCGGGTGCCCCCGAGGACACCCAGAAGCGGATGCTCTCGGTGAGGACCAGCAGCGCGAGTACGGCGGCGAGCACCGTCAGCGCGACGGTGAAGCCGTGCCGGTGCGCGCCCGCGACCAGGGCCGCCGACAGCACGGCCACCAGCAGCGCCCGGCCCTCGTGGCCGCCCGCCGCCCGCACCAGTGCGCGGGGCGGGGCCCCGGTGCCGCCGCGGATGCGGTACACCGTGTCGTAGTGATGGTAGGCGACCGCGGCTACCAGCCCGAAGGCGGCGGGCAACGCCCCGTTCACCTCGGAGACGGCCGCCAGTGCCAGCACGGCGCCGTACTCGCCGGCCCGGAAGAACGGCGGGACCAGCCAGTCCAGCGCGCCCTTCAGCGGGCGGGCGACGGATATCCCGCTGGTCACGACGTAGAGCGCGGCGGCCGCGACGACCCACCAGGAGCCGCGTGCGGCCAGCGCCGCGGTCGCGGTCAGGGCGCCGGCGCCGATCGCGGCGAGCAGCGGCGGCGCGACGGCGGGCAGCCGGCGCGCGAGCGGCGCGGTGGCGCGCGCCACCGCTTCGGCGAGCGGGCCGCTGTCGGCGAGGTCGGCGAGCGCCCGGGCGGCGCGGTCGGTGCGCTGGGCCTTCCTGGTCAGGGAGCGCAGCACCCGGCCGGCGGTGGTGTAGCAGGCGGCCAGGCCGCAGCCGATCAGCAGCACCACGAAGGTGATCCGGGGGGTGGTGGCGGCGGTGAGGACCGCGATGAGGAACCAGCGCTCGCCGATCGGCAGCACGATCATCCGGCGCACCCACACCGTCCAGCCGACGCTGTCCAGCCGCCCGGACAGGGCGGCGGTGGGGCTGGTGTTGGCGGCGGCGTCGTGGTTGGCCTCGTTGAAGGCGAAGTCCACGACGTGCCGGCAGGTCTGGAGCACCATCGCGCCCAGCGCGAGGGCCCACACGTCGTCGTGGCCGCCGCGGGCCGCGCCCAGCGCCAGGCCCGCGTAGTAGGCGTACTCCTTGGCGCGGTCGAAGGTCGCGTCGAGCCAGGCGCCGAGGGTGGAGTACTGGAGCGAGTAGCGGGCGAGCTGGCCGTCGGTGCAGTCCAGGACGAACGAGGCGAGCAGCAGCACGCCCGCGGCGACGTAGCCGGCGCGGGTGCCGGTGGCCGCGCACCCGGCGGCGATCAGCGCGACCAGCAGCGAGGCGGTGGTGACCTGGTTGGGGGTCAGGCCGCGCCGGGCGCACCAGCGCGCGATGTAGCGGGAGTACGGGCTGATGAAGTGGGTGGTGAAGAAGCCGTCGCGGGACTTGACCGCGCTGCGCAGCCGGACCGCTTCCTCGTCGACGTCGGCGACGGCGTCGGCCGCGGCGGCCTGCTCCTGCGGGGTGCGGGCCACCCTGGCGACCAGCACGCCCAGTTCGGGCCGGTACGGTTCGGCGCCCTGGCGGCCGAGCTCCTCGGCGAGCGCGTCGGCGAGGACGGCGCCGGAGGCGACGGTGGCGGTGGCGCCGCCGGGCGCTGCGGAGCGGCCTGCGGCGCCCTCGCCGGCCAGCGCGCCGAGCGCCCGGGTCAGCGCGGGCCGGGCGGCGGCCTGCACGGCGAGCGCGCCGGGCACGGCGCCGGCGTCGAAGCGGGGGTCGGTCAGCGCCAGGCGCAGGGCGTGGCGGTGGCCGCGGAAGCGGCGGTCGACGACCGCGACGCGCTCGGCGGGCGGCGCGTCGGCGACGTGCGCGGCCACGGCCTGCGGCCCGTCGGCCTCGACCACCTGGAATCCCAGGGCCCGCAGGTCGTCCGCGAGCGGCGACGGCGTCCCGGCGGCGGGCGGGCCGGTGAGAATTGCGGTCGGCAGAGGAACCCACTCCCTGAATACGTACGAAGGCGCACCGACGTGGCCGCGGCGGGCGGCTGCGGGCCGGAAACACGACGGCGAGGTTATCGGATGCGGGTCGGCAGTCGTTCACTGCGTGTTCGCCTGAACTTGGCCCGTCCGGTGTGATCATCATCCTCGATTCCGGTCGCCTGCCACAACATTGGGGCGGACCCGCCTTCCGCCACCCTTTCGGGTGACCCTCCGCGACAGCTGAGGGTCACCTCACCACCGCAGGTCACCGCACATGACAACGGTCTCCAGTATCGGCTTGCCCACGGTGGGTAACCGGTGTTGACTGGCCGCCGGACCACGCGAGCGGGCGTTCAGCGGACACCGGGCGATGCGGAAGGGGGCCCCGCCGATGGGGGCAGGGATCGGCCACCACCACGGACCGGGCCAGGGGGCCGCAGGCGGCGACGGCCAGGCCCAGGGCCGCGGGCACGGTCATGGGCACGGGCACGGGCACAGCCACGGCCTGGCGACCGCGGGCGGGGCGCACCGCGGCCGGCTGCGGATCGCGCTGTCGATCACGCTGCTGGTCCTGGCCACCGAGGTGGCCGGCAGCCTGCTCACCGGCTCGCTCGCGCTGCTCGCCGACGCGGGCCACATGGCCACCGACGCGGTCGGCCTGGCGATGGCGCTGCTCGCCGTCCATGTCGCGGCCCGTCCGCCGAGCGAGCGCCGCACCTTCGGCTACGCCCGCGCGGAGATCCTGGCCGCCGGGCTCAACGCCCTGCTGCTGCTCGCCGTCGGCGTCTTCATCTTCTACGAGGGCATCCGCCGCCTGATCACCCCGCACGGCATCGACGGCGGGCCGACCATCGTCTTCGGTGTGATCGGCCTGGTGGCGAACTCGGTGTCGCTGGTGGTGCTGATGGCCGGGCAGAAGGAGAGCCTCAACGTGCGCGCCGCCTTCCTGGAGGTGCTCTCCGACGCGTTCGGGTCGCTCGCGGTGGTGGCCGCCGCCGCGGTCTACCTGGTCAGCGGCTGGCGGCAGGCCGACGCGGTGGCCTCGCTGCTGATCGGCGTGCTGATCGTGCCGCGCACCTGGCAGCTGATGCGGGAGGCGCTGGACGTGCTGCTGGAGGCGGCGCCGCGCGGGGTGGACATGCGGCAGGTGCGCCGCCACATCGAGGGGCTGGCGGGCGTCGAGGGGCTGCACGACCTGCACGCCTGGACCATCACCTCGGGCCTGCCGGTGCTGTCCGCGCACGTGGTGGTCAGCCAGGACGTCCTGGACGCGGTGGGGTACGAGAAGATGCTGCACGACCTCCAGGGCTGCCTCGGCGCGCACTTCGACGTGGCGCACTGCACCTTCCAGCTCGAACCGGCCGGGCACGCCGCGCACGAACCAGGCATGTGCCGGTGACGGCCCTCCACCTCAGCGTGACGGCCTCCCGCCGGCGGGCAGCGGCGCCCGCCACCGCCGGCTGACCCCCGCGGGCCTTCCGCACGCCGGTACGGCCAGGGCGGTGCGCGCGCGGCGGCGCGCCGGACGTGCGGCAGACTAAGAACTCGTCGTCGAACGCGAAGGATGGAAATGCCCACCAGTCCTGCCACCGCCCGACCCGGCTCCCCCTCCCCCGTGGCGGCCCCGACCGGGGTCGAAGAACCGATCATGCTCGAACTCGTCGACGAGGACGGCGTCACCATCGGCACGGCGGAGAAGCTGTCGGCACACCTCGCACCCGGCCGGCTGCACCGGGCGTTCTCGGTCTTCCTCTTCGACGACGAGGGCCGGCTGCTGCTCCAGCGCCGGGCCCTGAGCAAGTACCACTCCCCCGGCGTGTGGTCCAACACCTGCTGCGGGCACCCCTACCCCGACGAGCAGCCGTTCGTGGCCGCGGCCCGGCGCACCGCCGAGGAGCTGGGCGTCGCCCCCGTGCTCATGCGCGAGGCGGGCACCGTCCGCTACAACCACCCGGACCCGGCCTCGGGCCTGGTCGAGCAGGAGTACAACCACCTCTACGTCGGCGTGGTCCGCGCCCCGCTGCGACCGGACCCGGCGGAGATCGGCGAGACCGTCTTCGTCACCCCGGAGGAGCTGGCGAAGCTGCGTACGGAGGGCCCGTTCTCGGCGTGGTTCCAGACGGTGCTGGACGCGGCGCTGCCGGCCGTCCGCGAGGTGACCGGGGCCGCGGGCTGGTAGAGCCGCCGTACGGCGCCCCGCGCGGCGCCGCGACGCGTGGAAGGGCGCGGCCGGGAGTCCCCGGCCGCGCCCTTGCCGTACCGTTCCTGCACCGCCCGGCCTGCGGCCCTGCGGCTGCCGTGGCGGTCAGTACCGGGGCGCGCGCAGCGGGAGCGCGGCCCAGACCACCTTCCCGCCGGTCGGCGTCTTGGCGATGTCGCAGGAGCCGCCCGCCTCGTCGGTGATCGTCTTGACCAGCACCAGGCCGCGCCCGCCGGTGCGCCCGTGGTCGGCCTCCAGCGCCTTCGGCCGGTACGGGTGGTTGTCCTCCACCGCGATCCTGATCCACTCCGGCCCCACCGCGAGCTCCACCGCGAACTCCGCGGAGAGCACCGCGGCGTGCTTGACCGCGTTGGTGACCAGCTCGGAGACGATCAGCAGCAGGCCGAAGAGCATGTCGTCGTCGATGGGGACGCCCTGTTCCCGCACCAGCGCGCGTACGCCGTGCCGCACCTCCGGCACCGAGGCGTCGACCGTGGGGGCGGTGAACCGCCAGACCCCCTCGTACGGCCGGGGCACCGGCACCGGAGCAGGGATCGGGGCCTGACCGAGCGGGACACTCCCGCGGACCTCCATGACCGCACCCACCATCGCTTTCGCGTGACCTCGTCCGACAGGGCCTGCCGACATGCCCGCCGCGCGCGCCGGGGAAAACGGGCGCACCGGGGGGACCGGGAGAATCGACCTCACCCGTCGAGTGTCCGCGCCCTTGCGACCCGCACATGCGGGAGACCGCAAATCCGCGACTTTGCGCGTTTCCCGACCGGGTCGGACCGGCGGGGATCGCCGGGGGCGCCCCTTCCGACCGCCGGGTGCGTGGTTGGGGCGGTCGAGGCCGGGGCGACACGCGTGGTTAGGATCGACCGGCTGCACCTGGTCGGTGCATGTGCACCGATCGAAGGAGCGAATGATGTCCCGGTTCGGCCCCGGCCTGCTGGTGAGCACCGAGGACGGCGTCGCCACCGTCGCGATCAGCAACCCCGCCCGGCGCAACGCCATGACGCTCGGCATGTGGCTGGCGCTGCCCCGGGTGCTGGCCGGGCTCGCCGCCGACCCCGGCGTACGGGTGCTGGTGCTCACCGGCGAGGGCGAGGCGTTCAGCGCGGGCGCCGACATCGGCGAGCTGACCGACGCCGAGGGGCGGCAGGCGGTGCAGGAGGCCGCGCTCACCGCCGAGGAGGCCCTCGCCGCCTTCCCGAAGCCCACGGTGGCCGCGGTCCGCGGCTTCTGCGTCGGCGGCGGCTGCCAGCTGGCGGTCGCCTGCGACCTGCGGTTCGCCGCGCGGGGGGCGCGCTTCGGGGTGACGCCGGCCCGGCTCGGCATCGTCTACGCCGCCTCCTCCACCCGGCGCCTGGTCGCCGTCGCCGGTCCCGCCACCGCGAAGTACCTGCTGTTCTCCGCCGAGCTGATCGACGACGAGCGGGCGCTGCGCACCGGCCTGGTCGACGAGGTGCTGCCCGACGCCGACCACCTCGACGCCCGCGTCCGCGCCTTCGCCGCCACCCTGACCACCCGCTCCCGGCTCACCCAGACCGCGGCCAAGGAGTTCGCCGCCGGCCCGCCCACCCCCGAACGCGCCGCCTACTGGGCCCACCAGGCCGCCACCACCCCCGACACCGACGAGGGCGCCACCGCCTTCCTCACCGGCCGCACCCCCACCTTCACCTGGACCCCCTGACCAAACGGCACCCCAGGGGCGCGGGGAACTGCGCGCCCAGCCGACACCACCGGTGAGCCCGAATACCGGCCCGAGCCCGTACGGCGCGACCGCCCCACCAACCGGCCCGCCGCCGGAAACCCGGCGCGCGGGGGCGGGCGGGCGGCCCGCTACGCGACCCGCGTTGCGCCTCGGCGCTCGCGTCGCTGCGGCCCCTGCGGCATCGCCGGGTGCCGCCCGAGCAGCAGCACCCCGACGACCACCGCCGCCAGCCCAGCCGCCTGGAAGGCGAGCGCCAGCGGCGTGACCCGGATCTGGTCCCCGAGGAACCCGATCCCGCACGCGATCCCGGCCAGCGGCTGCGCCGCGGTGAGCGCGGGCAGCGACATCCGCAGCGGCGCCGCCTCGAACGCGGACTGGACCAGCAGTATCCCGGTGATCCCGATGACGAGCACACCGTAGGGCTGCCAGCTCACCAGGAGCTGCGCGACCCCGTCGTCCTCCGCGATGGACCCGCAGATCCGGGTGAGCGCGTCCTGCAACCCGTAGATCAGTCCGGCGGCGAGCGCGAGGAAGGTGGCCTCCGAGGACGGCTGCAACCCCTTGGCGTAGAGGGTGACCAGCACCGCCAGCCCGGCCACGATCCCGAAGACCAGCCAGTGCCGCAGCGCGCTCGCGACGTGCCCGCCGCCGTGCGGCTGCCCGGCGACGATGAAGGCGGTCACCCCGAGGGCGAGCAGCGCCACCCCGCCCCAGCCGCTCCACCCCAGGGGCTGCCGGGTCAGCCAGCGCGACAGCGCCATCGCGAAGAGCAGGTTGGTCGCGGTGAGCGGCTCGACGAGCGAGACCTCGCCATGGGTGAGCGCGACGGCGCTGAGCACCTGCCCGGCGACCATGAAGCCGACGCCCATCAGCCAGTCGGGCATCCGGATCAGGTCGAGCAGCAGCCGGAAGGTCAGGATGTCCGACCGCGGGGCACGGGCGGCCGCGCGCTGCTGCAACACGAATCCCAGACCCAGGCAGCAGGCGGCACCCACGCCCAGCAGGAACACGGCCACGCCGTCACTGTAGCTCCCGGACCTGGGCGCGTCCGGCGTTGGCGCCCGGCCGCCGGGTGCGTGGCGCCGCGCGGGGCGGTCGGGCGGGGCGGTCGGACGGGGCGGTCGGACGGGGTCGGTCAGTCCGGGTCGGTCGCCGCGGACCGCGCGCTCTCCCACACCGTGAGAAAGGCCATCCGCAGGCACGCGGCGAGCGCGGGGTGCTCGATGTAGAGCGCGGTGGTCGCGTCGGTGCCGGCCACCGGGTCGGGCATGTCGCACAGCACCAACGACGCGTCGGCCACCACCAGCTTCAGCGGCAGCTCGGCCGCGAACCGGCTCTCCTCGCCCGCGGCGCCGAACCTCCGCACGTTCTCCAGCACTTCGCGGTCGTCCAGCGCTTCGTTGGTGTAGATCGCCCGGACCGTGCCGCCGGAGCGGCGCATCCGCCGTACGACCTTGATGCCGGTGGCGTTGGTCGGGGAGGAGACGAACGGCGGCTTGCAGAAGCTCAGCAGCTCGTGCCGGGCCTGCGCCTGGATGTCGGCGAACGCCTCCGCGATGGACTTCGGGTCGCGCAGGATCTCCACGTAGTCCATCGGCACCGTCTGGGTGCGCCCCTCGGTCCACACCGGCAGCAGCGCTGAGGTGAGCGCGGAGGACATCCGGTCCAGCCGTTCCAGCGTCTCGCGCTGGTGGGCCATCAGCCGGGCGACGGCGAGTTCGGGCGCGACCGCGGAGAAGGTGGCGACCCGGCCGGGCCTGGTGGTCGCCAGCCGCCGCCTGACCAGCGCGTCGAGCACGTCGTAGACCCGCTGCCGGGGCACGTCGGCCTCGCGGGCGACCTCCGCGGCGGTGTAGGACTCGCGGCGGACCAGGGCGAGGTAGACGCGGGCCTCGTAGCGCGCCAGCCCCAGCGCGACCAGGTCGCCGACCGGTCCGTCCTCCGTCTCCATGGGTCCCGACCGTATACGCCAAAGATCGTCCCGCGGAAGCGATCCGGTGGCTCCGGGTGCCGGTCCCGTGGCACCCCGGGGTCAAGTCAAGAGCAATCCTTTACCAACACCCGGTAGTTCCTTGACGATAGTCCTCACTACCTTCATCTGGTCACCACTCAACGGGGTGTCAGTGAACGCGAGTTGACACATGCTCCATGTGTTCCACGAGTTCTACACGCGTCACTCGCCCCGCCCAGGGCCCTCGGGCCGCCGGAGTTCCACGCACCCCCCGCACCTCCGCCCCACCAGTGAACGTGCGCCACGTTGAAGTCGAGGCGACGCCGCGGCGTTCGTTGTCATGCTCTTGACATATCCGCCCTGGCCGCCCTCGTCCGCCCGATACACCCCCCATGGAGGGCAGTTCCTTGCAGCTCAGTACCGGCCCGTTCAGACGGGCCTTCCGGCGCACGGCCGTCGCGGCCCTCGCCGCGGGCGCGCTCGTGACCGGCGGCATGTACGCCGCCACCGCCGCCACCGCGGCGCCCGCCACCACCACGGCCGCCGCCGCGAACAGCAACGGCACCGCCGCCACCGGCCCCTCCGCGGGCAAGGACGTCCAGCACCTGTGCGCGTCGCCGGCCGACGGCCAGATGTCGTGCATGGGGCTGGCCCGTACCGACGTCGCGCACCACCTCGGCATCACGCCGAACGCCACCCCGTCCGGCTACGGCCCCACCGACCTGGCCAGCGCCTACGCGCTGCCGAGCGGCGGCTCCGGCCAGACCGTGGCGATCGTCGACGCCTACGACGACCCCAACGCCGAGGCGGACCTCGCCACCTACCGCTCGCAGTACGGGCTGGCGTCGTGCACCACGGCCAACGGCTGCTTCAAGAAGGTCAACCAGAGCGGCAGCACCACCTCGCTGCCGACCGCCGACTCCGGCTGGGCCGGCGAGATCTCGCTCGACCTCGACATGGTCAGCGCGGTCTGCCCGCAGTGCAACATCCTGCTCGTCGAGGCGACCAGCGCGAGCATGACCAACCTGGGCACCGCCGTGAACACCGCGGTGTCGCTGGGCGCGAAGTACGTCTCCAACAGCTACGGCGGCAGCGAGTCCTCCTCGGACACGTCGTACGACACCTCGTACTTCAACCACCCCGGCGTCGCGATCACCGTCAGCTCCGGTGACGAGGGCTACGGCGCGGAGTACCCGGCGGCGTCGAAGTACGTCACCGCCGTCGGCGGCACCGCGCTCAGCCGCGCCAGCGGCACCACCCGCGGCTGGAGCGAGACGGTCTGGAACACCTCCAGCAGCGAGGGCACCGGCTCCGGCTGCTCGTCCTACGACGCCAAGCCCACCTGGCAGACCGACACCGGCTGCTCCAAGCGCACCATCGCCGACGTCTCCGCGGTCGCCGACCCGGCCACCGGCCTGGCCGTCTACGACTCCTACGGCGCCAGCGGCTGGCAGGTCTACGGCGGCACCAGCGCCTCGTCGCCGATCATCGCCTCGGTCTACGCGCTGGCCGGCACCCCGGCCTCCGGCACCACCCCGGCGTCCTACCCCTACGCCCACACCAGCTCGCTCAACGACGTGACCAGCGGCTCCAACGGCAGCTGCAGCGGCAGCTACCTGTGCACCGCGGGCACCGGCTACGACGGCCCGACCGGCCTCGGCACGCCCAAGGGCACGGCCGCCTTCACCAACGGCACCTCCACCGGCGGCAACACCGTGACGGTCACCAACCCGGGCAGCCAGAGCACCAAGACCGGCACCGCGGTGAGCCTCCAGATCAGCGGCAGCGACTCCGCCTCCGGCCAGACCCTCAGCTACAGCGCGTCCGGCCTGCCGGCCGGCCTGTCGATCAGCTCCTCCGGCCTGATCTCGGGCACCCCGACCACCGCGGGCACCTCGTCCGTGACGGTCACCGCCACCGACGGCACCGGCGCCACCGGCTCGACCTCCTTCACCTGGACGGTCAGCACCTCCGGCGGCGGCACCGGCTGCACCGCCACGCAGCTCCTGACCAACCCGGGCTTCGAGTCCGGCGCCACCGGGTGGACCGCGTCCTCCGGCGTCATCGACAGCAGCTCCGACGCCCCGGCGCACAGCGGCTCGTACAAGGCGTGGTTCGACGGCTACGGCTCCACCCACACCGACACGCTCTCCCAGTCGGTGACCATCCCGTCGACCTGCACCAGCGCGAGCCTGAGCTTCTACGTCTACATCAGCACCGACGAGAGCGGCTCGACCGCCTACGACAAGTTCACCGTCGCGGCCGGTTCCACCACCCTCGCCACGTACTCCAACGTCAACGCCTCCAGCGGCTACGTGCTGAAGACGATCGACGTGTCCTCGCAGATCGGCAAGACCTTCACGCTGAAGTTCACCGGCACCGAGGACTCCTCGCTCGCCACGTCCTTCCTGCTGGACGACACGGCGGTCAACGTCAGCTGACCGTCTGAACCCACCGCGGTCCGCCGCACCGTAGACCACGTGGTCCGGGTCGCCTGCGAGGCGACCCGGACCACGTGACCATGTCCGGGGCCGTCCTGGGCCGTCAGGTGCCCGTCAGGTGCCGGTGCGGGGCGGGACGGGCGCGGCCATGCGGGCGCGCAGCCGGACCGCGTCACGCGCGGGCGGCAGGCCGTAGCGGCGGCGGTACTCGCGGCTGAACTGGGTGGCGCTGGCGTAGCCGACCGCCTCGGCGACCATGGCCGCGGTGGCGTCGCCGGACACCAGACGGCGGCGGGCCTCCTGGAGCCGCAGGTCCTTCTGGAAGCGCAGCGGCCCCATGCCGGTGGCCGCCTTGAAGTGCCGGTGCAGCGTGGCGGGGCTCATGTGCGCGACGGCGGCGACCGCCTCCACGGTGAGCGGTTCGCGGAAGTGCGCGCTGATCCACGCGGCAGCCGCGCGCACCCTGGCGGCGGCGGTGCCGGCCGTGGCCAGCCGGCGCAGCATCGGGCCGAGCGGGCTGCCGAGCAGCCGGTAGAGGATCTCCGCCTCGACCCTGGGGGCGAGCGCGCGGATGTCGCCGGGGGTGTCCAGCAGTCGCACCCAGCGGGTGACCGCGTCCACGACCTGCGGGGTCATCGGCGCGGAGACCTGCCCCTCGAAGGCGGCGGGCACCGGCGGGGGCGGCGGCCCGCCGGCGCCGTCCAGTTCCAGCAGCAGGTCCGCGAGCACGCCGCCATCCAGCCGCATCACCGCGGCGCGGTACGGGAGGCGTTCGAAGACGACCGTGACCGGCAGCACCAGGGCGTTGAGGAACATCTCGCCGCGCCGGGTGCGCCAGCTGCGCTCGCCGGCGGCGGAGTGCTTGGCGCCTTCGGCGATGAAGCAGATCATCGGCTCGTAGAGCAGGTCCGCCGGGGGTACGGGCTCGTCGAGGGCGACGAGGGTCAGGCGCGGCACCTGCGTGTCGCCCCCGCTGCCGACGCCGTCCGGACTGCCGCCACTGCCTGCGCTGCCGTAGCCGCATGCGCTGTGGCGGGCGATCGCCGCCGCGAGTTGGTCCATGCCGGGCTCCTGCGCCGTCGTACGAGCGCCCCTGCTTGAGAGGATCAGGCAAGAATATGCGATCAGTGCCCCATGCGGCGCAGCGGGTGTCTTCCTAGCGTGGAGGTATGGCACACAGCGACAAGGCCGGCACGGGCGACGTGCGCGGCCAGGACCAGATGAACGGCACGGGCAACCCGGCGGGCTCCCCCGGCTCCCCCGGCAACTCCGACAGCTCCGGCAGCTCCGGCAGCTCCGGCAGCGGACGGCTGCCTCAGCGCCGGCTCGGCACGCAGGGCCTTCAGGTCGGCGCGATCGGGCTCGGCACCATGGGCATGACGATGGCGTACGGCCCGGGCGGCGACGAGGCGGACGGCGCCGCGACCATCCGCCGGGCGTGGGAGCTCGGCGTCACCCTCTTCGACACCGCCGAGCTGTACAACACCGGCGACGGCTCCAACGAGCGCCTGCTCGGCGACGCGGTGCGGGACTTCCGCGACGAGGTGGTGCTCGCCACCAAGTTCGGCTTCGACCTCAGCGACCCGCAGCGGTACGGCACCGCGCTGGACAGCCGGCCCGAGCACATCCGCGAGGTCGCCGAGAACAGCCTGCGCCACCTCGGCACGGACCGCATCGACGTGCTCTACCAGCACCGGGTCGACCCGGACGTCCCCATCGAGGACGTGGCCGGCACGGTCGGCGAGCTGATCGCCGAAGGCAAGGTGCGCTTCCTCGGGCTCAGCGAGGCGGGCCCGGAGACCATCCGGCGCGCGCACGCGGAGCACCCGGTGTCGGTCCTCCAGACGGAGTACTCGCTCTTCGAGCGGGCCGTGGAGGCCGACGTACTGCCGGTGGTGCGCGAGCTGGGCATCGGCTTCGTGCCGTACTCGCCGCTGGGCCGCGGGTTCCTCACCAGCGCGTGGAAGCCGGCCGCGGACTACCCGGCGGACGACATGCGCAGCTGGGACGACCGCTGGCAGCCGGGCAACTACGAGCGCAACGCGGCCGCGGTCCGGGCGCTGGGCGCCCTCGCGGAGCGCAAGGGCGCCACGGTGACGCAGCTCGCGCTGGCCTGGCTGCTGGCGCAGGGCCCGGACATCGTGCCGATCCCGGGCACCCGCAGCCCGCGCCGGGTGGCGGAGAACACCGCGGCGGCCGCGGTCGAGCTGACCGCGGCCGACCTGGCCGAGATCCGGCAGATCCTGCCGCACGGCGCGGCCGGTTCGCGCTACCCCGCGGCGGTGATGCCGAGTTGGTGACCCGCCCCGGTCTCCGCCCGCCGCTTGCGTCCGGTCGGCGGGCCGGGGGTCAGGCCTCCGTGACGCGGCCGCCGTCGACCTCGATCCGGCGGGTGGTGTGCACCGCCTCCAGCATGCGGCGGTCGTGGGTGACGAGCAGGAGCGTGCCCTCGTAGGAGGCGAGCGCGGACTCCAACTGCTCGATCGCGGGCAGGTCGAGGTGGTTGGTGGGCTCGTCGAGGACCAGGAGGTTCACGCCGCGGGCCTGGAGCAGGGCGAGGGCGGCGCGGGTGCGCTCGCCCGGGGAGAGCGTGGCGGCCGGGCGCAGCACGTGCGCGGCCTTGAGGCCGAACTTGGCGAGCAGGGTGCGGATCTCGGCGGGCTCGAGGTCGGGCGCGGGCACCCGGAAGGCGTCGAGCAGGGTGGCGTCGCCGCGGAAGAGCCCGCGGGCCTGGTCGATCTCGCCGACCACCACGCCCGGGCCGAGCGAGGCGTGGCCCTCGTCCAGCGGGAGCCGCCCGAGGAGGGCGGCGAGCAGGGTGGACTTGCCCGCGCCGTTGGCGCCGGTGATCGCCACCCGGTCCGCCCAGTCGATCTGGAGGTCGACCGGCCCGAAGGTGAAGTCGCCGCGCCGGACCCGGGCCTGCCGCAGGGTGGCGACCACGGCGCCGGAACGGGGCGCGGCGGCGATCTCCATCCGCAGCTCCCACTCCTTGCGGGGCTCCTCCACGACCTCCAGCCGCTCGATCATCCGGTCGGTCTGGCGGGCCTTGGCGGCCTGCTTCTCGCTGCCCTCGGTGCGCGCCTTGCGGGCGATCTTGTCGTTGTCGGGCTGCTTGCGGACGGCGTTGCGCAGGCCCTTGTCCATCCAGCCGCGCTGCATCCGGGCCCGGGCCTCCAGGCCCGCCTTCGTGTCGGCGTACTCGTCGTACTCCTCGCGGGCGTGGCGGCGGGCGGTCTCCCGCTCCTCCAGGTAGGCCGCGTAGCCGCCGCCGTAACTGGCCACCTGCTGCTGGGCGAGGTCGAGTTCGACGACGCGGTTGACGGTGCGGGCCAGGAACTCGCGGTCGTGGCTGACCAGGACGGTGCCGGCGCGCAGGCCGGTGACGAACTTCTCCAGGCGTTCCAGGCCGGCCAGGTCCAGGTCGTTGGTGGGCTCGTCGAGGAGGAAGACGTCGTAGCGGCTGAGCAGGAGCGAGGCGAGCCCGGCGCGGGCGGCCTGGCCGCCGGACAGCGCCCGCATCTGCGTGTCGAGGTCCACCCCGAGGCCGAGGGAGCCCGCGGCCTCCTCGGCCCGCTCGTCCAGGTCGGCGCCGCCGAGGTCCAGCCAGCGGTCCAGGCTCTCGGCGTAGGCGTCGTCGGCGCCGGGCGCCTCGTCCACCAGCGCCTGGGTGGCGGCATCCAGCGCGGCCTGCGCGGCCGCGACGCCGGTGCGGCGGGCCAGGAACGCCCGTACGGTCTCGCCCTCCCTGCGGTCGGGTTCCTGCGGCAGGTACCCGATGTTCGCGGTGGCGGGCGAGCGCCGCACCGAGCCCTCCTCGGGGGTGCCGAGTCCGGCGAGCAGCCGCAGCAGCGTGGACTTGCCGGCGCCGTTGGCCCCCACCAGCCCCACCACGTCGCCTCCGGCGACCACCAGGTCGAGGCCGCTGAACAGTGCCCGGTCGCCGTGCCCGGCCGCGAGGTTCTTCGCTACAAGTGTCGCGCTCATCAGACCGCGGACTCTACCCGCTCCCCCGCCCCCGGATCGCGCCCTTTTCGCCCCTGCGGGGGTGCGGGTCGGCCGGCGCAGCGAGCGCGGCCAGCGCCGCCGGCAGGGCGTGCAGGGTGCGCAGGACGTGGACGCCGGAGGCGGGCCCGGCGGCGCCCGGCCGCTGCTCGCCGCGGCACAGCCAGTACGACCGCAGGCCCGCGTCGCGCGCGCCCAGCGCGTCCGCGGTGTAGTCGTCGCCGACGTACGCGACCTGCCCGGGCGGCAGGCCCAGGGCGGCGCAGCCGGCGTGGAAGATCCCGGCCGCGGGCTTGGCGGCGCCGTACTCGTCACAGCAGACGAACGCCCCGCGCAGGTAGGGCAGCAGGCCGACCGCGGCGAGCTTGTGGCGCTGACCCTCGGCGCCCGCGTTCGAGACCACCCCGAGCCGGTGGTCCGCGGCGAGCCGCCGCAGCACCGGTTCGGCGTCCGCGAAGGCCGCCCCGGCCAGGTCCCGCCGCACCGCGTACCGCCCGAACCACGCCGAGGCCTCCTCGTCGGACAGCCCCGGCCGCCCCAGGAACCGCCGCACCCGCGCCCGCTGCTGCTCGGCGAACCCCACTTCCCCGGCCAGGAACCGCCCGTACTCCTCGGCCATCAGCTCCCGCCACCGCACCAGCGCCTCCCCCGCCGACCCCACCCCCGCCACCGGCTCCGCCCCGAGATGCGCCCGGAGCCCGGCGGCCTCGGCCTCCGCGTAGTCGAACAACGTCCCGTCCACATCGAACAGCACCCCCCGCACCCCCACGACCACCCCTCCCCGGCCCCGTCCGCTGTCGGCGCCTGCCGCTGAGGGTGTCATGGCTCCTTCCGGATCTCCCGCAGACGCCGGCCAAGCGCGTGGCGTGCGCCCTGGACGCTGGAGGACGGGGCGCTGGAAGACGGGGACACCACTGCGACTGTGCCCGCCTCAGCCGATCTTGTAGTCGGCATGCGGAACCGCGCGCTGCCAAGCCGCGGCGAAGGCCTCCGCGCACAGCTGCACCGCTGTCCTGCTCCCGTTCGCCCGGCCGCCACACAGCCTTGCGCGAACTTGCACGGGGTGCGCGCGGCATCCCGCGGTCCGGGTCGAAAAACATGCATGCGTGCTTGAATGTTTTATGGGGGGCTGGCACGCTCGGGGGAGCTGTCACATGTCCGGTCCGGGGCGGGGTCTGCGAGGGGTGGCCGTGGTCGAAGTGCGGGCGGTACAGGCCGTGTTGGAGGACCTGCGGGCGGAGGGCGAGGCGCTGGACGCGCTGGTCGCGCCGCTCGGGGCGGAGGGGTGGGCGGCGGGGACGCCTGCTGCCGGGTGGACGGTGGCGCACCAGGTCGCGCACCTGGCGTGGACGGACGGGCGGGCGCTGCTTGCGGTGCGGGACCCGGACGGGTTCACCGCGGAACTCGGCGGCGACCTCGCGGAGTTGGCCGCGTCGGTGGACAAGGGCGCGGCGGCGGGCGCGGCCGAGCCGTACGCGCGGTTGCTGGCGCGCTGGCGGGCGGGCCGGGACGCGCTGCTGGAGGCGCTGGGCGCGGCGCCGCCGGGAGCGCGCTTTCCCTGGTACGGGCCGCCGATGAGCACCGCGTCGGTGGCGACGGGCCGGCTGATGGAGACCTGGGCGCACGGCGAGGACGTCGCCGACACGTTCGGGGTGCGGCGGGCGCCGACCGCGCGGCTGCGGCATGTGGCGCGGATCGCGGTGCGCGCGCGGGACTACGCCTTCGCGGTGCGCGGGATGGCGCCGCCGGCGGAGGAGTTCCGGGTCGAACTGGCCGCGCCGGACGGCGGGTTGTGGACGTACGGGCCGCCGGACGCGGCGCAGCGGGTGACCGGCCCCGCCCTGGACTTCTGCCTGCTGGCGGTCCGGCGGCGGCACCGCGACGACACGGCGGTGCGGGCGCAGGGCCCGGACGCGGACCGGTGGCTGTCGGTGGCGCAGGCGTTCGCGGGGCCGCCCGGCGCGGGGCGGGCGCCGGCGGCGGACGGCGGTGCGGCATGAACGCGGTACGGGGCGCCGTGCAGGGCGCGGAGTACGACGAGCGGCGCGCGGCGATGCTGGAGCGGCTGGCGGAGGTCGAGGCCGCCCACCAGGAGGCGCTGGCCGGGGGCGGCCCGAAGTACGTCGAACGGCACCGGCGCCGTGGCAAGTTGACCGCGCGCGAGCGGATCGAGCTGCTGCTCGACCCGGACACGCCGTTCCTGGAGCTGTCGCCGCTGGCCGGCTGGGGCAGCGACTACACCACCGGCGCGTCGCTGGTGACCGGGATCGGCGTGGTCGAGGGCGTGGAGTGCCTGGTGAGCGCCAACGACCCGACCGTACGCGGCGGTTCGAGCAACCCGTGGACGCTGCGCAAGGCGCTGCGGGCCGACGAGATCGCGCTCGCCAACCGGCTCCCGCTGATCAGCCTGGTGGAGTCCGGCGGCGCGGACCTGCCCAGCCAGAAGGAGATCTTCATCCCCGGCGGCGCCCTCTTCCGCGACCTGACCCGGCTGTCGGCGGCCGGCATCCCCACCGTCGCGGTGGTGTTCGGCAACTCCACGGCCGGCGGGGCATACGTCCCGGGCATGTCCGACCACGTGATCATGGTCAAGGAGCGCGCGAAGGTGTTCCTCGGCGGGCCGCCGCTGGTGAAGATGGCGACCGGCGAGGAGAGCGACGACGAGTCGCTGGGCGGCGCCGACATGCACGCGCGGGTCTCCGGCCTCGCCGACTACTTCGCGTTGGACGAGCCGGACGCGCTGCGCACCGCCCGCCGGGTGGTCGCCCGCCTCAACTGGCGCAAGCAGGGCCCCGATCCGCAACCGGACCCGCGCCCGCCGCTGTTCGACGAGGAGGAGCTGCTCGGCATCGTGCCGGGCGACCTGCGCACCCCGTTCGACCCGCGCGAGGTGATCGCCCGGGTGGTGGACGGCTCGGACTTCGACGAGTTCAAGCCGCTGTACGGGCCGAGCCTGGCGACCGGTTGGGCGCGGGTGCACGGCTACCCGGTCGGCATCCTCGCCAACGCCCAGGGCGTGCTGTTCAGCGCGGAGTCCCAGAAGGCCGCGCAGTTCATCCAGTTGGCCAACCAGCGGGACATCCCGCTGCTGTTCCTGCACAACACCACCGGCTACATGGTCGGCCGCGCGTACGAGGAGGGCGGCATCATCAAGCACGGCGCGATGATGATCAACGCCGTCTCGAACTCCCGGGTGCCGCACATCTCGGTGCTGATGGGCGCGAGTTACGGCGCCGGCCACTACGGCATGTGCGGCCGCGCCTACGACCCGCGCTTCCTCTTCTCCTGGCCCAGCGCGAAGTCCGCGGTGATGGGGCCCGCGCAGCTCGCCGGGGTGCTGTCGATCGTCGCCCGCCAGTCCGCCGCCGCGAAGGGCCGGCCGTACGACGAGGAGGCCGACGCGGCGCTGCGGGCCATGGTCGAGCAGCAGATCGAGGCCGAGTCGCTGCCGATGTTCCTGTCCGGGCGGCTGTACGACGACGGCGTGATCGACCCGCGGGACACCCGCACCGTGCTGGCCCTGTGCCTGTCCGCCATCCACAACGCCCCGGTCGAGGGCGCGCGGGGCGGCTTCGGCGTCTTCCGGATGTGAGAGGTGAGCGATGTCGAAGGTGCTCAACGGCGCCAGGATCGTGGGGAGTTGGACCCGGTGACCGAACAGGCCGCACACCCGGCCGAAGGCAGGCACGTCCACCCGGCCGAACCCGAGCCCGTCCACCCGGCCGGAGGCGGACCCGTCCACCCGGCCGAGCGGGCGCCCGTCCGCACCGTCCTGGTGGCCAACCGCGGGGAGATCGCCCGCCGGGTGCTGCGCACCTGCCGCACCCTGGGCATCGGCACCGTGGCGGTGCACTCCGACCCGGACGCGGGCGCCGCCCACGTACGGGAGGCGGACCGCGCGGTGCGGCTGCCGGGCGACGCGGCCGCGGACACCTACCTGCGCGGGGAGGCGGTGGTCGCCGCGGCGCTGGCGGCGGGCGCGGACGCGGTGCACCCGGGGTACGGATTCCTGTCCGAGAGCGCGCCGTTCGCGGCGGCCGTGCAGGAGGCGGGGCTGACCTGGATCGGCCCGGCGCCGCGGGCCGTGGCCGCGATGGGCTCCAAGACGCGGGCGAAGGAGCTGATGGCGGCGGCCGGGGTGCCGCTGTTCGCCGCGCTCGACCCGGCCCGGGTCGGCCCGGCCGACCTGCCGGTGCTGGTGAAGGCCGCCGCGGGCGGAGGCGGCCGCGGTATGCGGGTCGTCCGTGAACTCGCCGCTCTCGAAGACGAGTTGGCGGCGGCCCGGGCGGAGGCCGCGGCGGCCTTCGGCGACGGCGAGGTGTTCGTCGAGCCGTACGCGGAAGGCGCGCGGCACATCGAGGCGCAGGTGCTGGCCGACGCGCACGGCACCGTGTGGGTGCTGGGTGAGCGGGACTGCTCGGTGCAGCGGCGGCATCAGAAGGTGGTCGAGGAGACCCCGGCGCCCGGCCTGCCCGCGACCGTACGCACCGCCCTGCACGACGCCGCCGCCCGGGCGGCCCGCGCGATCGGCTACGAGGGCGCGGGCACCGTGGAGTTCCTGGTCGGCGCGGACGGCCGGCCGTACTTCCTGGAGATGAACACCCGCCTCCAGGTGGAGCACCCGGTCACCGAGTGCGTCTTCGGCGTGGACCTGGTGGCGTGGCAGATCAGGATCGCCGAGGGCGCCGCGCTGCCGCCCGAGCCGCCGGCGCCGCGCGGCCACGCGGTCGAGGCGCGGCTGTACGCGGAGGACCCGGCGCGCGGCTGGCAGCCGCAGACCGGCGCGGTCCACCGGCTCGAACTGCCGGGCGTGGACGCGCGGTTCGCGCTCCCGCCGGGCCGGGAGACGGGTCTGCGGCTGGACTCGGGGGTGACCGCGGGCGACACCGTCGGGGTGCACTACGACCCGATGCTCGCGAAGGCCGTCGCCTGGGCGCCGACCCGCGCCGAGGCGGTCCGCCGCCTCGCCCGCGCCCTGCACGAGGCCCGCCTCCACGGCCCGCCCACCAACCGGCGGCTCCTGGTGGCGGTCCTGCGCCATCCCGACTTCGCCGCCGTACGGTTCGACACCGGCTGGCTGGAGCGGGAGTTGACCGCACTGACCGCAGCCGCGGACAGCGACGGCGGCAAGGAGGGTGAGGTGGAGCGGACGGCCGCGCTGGCCGCCGCGCTCGCCGACGCGGCCGCACGCACCGCCGCCCCTGCTCCCCCGGCCCGCGCGGCACCGGTCGCCGCCCGGCTCGGCAGCTGGCGCAACCTCCCGTCGCAGCCCCAGCTCAAGCGCTACCGCGCCGTGCCCTCCGGCACCGAGTACGAGGTCCGCTACCTCCTGACCCGCGACGGCCTGCGGGCCGAGGGCCACGACGGCGTCGTGGTGGTGTCCGCCGCACCGGACCGGGTGGTGCTCGAAGTCGACGGCGTGCGGCGGACGTCGGAGGTGGCCCGCTACGGCGAGCAGGTGTTCGTCGACGGGCCGGACGGCGGCACCTCGCTGGTCGCGCTGCCGCGCTTCCCCGACCCGGCCGAGCAGGTCGCGCCCGGCTCGCTGCGGGCGCCGATGCCCGGCACCGTGGTCCGGCTGGGCCGGTTCGCGCCGGGCGACCGGGTGGCCCGCGGCGAACCGCTGCTGTGGCTGGAGGCGATGAAGATGGAGCACGTGGTCACCGCGCCCGCGGCGGGCACCCTCACCGAACTCACCGCCGTGGTGGGCCGCCAGGTCGAACCGGGCGCCGTACTGGCCGTCGTCACGGCGGACGCCGACACCCCGTCCCAGGAGACGTGACCCCCAGGTCCGCCGGACCCCCGCACCGCGCACACCGGACGCACCGCCAACGCAACGGGAGGAAGAGCGACATGGGCGACACCGAAGCGACCACCTTCGACCGGGCACTGCTGGAGAGCGAGGAACGGCGCGCGCTGCGCACCGCCGTCGGCGCGCTCGGCCGCCGCTACGGACGGACCTACTTCACCGACACCGTCCGCGCCGGCCGGCAGCCGGAGGAGCTGTGGCAGGAGGCCGGCGCGCTCGGCTACCTCGGGGTGAACCTGCCCGAGGAGTACGGCGGCGGCGGCCAGGGACTGGCTGAACTCGCGATCGTGCTGGAGGAGTTGGGCGCCGCCGGAAGCCCGCTGCTGCTGCTCGTGGTCTCGCCCGCGATCTGCGGCACCGTGATCGCCCGGTTCGGCACCCGGGCGCAGAAGGAGCGCTGGCTGCCCGGCCTGGCCGACGGCTCGCGGCGGATGGCGTTCGCCATCACCGAGCCGGACGCCGGCTCCAACTCCCACCGCATCTCCACCACCGCGCGCCGCGACCCGGACACCGGCGGATGGCTGCTGTCCGGCCGCAAGGTGTTCATCTCCGGGGTGGACATCGCCGACGCGACGCTGGTCGTCGGCCGCACCGCGGACGCCCGCACCGGGAAGCTCAAGCCCTGCCTGTTCATCGTCGAACGCGGCACCCCCGGCTTCGAGTTCCGGCAGATCGACATGGAGGTCGCCGCTCCCGAGAAGCAGTTCCAGCTCTTCCTGGACGACGTGGCGCTGCCCGCCGACGCCCTGGTTGGCGACGAGGACGCCGGGCTGCTCCAGCTCTTCGCCGGGCTCAACCCCGAACGCGTGATGACCGCCGCCTTCTCCATCGGGATGGGCCGCTACGCCCTGTCCCAGGCGGTGGAGTACGCCCGCACCCGGCAGGTCTGGCAGGCCCCGATCGGCGCGCACCAGGCGATCGCGCACCCCCTCGCGCAGGCCCACATCGAGCTGGAACTCGCCCGGTTGATGATGCAGAAGGCCGCGCACCTGTACGACGCCGGCGACGACATGGGCGCCGGCGAGGCCGCCAACATGGCGAAGTACGCCGCCGCGGAGGCCGGGGCGAAGGCCGTCGACCAGGCCGTGCACACCCTCGGCGGGAACGGTCTGACGGCCGAGTACGGGCTCGCGACGCTGCTCACCGCCTCCCGGGTGGGCCGCATCGCGCCGGTCAGCCGCGAGATGATCCTGAACTTCGTCTCGCACCACACGCTCGGCCTGCCCAAGTCGTACTGACCCCGGGCCCGTAGCGCCGTGATCGGACCCGTGGCGCCGGAACCGCAGGCGTATCCGCGGTCGTACCCGCAGTCGTCGCCGCCGGAACCGTAGCCGTACCCGCCGGAACCGTACCCGTACCCCCTCCCGACCGACAGGAGTCCGCACGTGGCCGCAACCGCGCCGCTGGTCCACCGGCACCTCGACCGGGGCATCGCCGTCGTCACCCTCGACTCGCCGCACAACCGCAACGCCCTGTCCGCCGACCTGCTCGACGGGCTGGCGGCGGAGTTCGAGCAGGCCGGTGCGGACGGCGCGGTCCGCGCGGTGCTGCTCACCCACACCGGCACCACCTTCTGCTCCGGCGCCGACCTCGCCGACCGCCGGGCCCGGCAGGGACCGGCCCGACTGGCCGCGCTGATGCGGCAGATGGCGGCCCTGCCCAAGCCGGTGGTGGCGCGGGTGCGCGGGCATGTGCGGGCCGGCGGGCTGGGGCTGCTGGCCGCCTGCGACATCTCCGTGGCGACCGGCTCCGCCGACTTCGCCTTCACCGAGTCCCGGCTCGGCCTGGCTCCCGCGGTCGCCTCGATCCCGGTGCTGGCCGCGGCCGACCGGCGCGCCATGGCCCGCTACTTCCTGACCGGCGAGCGCTTCGGCACCGCGGAGGCGATCAGGACCGGGCTGGTCACCGCGCGGGACGAGGAACTGGAGGGTATCCTCGCCGGGTTGCGGGCCGCCGCTCCGCAGGGCCTCTCCGCGACCAAGGAGTTGACCGCGGCGGCGCTGCTGGCGGCGCTCGCCGCCGGCACCGACGCGATGGCCGACCTCAGCGGCCGGCTCTTCGCGTCCGCCGACGCCGCCGAGGGCATGCGCGCCTTCCTCGAACGACGGGACCCGCCATGGGCGTTGTGACCGACCCGGCAGCCGCCGACCGCGAACCCAAGCAGGGCCGGGCGCGCGCCACCCGGCAGCGCATCCTGGCCGCCGCCGTCGCGTGCCTGGCCGAACGCGGCTGGTCCGGCAGCACCGTGGCCGTGGTGTGCGCGCGGGCCGGGGTGACCCGCGGCGCCGCCCAGCACCACTTCCGCACCCGCGAGGAGCTGTTCACCGCGGCCATCGCGCACATGGCCGAGGAGTGGCTCGCCGCCGTCCGCGAACGCGCCCGCGCCCTGCCCGGGCACGGCCAGGACCGTACGTACGCGGTGGTGGACATGCTCGTCGACGTGCACACCGGGCCGCTGTTCCGCGCCGCCCTGCACCTGTGGGTGGCCGCCACCGACGAGCCGGCGCTGCGGCCCCGGGTCGCCGCGCTGGAGGCCCGCATCGGGCGGGAGGCGCACCGGCTGGCGGTGGAGTTCCTGGCGGCCGACGAGTCGGTGCCTGGCGTACGCGAGACCGTGCAGGGCACCTTGGACATGGCGCGCGGCCTGGGCCTGGCGAACCTGCTCAGCGACGACTCGGCGCGCCGGGCCGGGATCGTCCGGCAGTGGTCGCGCACCCTGGACACGGTGCTGCGGCCCGCGCCTTGAGGCCGCGTACGGCGGCGATCCCGCACGCACGTACCTCGCCCGCGCGCCTCGCGTCAGTGCAGGGACGTGTCCGCCGGGCCGGTGGCCAGCCGGGTGAACCGTACGGTCAGCCCGTCCCGTTCGGGGCTGCAGCAGAACAGGCCGGCGCTCGCCTCGGCCGCCGGGTCGAGGTAGGACAGCCGCACCATGCGCCAGGGTTCGGCCGCACGGCGGGCCCGTACGGTGACCGCGTCGCCGGAGCGGCTGACCCGGATCGTCACCTCGTGGCCCGCCCACTCGGGCACCGGCGCGAGCGACCAGTCGGAGGTGCCGTGGGTGACGACCGCGCCGAGTTGGGGGTGGCCGTCGGACACCTCGACGCCCGCCTTGATCCAGGTCGAGGCGTCCACCCGCACCAGGGCGCCGGCCTGGTCGTACAACTCGGTGAAGTCGGCCCGGAAGCCGACCTCGACGGCGGTGCCGGGCGGGAGTCCGGTGAGCAGGGCGTGGCCGTCGTCGCGGACGAAGCCGTAGCTCGTGGTGCGCCAGAAGTCGCTGCCCGCGCGGGCGGTGACCAGCAGGTCGGTGCCGTCGGTGGCCGTGTCCTGCGGCGGGTTGAGCCACTGCGCCTGCGACCAGGGCAGGTCACGCGGGGCGGCCTGGGGAGAGGTCACGTATGTACCGCCGTTCCGATCCGATGAGTTGGTACCCGAGCCAGATGTTGACCGCGAGCATGGGCGCGTTGCCGTCGTCGTTGGTGGTGCTGGCCTCGCGGTAGCCCTTCGCGCGGGCCAGGTGCAGGGAGTGCGCCTTGGCGGCCTTGGCCAGGCCGCGGCCGCGGAAGGCACGCCGGATTCCGGTGCCGCCGGAGGCGTAGTGCCGCTCGCCGTCGGTCTGCGCGATGACCAGCCCGGCGACCTCGCCGTCCACCACGGCGACCGTGGTCAGGTCGGCGTCGAAGTCGGGGCGGTCCCAGTTCAGGGTGCGCCAGTCGGTGTAGCTGAGGTGGTCGGCGGCCACGTCGCCCGGCTCGTCGCGGAAGCACTCCACGTCCGTGCGCCACAGCGGCCGCGGGTCGCGCTCCCAGGCGACCGCGGGCAGCAGCAGCACGCCGCGCGGCAGCCGCGGGCGGGCCGGCAGCGGGCTGCGCGGGCCCAGGTCGAGCCGCATGAAGCGCGCCTCGCGGCCGGGCCGGTAGCCGTGCGCGGTCGCGAAGTTCTCGGACCCGGGCTCGGGGTGCGCCCACGCGTAGCAGGTGGTCGCGCCGACCGCGTCGAGGTGCGTCTCGGCGGCGGCCAGCAGCGCCCGGCCGGCGCCGCGCCCGCGGTCGGCGGCCGCGACGTTGATGTTCACGAAGGCCGCGCCCGCGTCCTTGGCGTCGGCGAACAGCCCGGTCCGCGCGCAGCCGGCGATCCGCCCGTCCAGCAGCGCCACCAGCAGCCGGCAGTGCTGCCGTGCGGGCATGGCCACCGCCTGCGCGTGCACGCTGCGCGGGGTGGCGACCTGCTGGGGCTCCTCGGCGCGCAACAGCGCGCACACCGCCTCGGCGTCCGCGGGTTCGTACGCCCTGACGGTCACGGCTCCGCGGTCCCTCGTCGCCACCATGCTGCCGCACCTTACGCGCAGACCCGGCCGGCCGGTGCGGGTTTTCCGGCGGGGGCCCGATGGGTGGACCCTGGAAGGGAAGGGGTGGAGCGCTCTTCAAGGAGGCGGGCACATGTCCAGAACCTCCGCTTCACGGAACTCCGGGACCCCGGGGGCGTCCGGCGGCCCGGGGACGACCGGGAGGCCGGGAACGACCGGGGGCCCGCGAAACTCCGTGCGCCCGGGGTTGTTCGGGAACACCAGGACCGGATACGAGCCGACGAAGGCGCGCAGCGCGCTGCGGCTGCGGCTGGCGCTGGCCCTGCTCGGCCTGGTCTGGGGCGTCGGGGCCGCGGTGGGGTTCGCGTTCGCGGGCCAGCCGGGCTGGGCGGGGGTGTGCGCGTTCGTCGCGCTGATCGCGGTGGCGGACGTCCTCGTCGTCGTGCACCGGATACGGCAGGGGTCCCGCTACCAGCCGGGCCGCGACGTGCCGCCCGGCCCGCCGGTCGGGACCCGGCGGCGCACGGGAGACGGGGACGGGTAGGCCGCGCAGGCCGCGTCGGCCATGTCGGCATGCGCGAAGGGCCCGGCACACTGTGCCGGGCCCTTCGTTTCGTAGCGGGGACAGGATTTGAACCTGCGACCTCTGGGTTATGAGCCCAGCGAGCTACCGAGCTGCTCCACCCCGCGTCGGTGAACACCACTTTACGGGGTGGACGCCCGCTCGCCAAATCCATTCCCTCGGCGGCGCTGCCGCGGGGGGGCGGCGGCCGCTTCGCGCACGGTGCGCACAGTGGGCGGCGCGGTCCGTGGCCGGGTGGGTCGCAGGCACGTGGCAGGCGGGTGGCCAGGTGTGTGACCAGGGCGGATACGGGTTGTCCACAGGTTTCCACCGGGCCGCCGACGGGGTGGAGGGGCCGAGGGTTAGTCTCGGGGAGTCGAGATCAAGGGGGGTCCGCGGCGCGGGTCGCGGGCGTGGCGCGGGGCGAAGGAGGACGTGATGGCCGGGGTGAACGCGGGTGCCGTGGCGGCAGCCGGACTGATCGGGGGCTATGGAGTGGCCCGCTGGACCAGGCGGCGCGAGCTGGGCGGCGCGGCGCTGGCCGCAGCCGGTGTGGTGGCGGCGCGCGAGTGGCGGCGCAGCAGCGGGGCCACGCAGGCGGCGGTCCTCACGGGGGCCTATGTGGTGGCGTTCGCGGGGTCGCACCCGCTGGCGAAGAAGGTCGGCGCCTGGCCGGCGGTGTTCGCGGTGGCCGGCGGTATAGCCGCGGCCTCCTGGGCGGTCGCGGGCCGCAACCGGTAAGCCGGGAAAGGGCGCTCGGCCCGGGGCCTTGTCCCGCCCGCGTGCGTGGCGCGTCCTGCGCGGCGCTCGATCTCGCCGGCTCGGCCGTCTGGAGGTGGGCGGCGCCGACACCGTACGGTGACGGGGTACGGGCAGTCGGTCACGACTGGGCGAGCCGAGGGGGCTGGGCGTGTTGGAGCCGGAGATCGCGTCGTTGCTGACGAATCTCGCCGGGGAGGTGCTCAGCGACGCCTGGTCCGCGGTGAAGCCGCGACTGGCCGCGTTGCTCCGGCTGCGGGGCGGCGACGGTGACGCGCGGGTGCTCGGCGACCTGGAGGACGCCCGGGCGGCGAGCGCGGCCGGTTCGCCGGCCGAGGCGCGGGACCGGGTGGAGGAGGCCCTGCGCGAGACGCTCGGCACGCTCGCCGCCGAGCAGACGTCGCTGGCCGCCGAGGTGCGAGAGTTGCTCGCGGCCACGCGCGACGCCCGGGCCCGCCGGCTCCCCCGGATTCCGGTGTCCGCCGTGTCGGACTTCGAGAACCACGAGGCGGAACTGCGGGGCATGGACGCCGCGTGGGAGGCGGGCCGCGATGCGGCGGGGCCGACGCTGCTGTTCCTGTACGGGCCGCGCGGCATCGGGCTCACCACGCTGGCCCGGCAGTGGCTGCTCCGGCACCGGGACACCTTCGGCACGGGTCCGCAGCTGTCCGCGGTGCTGGCCCGGGACGCCGACGGGGCGCCGCCGGACCCGGCCGCGGTGCTCGACACGTGGTTCCGGCTGCTGCACGTGCCGGTGGAGGAGGTGCCGTCGGAACTGGCGGCGAAGGTGGCGAAGTTCCAGCAGCTCACCGCCGAAGGCCCGGTGTTCGTGCTGCTGGAGGATGTCGCGCTGGCGTCGCTGGCCCGCCACCTGCTGCCCGGTTCGCCGCTGGGCGTGGTGGTGGTGACCGGCAGGGAGCTGATGCGCAGCCTCGTGTCGGACCTGCACGCGGCGGCGTTCAAGGTCGGGCCGCTGCTGCCCGAGTACAGCCGGCGGCTGCTGATCAGCTCCGGCCGGCTCGCCCCGTACGCGACGTCGCACGAGGCGGAGATCGACAAGGCGGTCAGCGTCTGCGAGGGCAACCCGCTGCTGGTGCGGATCGCCGGGGCGCAGATGCGCTTCGACCAGCCGTACGGCATCGGCGAGTTCGCCACGGCGCTGTCGGACCGCCGCCCGGGGATCAGGTTGGGAGCCTTCGACGTGGACGAGCGCAGCGGCGCGGAGATCTTCGACGCCGGGTACCGGGAGCTGTGCCGCCGGCACCCGGAGGCGGCGGAGGTGTACCGGTATCTGGGGCTGCACCCGACGGCGGAGTTCGACGAGGACGTGGTGGCGGCGATGGCGCCGGACCTCGGTGGCCGTACCCGGGCGAAGGCGCTGCGCACCCTGCGGGACTCCAGCCTGGTCGAGCGGGTCGACGGCGGGATGTACCGGGTGATCAGCGGGCTGGTGCACGCGCACGCGGCCGAGCGGGCGCGGGCGGACCTGCCGGCGGCCGAGCGGGAGGCGGCACGGCGGCGCTGCGTCGGGTACTACGTGGACCTGGCGGAGCGGACCGACGCCGGGCTGTCGCCGCGCTACCGGCACGACCCGCCGGGCGCCTACGCCCGGTACGAGCCGCTGGCGGCGGAGGCGCAGGACGTCCTGGTGGAGGCGCTGACCCGGCGCCGGGAGGTCCTGCGGGCCGCGGTGCGGGCCGCCTACGAGGCCGGGGCGCGCGACCCGTGGTTCTATGACGCGACGTGCCGGCTGGCGCAGGGCCTGTGGACGTTCTATCTGCGCTGCGGGTTCCACTCGGACTGGATCGAGGTGTACGACCTGGGGTGCCGGGCGGCGCTGGAGTCGCTGGAGCGCGGCGACCTGCTGATGCTGGCCCGGATGCAGTACGGCCTGGGGTTCGCGCACCTCGACCGGTCGGGTCCCGGTGATCCGGAGGCGGCCCGCGGCGCGTTCGAGCAGGCGCTGGAGCTGGTCGGCCCGGCGCTGGCGCGCCCGGAAACGCCGGCGCGGGAGGCCGAGGGATGGCGGCGCACCTGGTCCAGCGTGCTGGAGGGACTGGGAAAGCTGGAGGACGGGCTCGGCCGCCCGGAGCAGGCGCTCGCGCGGTTCGACGCGGCGCTGGCGGCGCTGGAGGGCGTGGACCACCCGCGCGGCCGGGCGCTCATCGCGCTGCACCGCGGGCCGGTGCTGGGGCGGCTGGGTCGGTATGCCGACGCGGAGGCGGTGCTGGTGACGGCCCGTCAGGAGTTCCTGGCGCCGCCGCGGCCGGACCGGTTCAACGCGGCCAAGGCGAGCGCGCGGATGGCCGAGGTGCTGGTGGCGGCGGGGCGGACCGACGAGGCGCTGGCGGCGTTCGCCACGGCGGTGGGGGGCCTGGGCGGTCCCCGGCACGGCTACCAGCGCGCGGGTGTGCTGCTCTCCCGGGGCGATCTGCTGCACGCCCGGGGCGAGGCGGGGCGGGCCCGCGGGGACTGGGCGGAGGCGGCGGAGCTGTTCCGCGCGGCCAACAGCGCCCGGGCCGCCGAGGCGGAACAGCGCCTGGCCGACCACCCGGACCCGGGGCGGAGCCGGGGAGAGGGCGAGGGGCCGGACGGCGTCTGACGCATCACGGGTGCCGCGGGCCGGGAGCCTCGCGGGGCGTACGGCCGGGACGCGCGGCGCGGTTCAGAGCACGGTGAGGGTGAGGAGCGCGGGTGGCGCGTCCGCGCCGATGGTGACGGGCACCTGCGCGGGTGGGCGGGTGCCGCACAGCGCCCGGTCGAAGACGACCGAGGCCGCCAGGGCCGCGCAGGCCCACCAGGGGCGCGGCCCGGACCAGGTCGCGCGCACCCGGGCGCCGCTGCGGGTCAGCAGCGCCACGCATCCCCCGTCGGGTTCTTCCGTGGCGACCAGCGCGCACCCCGGGAAACGGGCGGCGGCCTGCGCCGCGGCGGCCGCGCGGCGCGCGGGCACGACCAGGACGTCGGCGGCGCGGGGCCAGCGCGTGTCGGGGTCGTCGATGTCGGCCACGAGGTGGGCGTCCGCGAGGTGGGCTTCCTGGCTGGGGCGTTGGAGGGCGGCGTGGTAGCGGCGGACGACGGCGGGGGTGCCGTCGGGGGGCACGGTGACGTACATGGGCGGCAGGACGGGTGAGTGGCGTGGTGCGAGGTGTCCGGCCGCCCCTTCGCCGGTGGGGACGGGCACGGCGCGGGTGGTGGCCGGTGCGGCCGGTTCGGGCAGCCCGAGCCGCTCGTAGAACAGGGCGCGCAGCAGGGCGGCGGCCTGCCCCGGGCGGGAGGTGACCAGGGAGCGCAGGTAGGGCAGTTCGCGGTCGGCGGCCTGGCGGCGGGCGGCGTCCTCCAGTTGGGCCGGCAGCGGGCGGTGCGGGGAGAGCCTGGGCACCGCCCGGGCGAGCCGCGCCATGGGCGAGCCGGGCGCGCTGCGGCTGTCGGCGAAGGCGCCCAGGACGGTGGGCAGGCCGAGGGACACGCCGTACTGCGTGACCGATCCGCCGTCGCCGCACAGCGCGTCCGCGGCGACCAGCGCGGCCTTCCACGTCTGCGTGTCGGGGCGCGGCAGCAGCAGCCCGCAGGTGAGCAGCGGGGCGAGCCAGGAGTGCAGTTGCCACGCGCCGTGGCCGTAGTAGGCGTTGGGGTGGATCGCGGCGAGCACGCGGTACTCGTCGGCCGGCAGCTCCGCCAGGGCCCGGCGCAGCGTGTCGTGTTCCGGGTCGTCGGCGTCCAGCAGCGCGTCCCTGCCCCAGGTGGAGGAGACCACGAGGAGCTTCTGGCCGGGCCGGACGCCCAGCGCGTGCCGGTAGTCGGGCCTGAAGGGGGCGCTCGCGGCCAGTTCGTCGAAGCAGGGGTCGCCGGCCACCCGGCTGAGCGGCAGCGCCTCGGGGCAGCCCGCGGCGAGCCGGGCGCGCTGCTCGTCGTGGGACAGCACGATCGCGGACGGCACCACGCGGCCGTCGTGCATCAGCCACTCCCGGGTGAGGCCGAACGCCTCGCTGCCGCCGCCGAGGAGTTTGTTGTAGCCGGCGCCGTGCGGGGTGCCGATCAGGGGGGCGTGGAGGTGGTAGAGGTCGCCGCCGCGGCTGGTGGCGATGGCCAGGTCGAACTTCCGCCGCTTGGCCTCCTCCCAGCCCACCAGGAGCGCACCGCGGTCCTGGAGCAGTTCGAGGGTGCCGCCGTCCAGCGCCGAGGAGCCGGGGCAGGTGAAGACGGTCTCGACCCGCCGGTCACCGTCGAAGAGGGCGAGCAGGTCGAGCAGGCGGGTCGCCGAGGTGACGTTGTGCGCGACGGCGAGGACGGTGCGCTCGGCGCGCACGGTCCGCCAGCTCTCGTGGTCGTCGGCCAGCGGCAGCGGCACCCGTCGACCCGGACCCTGCACCGCGCTCGCCCCCTGCCCTCTCTCGCTTCCCCGCCCGCGTACCGGACCGCCGGCAGCGCGATCAGGCTAGCGCGACGAGCCGCACCGCCGTGAAAGGTCGGGCCGCCGGGGCGGGCGGGAACGGGCGTACGGCGGCGAACCGCCGTGCCCGTACGGTGGCCGCCGCTCAGGCGGAGCCGGCCGGTACGCCCGCCTCGGCGATGGTCTCCGGCTCGGCCGCGGCCGGGGTCCAGCGGATGCGGGTGGCGCACACGGACACCAGCATCGCGGTCGCCGCGACCACGCCGAGCGCCCAGACCAGCCCGCTGGCGTTGGCGATGAAGCCGATCAGCGGCGGCCCGGCGAGCAGCCCGGTGGTCCCCATGGTGGCCACCACGGTGAGCGCGTCCGAGCCGTTCTTCGCGGCGGCCACGTACACGCAGGGGGTGACCGACGCGATGCCAAGGCCCACGCACGCGAAGCCGATCAGCGCGGGCGCCACTCCCCCGCTGAGCAGCGCCAGCGCGAGGCCGACGGCCGCGAGCGCGCTACCGCCTCGGACGATGGGGCCGTCGCCCCAGCGGCTGCGCCAGGAGTCGGCGAAGACCCGGGCGAGCACCATCATCACCGACACGACCGCGATCCCCATGGGCGCCAGTTCGGCCGACGCCTTGGCGACGTCCTTCATGTACAGGGCGGACCAGTCGTTCATGGCGCCCTCGGTCACCGTGCCGAACACCATCGCGGCGCCCAGCCACAGCGTCACGCGCGAGGGCAGGGTCCACCGCCGTCCGCGCGGGCGCGCCCCCGGTTCCCCGTTCTCCCCCGGCTCCCCCTGCTCGCCCGGCTCCGTCTTCTCCGCCGGCTGCTGGTCCCGGGTGAGCAGGCCCTCCCGGGCGAGGCCGAGCAGCAGCAGGATCAGCGCGGCGGCGACCGCGAAGTGGACGACCAGCGTGGACGTCAGGGAGTTCATCGCCGACGCCAGCAGCGCCGCGACGAGCGAGCCGCCGCTGAAGACGGCGTGCAACCGCGCCATCGCGTTGCGCTCGTGGACGGCCTCGAGCGCCGCGCCCTGCGCGTTCATCGACACGTTCAGCGCGCCGACCAGGGCGCCGTCGCAGAGCATGACCAGCAGCGCCACCGGGTAGTCCGGCAGCGCCGACATCGCCAGGAGCAGCAGTGCCAGGCACGCGGCGGAGCCGAGCGCGAGGGTGCGCGAGCCCAGCCGCCGCATCAGCACGGCCACCACCGGGAAGGTCGCCACCGCGCCGATGCCGGTGGCCATCAGCAGCAGGCCCACCTCGGCGGCGGTCAGGTCCAGGTGCGACTTGATCGCGGGCAGCCGCGCCGCCCAGGTCGCGTACTGGAAGCCCAGCGAGAAGAACAGTGCGGCCGTGGCCGTCTGGCCGCGGCGGAACGGATCGTGAACGCGCAGCATCGGGCTCATCCCACTTCGTCTCGGGCCGGTGTCCGGTGCGGCAGCGGCATCGTCATGTACACGGCGTCCGGGCCGTAGCCGTGGACGTCCACCGCGCCGGGGCGGGCGGCGAAGCCGTTGGCGGACCAGAAGGTGTGGCTGCCGGCGACCGCGATCAGCGAGATCCGGTCGTAGCCCTGGGCGGGGGCGGCCGCGGTGAGCCGGCCGAGCAGCCGCCGGCCGAGGCCGCGGCCGCGGGCGTGCTCGGCGATCACCATGTCGTGCAAGTGCAGGTGGCGCGAGGCGTGCGCGGCGCTCTCGCGGTCGGCGAGGCCCGGGTAGGCGCCCTCCGGGTAGGGCAGCGCCAGCAGGTAGCCGGCCAGCCGCGGCCCCGGCCCGCCCGGCTGCCGCGGCCCGCCCGACGGGCCCCGCTGCCCCGGCCCGCCCGCCGCCCACTCCAGGGCGAAGCACGTGTCCGGGGAGACCCGCGCCTTGGACTCCAGCGCCGCCCGCCCCTCGGACAGGCCCGCGGCCGCGTACGTGCCGGCCTCCAGGTCCACGATCGCGTCCCAGTCCCCCGCGGCGATCCGCCGGACCCGCACGCCGGCCGCGTCGCCGCTCATCCGCCGCCCGTCCCTGCACCCGGCTCCGCCCCTGCCCCCGCACCCGGCCCTGCCGCCGGCTCCACACCCGCACCCCGCACCGCGCCTTCCGCCGGGCGCCCGTCCTCCGCCCGCCGTACGCACGTCCACGGCAGCGGGCCGAAGCCGTTGAAGCCCTGCGTCATGTAGCTGACCGCGTAGGCGCCGCTGGACAGCACCCACACCGGGTCGCCCGACGCGATCCCCGCGGGTACCTGGACCGGCCGGTGGCCGCCCGGGTACGCGTCGTCGCTGTCGCAGGTGGGGCCCGCGACGGTCGCCTGGACGTACGGGCCGCCTCGCCGGCCGGGGAAGACCAGCCGGTACTGCAGCGCGTCCATCTCGTACAGGCCGTTGAACTTCCCGCAGCTCAGGTAGAGCCAGTGGTGCGGCTCGCCCGCCGCGGTGTGCCGCAGCGACATCCGCACCACGTGCGCCCGGACCGCGCCGTGGTCGGCCACGAGGTAGCGGCCGGGCTCGACCACGAACTCCAGCGGGCCGCCCACGTCCCGGCAGCGCTGCATGCCCTCCCGGATCACCGCGAACATCTTGTCCAGCGGCGGGTCGAGCACCTCGCCGCGCTCGTCGAGATAGCCCAGCGCGGGCAGGCCGCCGCCGATGTCGATGTACCGCAGCCGTATCCCGTTCCCGGCCAGCTCGGCGATGACCTCGGTGAGTTGGTCGAACGCCCGGCGCCACGCCCCGGCGGTCATCTGCTGGGACCCGACGTGCACGGACAGCCCGGCCGGCACCAGGCCCGCGGCGCGGGCCTGCTCCAGCACGGCCACCGCGTCGCGCGCCGAGCAGCCGAACTTCCGGCTCAGCCCCCACAGCGCGCCGCCGCCGTCGGTCGCCAGCCGGCAGAAGACCCGGGCGCCCGGCGCATGCCGGGCGAGCGCGGCGACGTCCTGCGGGCTGTCGGTCGCGAAGTCCCGGATGCCGAGCCGGTGGGCCCGCGCGATGTCCGGGTCGGACTTGATCGTGTTGCCGTAGTGGATGCGTTCCGGGGGCACGCCCGCGCGCAGCGCCTGCTCGATCTCCGGCACGCTCGCGGCGTCCACCCCGCTGCCCTTGCGGGCCAGGCAGTCCAGCACCTCGTCCACCGGGCACGCCTTGAGGGCGAACCGCACGGCGACGCCGGGCAGTTCGGCCAGCAGGGACGCGTAGCGGTCCTCGATGCCGCTCAGGTCGAAGACGATCCGGTCCTCGTCGGCCGCCGCCAGTGCGGCGAGCAGCGTCTCGTCGTAGATCACCGACGTCAGTCCGGCTGCCGCTGGAGCAGGGCCGGTCCGGTGGTTCTCGCGCCGCGCACCAGCGCCGGCCAGACCTCGGTGAGCACCGCGAACTCCTCGATGTCGCGCCTGGCCTCGTCGAGCAGCCGGGCCCGGCCGGCGGCCAGCACGTCCGCGAACTCCGCGTACCTGCCGCCGAGCCGGCGGTAGGCGCGGTCCAGCACCTCGAGCCGCCGGACGTTCTCGGTCTGGTCCAGCCGGCTGCTCTCCCACAGCAGTTCGACGACCGCCTCGGTCCTGACCTGGTGCCGGTCGTCGAGGAGTGCCTCGCCGGCCCGCTCCATCCGGTCGTAGACGAAGTTCAGGTAGAGCATCGACAGGAAGAACTTCGCGAACCGGGTCTGGTAGGCGGTGAACCCGGGGCCGGTCCGGCGCTCGGGGGTGTAGAAGTTGACGATGTTCCGGTTGTGCAGCACACCGGGCAGCGTCGCGTCGTGCACCAGGTGGATGAGGAAGTAGTCGCTGCCGATGGTGTCGGTCGCCGGGAGCAGCGGCACCGCCTCCTGCACGCCGTGGAAGGCGATGTTGCACATGTCCACGCGCATGGGATCGACATGGGTGAGCAGCGAGTGGTCGGCGGTGAACTGCTCGGTGCCCGCGCCCCGGAAGGAGTCGTCGGCGAACTCCGCCTTCTGCTCCGCGCTCCAGTCGAAGGGCGCCCACAGGCCGACGACTTCGCGGTAGGCGTCGGCGTCGATCGCGCGCATCTCCGCGATGTCCACGGACATCTCGCCGACGAAGGAGGCACCCACCATCGACACCGGCTTGCCGGCGTGCCGCGGGTCGAGGTCCACGGTGGTGACGGAGCCGGCCGCGTCGGCGGCGCTCCGGCCGAGGGTGAGCAGTTCGTGGTGGATCGGGTACGCCGTCAGCGACCGCCCGCCGTCCGCGCCGGGCTCGGTGATCGCCCCGTGCGGCCCGGCCGTTCCGGCGACGACCTGGTACCTGCTGTCGGAGTCCCGCCGGTGCACCGAGGTGCAGCCGAGCGCCGCCGCGACGAGGAACGCGCGGTTGGTGCAGGCGCCGTAGGACAGCGCCGCCGGGAGCATCAGGTCGAGCAGCACCTCGGGCTTGTCCGCGTCCGAGGCGGCGATCACCTGCCGCAGGAACTCCCGCTGCTCCGCCTCCCCGAGGTGGTGGGTGACGACACCGGCTGTCGCGGGCAGCGCGCGGACGGCTGCCGCGTGCTGCCCGAACTCCAGCGGCCCGCAGGAGTCGAGGACCAGCACATGCACTTCGACGTCGAAGTGGGTGACGGCGTACACCGCTTCGTCGTGCAGTGCGGAGATCGCCGGCAGGCAGGATCTGTTGGTGGGCAGCGCAAGGCAGATTCGGCGCATCGCTACTCTCCGGACTCCCCGGCCGCCACCGCGGCGGCGTGGTCGGCCCGGTCCTCGGCGCCACCGGTCGCACCATTGGTCGCGGCACCGGCCACGGCACCGGCCACGTCACCAGCCGCGGTGCCCTTCGGGTGCCAGGACCGCAGCCCGAGCAGCTTCTCGCCCAGCTCGGTGAGTTCGGCCGGGCCGTAGCGCAGCGACTCGTGCTTGTCGGCGTCGCCGACGAGCGTCGCGTTCCACTCCGGCGTGCTGAGGGTGCGCCAGGACTCGATCCGGGAGCGGCGCAGCTCCTCGTGGCTCTCCAGCGCGGGCATCATCGACAGGTACTGCGCGGCGCGGACGCCGTCGGCCGAGGTGTTGGGCGCCACGCCGTGCGCCAGCGCGCCGTTCCAGATCAGCAGGTCGCCGGCGCGCAGCTCCGGCCGGATGACCGGGTACTGGTCGGTGTCGATGTCGGGCCGGATCGGGTCGCGGTCCTCCGGCTGCGTCGTCTTCCATTGGTCGAACCTGTGGAAGAGCTCCGGGCAGCACTGGAAGCCGCCCTGGTCGGGCCCGGTGTCGGCGAGCGCGATGATGCCCTGCACGCGCTGCGGCAGCACCTCGAGGGTGCTGTCGATGTCCCAGTGCAGTCGGATGTCGAAGCCGCGCTCGGTGGGCGCGATGAGCGCGCGGTCGCGGTTCTTGATGTTCGGCGGGTTGAGGTTGAGCCGGTCCAGGGTGACCCACAGCTCCTCGCAGTCCCAGACGTCCACGAACGCGTCGTAGACCCGCTGCGCCTGGCGGCTGTTCCAGATCAGCTGGTGCTGGTAGGCCTCGACGAAGCCGTAGATGTGCAGCTCACGGTCGAGGTCGGAGCGGAACTCCCGCTCCTCGTACCAGGTCTCGGGCCGCTTCGGGTCCAGGCCCTGGAAGTCCCAGGCGAAGTCGAGCAGTTCCTGCGCGGCGGCCGCGGGGATCGCCTGCTCGACCACCACGTAGCCGTACTTCTGCCAGAAGGCGAAGTCCTCGTCGGACAGCACGCGCAGCTTCTGCGTCTTGCGGATGTCGCGCAGCGGCACGGCGGCGCTGTAGATCTCGCCGTCCGAGCTGTAGTACGGGTTCTCCGATGATGCCCGGAACGGGCTCTGAGGCGCCATCAAAACAGTCGCTCCAAGGGTGGAAGTTCCTGAGCGGTCCGCCGCGCGATGGGGGGTGCACACGTGGGCCTTTCGACTGTGCGGGTCCAGCGGGACAGGGCAGCACGGATGCCGGGGTGGGCCGGTGCTTCGCCAGTCGACCCGCGCATCCGTCGTCACTTGTGCAACGGGTGCCGCTCGCTGAACTCGCGCCCTCCTAAGTTGGACTAGACCAACTGGAGCTGTCAACCGGCCGCTTGGTGAATATCCGCGCCCCACCTCGCACTTTGGTCGCGTTCCGCGATCACCCCCGCACCCGAAGTGAGGACGGGCGGCGCACGGCCATCTCCTTGACACCCCCGAACGGCTGAGCCAGTATCCGTTGGTCTGTACCAATCACCCGCCGGATGCGGTCGGTGCGTCGGCCCCACGCGAAAGGCCCCGTTGATGCCCGCCAGCAAGTTGGTGTCCACCAGCAAGCAGAGCAACGAGTTGCGAGCGCTCGCGCTCTCCGTCCTCCAGCCGGGGTTCGTCGGCACGGAGGCGCCCGACTGGGTGCTGCGGGCCATCGCTGACGGCCTGTCGTCGGTCGTGCTCTTCTCCCGCAACATCGCCTCGCCCGAGCAGGTCGCCCGGCTGACCGCCCAACTGCGCGCCGCGAACCCGTCGTTGATCATCGCGATCGACGAGGAGGCCGGCGACGTCACCCGGATCGAGTCCGCCACCGGCTCCACCCGGCCGGGCAGCTTCGCCCTCGGCGCCGTCGACGACACGGAGCTGACCGAGGCCGTCTCCCGGGACCTCGCCCGCGAACTGCACGCCGCCGGGGTGACCTTGGACTACGCGCCCAGCGTGGACGTCAACTCCAACCCGGACAACCCGATCATCGGCGTCCGGTCCTTCGGCGTCGAGCCCGACCGGGTGGCCCGGCACGCCGCCGCCTGGGTGCGCGGCCTCCAGTCCGGCGGGGTGGCCGCGTGTGCCAAGCACTTCCCCGGCCACGGCGACGTCGCCGTCGACTCCCACCACGGCCTGCCGAGCTACGAAGCGGACCCGGACACCATCGCCGCCCAGGCGCTGCCGCCCTTCCGCGCCGCGATCGACGCGGGCGTGCGCGCGGTCATGAGCGGCCACCTGCTGGTGCCCGCGTACGATCCGCACGTCCCGGCGACCCTCAGCCGGCGCATCCTGGAAGACCTGCTGCGCAAGGAGCTCGGCTTCGACGGCCTGATCGTCACCGACGCGATCGAGATGGGCGCGGTCACCGACCGGTACGGCATCGACGGCGCGACCGTACGCGCGATCGCCGCCGGGGCCGACGCCATCTGCGTGGGCGGCGAGCACGCCGGCGAGGACACCTTCGAGCTGCTCGCCGGCGCGCTCGCCGACGCGGTCCGCACCGGCGCCCTGGCCGCCGACCGGCTCGCCGAAGCCTCCGGCCGGGTACGGGAGTTCGCCGGCTGGTCGAGCGGGCTGTCCCGGTCCGTGCCGGTCGACCCGGTCAGCCGCGACATCGGCTACGCCGCCGCCCGCCGCGCCGTCCGGGTCGCCGGCCCGGCGCAGGGCGCGCTGCCGCTGCCCGCCGCGCCGCACGTGGTGGAGCTGGTGCCGGCCACCAACCTCGCGATCGGCAAGGAGACCCCCTGGGGCGTCGCCGTGCCGCTGCGCGAACGGCTGCCCGGAACCACCTTCGTCCGGGTCCACCCGCAGCAGCTCGCCGACCGGCCCGAGGTCCTCGACGAGCACGCCCTCGCCCCCGCCGTCGGCCGCCCGCTGGTCGTCGTCGTCCGGGACGCCGCGCGCAACAAGTGGATGGGCCGGGCGCTGGCGGACCTCACCGCCGCGCGCCCGGACGCCGTCGTCGTCGAGATGGGGCTGCCGGACGACTCCGGCGCGGGCGCGGTCCGGGTCTTCACCCACGGCGCCACCGCGGCGTCCGGCGTGGCGGCGGCCGAAGTGCTCGCCGGGGTCCCGACCCGGTAGGAACCGGCGCCCGTACGGGCCCGGGCCGCACCGCGCCTCCCCGCGTCCCGGCCCGGACCCGTACGACGCCGGGCCGTAGGACGCCGGGCCGTACGGCTCCCCGCCCGTACGAACCCCGCGCCCCGCGATGCTCCCGGACCGGCAGGACCCCGGCCCGGGCGGACACCGCGGGGGCCGCGACGCCGATCGCGCCACGGCCCCCGCGGCCTGCCGTCCCCGCCTGCCGAGGACGGCCGCCCGCCGTCAGTCCAGCGGCTCGTGGTTGGCCCAGACGACCCGGTACGGGTAGCGCGCCTGCCAGCGCCCGATCAGGTCCTCCAGCCCCGGCGCCTGGAAGGCGGCGTTGAGCGCTTCGACGTCGGCGAGCTCGAACCGCACGATCGCGGTGGCCGCGAAGACCGGACTGTGGTCGTCGGCGGGTACGCGGATGTTGTGCCGGGCCGCGAAACCCTTCAGCTGCCCGGAGGCACGCATCAGCTCTTCCATGTCCGCCAGGAACTGGTCCAGGTCGGCGTCGGGTACGGGGTCGTTGAACGAGACGATCATCGTGTGCTGGATCATGTGGTCCATCGAACTCCGGCCGGCGGCGGAAGTCCAAGATCGATCGGTTCTTCGGCGATAACCTGGAGGCATGGTCGAGCTGGAGACACGAGAACTCGAGTACGTCGTCGCGGTCGCCGAGGAACTGCACTTCGGCCGGGCCGCGGCCCGCCTGTCCATCGCGCAGCCGGCGCTGTCGAAGGCGGTCCGGCGGGTCGAGGCGCGGCTCGGCGTGCAGTTGCTGGTCCGCTCCAGCCGCCACGTGGCGCTGACCCCGGCGGGCGAGGCGCTGCTGCGGCACGGCCGCCACGCGCTCACCGCGGTCGGCGCCGCGGCCGAGGCCGCCCGCCGCGCGGGCGACGCCCGCACCCGGCTGCGGCTGGTGATCAAGCCCGGCGGCGACGCCAACCTGCTCTCCGGCATCCTCGCCGGGTACGCCGAGCAGCCCGACGCGCGCCGGGTGGAGGTCGTGTTCGGCGGCGCCACCGACCGCGCCGACCACGTACGCGACGGCCGGGCGGACCTGGCCCTGCTGTACGCGCCGTTCGACGACCTGACCGGGCTCGCCAGCGAGACGCTGTACGTGGAGGGGCGGGTCGCGCTGCTGCCCCGCGGCCACCGGCTGGCCGGGCGCGCCGAGGTGCGGGGGGCCGACCTCGCGGGCGAGCCGCTGCCGCGCTGGAAGGGGGTGCCGTGGCCGGCGGTGCCCGGCGAGCCCGACCGCTCCGCCGCCGGGCCGGAGATCGCGGATGTGCCGCAGCTGGTCCAGATGATCCTGCTCGGCCGGACCATCGCGGTGCTGCCGCGCTCGCTCGTCGGCCCGGTCTACCCGGGGCTGGTGTGCGTGCCGGTGGTCGACGCGCCCCCGAGCCGGCTCGTCGTCGCCTGGTCGCAGCTCGACCAGCGGCCGCTGGTCGCGTCGTTCGTCGCCGCCGCGGTCGCCGAGGGCCGGCGCCGCCAGGCGGCGGAGGTCGCGAACGCCGCGAACACCGCCAACACGACGTCCCTGACGGCCACCACGGCTCCCCGCGACGACGCGTAACAGTGACCGAAAGTCACCACGCCGCCGGATGAGCCGAGTTGCCCGCGCGCGCCTTTTCCCGCACCCCGCCCCCGCCGAACACGTCCGCCGATCGCCCATGTCCACACCCGAATTCATCCGCACAGCCCGCCGCCGCCGATGAATTCCCGCCCAATTACGCCTTAACACAATGCGCCGACCGGTAAATGCCCCGCACAACACCCCAGTTCACCGGGTCTCCGCAGCCCCGCGCACCGCACCCGGCGCCGCATTCACGAGCAGGCCGCATACAACCAACCGCGAACTCGGTGAGTCACAAGCACCCGTAAGCCACCGATACCCACCAGTGAGGTTGTGCGATGTCCTCCCCTTTCTCCGGCCGCCGGGCGCTGCGTACCGCGTCGGCGCTGACGCTCACACTCGGTAGCGGCCTGGCCGCCACGTTCCTCGCCGCCGGGCCGGCGAGCGCGGCGGCGCCGGCCACCGCCGCCTTCAGCCCGTCCGACCACGCGATCGACTACACGGCCGCCGCGGGCCAGGTCAACAAGGTGACGATCACCGCCACCCAGGCCGCGGGCTCCACCGAGATCACCTACGTGATCGACGACGACGTCACGATCACCGCGGGCGACGGCTGCACGTATCCCAGCGGCACCGACCACACCAAGGTCTCCTGCACCGTCACCACCCTGGACAGCCAGGACCCGTACGCGGCCCTGAACGTCGACCTCGGCGACGAGGACGACACCGCCGCGTACGACAACACCACCGGCCAGACGTACTACTTCGCCGGGATCGACCTGGGCGCGGGCAAGGACACCTACACCGAGACCGGCTCGGTGCAGGGCAACGACATCAACGGCGGCACCGGCGACGACCAGCTCACCGCCGGCAGGTACTCGGTGGTGCGCGGCGACGACGGCAACGACGTCATCCACACCTCCGCGGGCGCCATCGCGCAGGGCAACAACGGCAACGACACGATCTACGCCGACGGCAGCGGCACCTCCGCCGACGGCGGCGCGGGCAACGACTACCTGTACGGCGGCGACGGCCGCCAGGACCTGTACGGGGGCGACGACAACGACCACCTCTACGGCGGGAAGGGCGACGACTACCTGTACGGCGGCAAGGGCGACGACGTCCTCTACGGCAACAGCGGCGCCGACACCCTGTACGGGAACAGCGGCGACGACCAGCTCTACGGCGGCCCCGACACGGACTTCCTGTCCGGCGGCCCGGGCACGAACATCGTCCACCAGGACTGACGCACAGCCACCCGTACGGGGGCGGGGGGGGGGGGGGGGGGGGGGGGGGGGGGGGGGGG